>NZ_JBEYID010000007.1:158238-385816 GCF_040635605.1 Streptosporangium sp. NPDC006930 | reverse complement strand
TCGACCTCGAGATCATCGCCACCCTCCCAGAAAAACAACAGGCCGAACTCCACCACGTCCCCGCCAACACCCGCCTCGTCTCCTTCGTCCCCCTGGACGCCCTCGCCCCCACCTGCTCCGCCGTGATCAGTCACGGGGGGAGCGGCACGTTCCTCACCGTGGCGGGGCAGGGGGTGCCGCAGTTGATCGAGCCGTTCATGTTCGACGACGGGCTCCGGGCCGAGCGGCTGGCCGGGTTGGGGGCGGGGCTGGTGGTGCGCGGTGGCGAGGCCGCCGGAGCCCGCGTGCGCGAGGACCTGCTGCGCCTGCTCGGCGACCCCTCCTACACCCACGCCGCCGCACGGCTCCGCGAGGAGATGCACGCCATGCCCACCCCCAACGACCTCGTCCCCGAGCTGGAAAGGCTCACCGCCCGGCACCGCGGCAGCACAGGGACCGGCTGAGACGGCGTGCCTCGGGGCCGGGGCCACGACGTGGGGATCCGGGGGCAGGTCCGTGAGGAGCCGGCCCCCGCTCGACCGCGAAGGGAGAACCCCCGGGCCCGCAGGCCGGAGAGGAGTTCAGAGCGGGCGCAGCGCGGAGGCGATGCCGCGGATGCTCTTGAAGGCCCGGGGGTCCATCATCTCGAACGCCACGTCGATCCCCATCTCGTCACGGATGTGACTCACCAGGATGGCGGTGTTGAGCGAGTTGAGGATCCCCCACTCCAGCAGCGGGGTGTCCTCGTCCAGCTCTCCCTGCGGATCCCCCGACAGGAACCGCTCCCTGATGAAGGCGATCAGGCGTTCCGATATCTCCCGCTCGGACAGGTCGGTGGTGGTCAAGGTGGTCGTCTCCTTCACAGTCGGCCGTACGGCGTGGTCTCCGAGCCCAGTGCGGCCCGGTCGATCTTCCCGTTGCGGGTTCTGGGCAGCTCGCCCACGAAGTGGAACTCGTCGGCGATCATGTAGGGCGGGAGTCGTTCCGCGCTGTGCCGCTTGAGGCTCAGCACGCCCGGCGTTCTGTCGCGCACGGGTACCACGAACGCGTGGAGCCGCGCGTCGGGGCCCTCGCCGCCGACGATCACGGCGACGTCGGCCACCTCGGGGTGACCGCCGAGGACGGCCTCGACCTCGCCGAGCTCCACCCGGTGGCCGCGTACCTTCACCATGTGGTCGCGGCGGCCGAGGTAGTCGAGCGATCCGTCGGCGAGCACCCGCACCGTGTCGCCGGTGCGGTACGGGCCGCGCTGCGGCGCGGCACCCCAGTAGCCCCGCATCACGGTGGGCCCCTCCACGACCAGCTCGCCCTCCTCGCCGGGGCGCGCCTCCCTCCCGTCGGGCCGCATCACCCGAACCGTGTCGCCGCAGGCAGCGCGGCCGATGGGCACCGAGCGGTCGCGGGTCAGGTCGCCGGAGACGACCTCGTGGAAGGTGCAGACGTTGGTCTCGGTCGGGCCGTAGAGGTTGAGCAGCCGCGCGCGGGTCCAGCCCGCCAGGTCGCGGACCCCCGCGATCGGGAAGGGCTCGCCCGCGAAGAGCAGTGCCCGCAGCGCGCCGGGCGCGGGCCTGTCGAGCAGGCCGCCGTCACGCATCATCAGGGTGAGCGCGGACGGCACCGAGTACCAGACGCTGACGCGCTCGCGGTGCAGGAAGTCCACCATCCTGGCGGGGGCGTAGGCGAGCTCGGACGGGACGGGGCAGACCGCCGCCCCCGCGGAGAACGCCGCGTACAGGTCGAGCACCGACAGGTCGAAGGTGAAGGGCGCGTGGTTGGCGAACCGGTCGTCCGGCCGCGCGTCCAGCTCGGCCGCCGCCCAGTCCACGAAGGCGCGGGCGGCGCGGTGGCTGACGCACACCCCCTTGGGAGTTCCGGTCGAGCCGGAGGTGTAGAGCACGTACGCCAGGTCGTCGGGGTCGACCGGATGGTCGACGGGCCGCACCCGGTCGCCGGGCACGTCCCGGTGCTCGTCGAGGTCCACGGCGCGCACGTCCGCCTCCAGGTCCTTGACGAGTCGCCGCAGCCGGTCGCCGGAGCCGCAGACGGCCCGGGGGCGGCAGTCGCGGACCATGGTGGCGACCCGGGCCACCGGCGTCGTCTCGCCGGCCGGCACGTAGGCGGCGCCCAGGCGCAGTACGGCCTGCATCGCCACGACGGCGAGCGGTGACTTCTCCGCCCAGACCACGACGCGGTCGCCGGGCCGCACGCCCTCGCGGGACAGCGTGTGCGCCAGGGCGTCGGCCCGGTGGTCGAGCTCGGCGTAGCGCATCTCGCCTGCCGGGCCCGCGACGGCCAGGTTGTCGGGGAAGCGGGAGGCGCTGTCGATGAGAAGCCGGTGCAGGCTCACAGTCCGAGCCCTCTCGCGACGAGTTCCCGCTGTATCTCCGTCGTACCGGAGAAGATCGTGCTCGGCACCGCGTCGCGCAGCTGGCGTTCGACGCCCGCGGCGCCGAGATAGCCGGTGGCGCCGAATATCTGGATCGCGTCGAGGCTGCTCGCCACGGCCGCCTCCGAGACGGCGATCTTCGACAGCGCCGCTGCGGTGGCGGCGCCGGGTTCCTGCTCGTCCAGCGCCCAGCACGCCCGGTAAAGCAGGAGCCTGGCTCCCTCCAGCCGCTGCTTCATCGTGACCAGCCGGTGCGAGACCGCCTGGAAGTCGCCCAGCGCGCGGCCGAACTGGCGTCGCGCACGGGCGTGTTCCACCGCCCGCCGCAGCTGCTCCTCCATCATCCCGAGGTAGACGGCGGGCAGGCACGCCCGCTCCCACGCCATCGAGCCCTGGAAGACGGTGCTTCCCCCGCCCTCGGGGCCGAGCCTGAACCTGGCGGGGACCCGGCACCCGGAGAACTCCACCCGCCCCGCCGGGCAGCTGTCGAGGCCCATCTTCGCCATCGGCTCGCCCACCCGGACTCCCGGGAGGTCGCGGGGCACCGCGAAGGCGCTGATGCCGAGGAAGCCGAGGGTGGGGTCGGTGACGGCGTACGTGACGAGGACGTCGGCCATCGGGGCGTTGCTGGCGAAGGACTTCACGCCGTCGAGCACGTAGCAGTCGCCGTCGCGCCGGGCGGTGGTGGCGAGCCTGCTCACGTCGGATCCGGCCTCGTCCTCGGTCATCGCGTTGGCCGCGATCAGCTCCCCCGAGGCGAGGCCGGGGAGCAGCTCCGCGAGCACGTCCTCGCCGGCGTTGTCGCGGATCGCGACGCAGCAGGCCAGCAGGTGCGCCGAGACCGCGAAGGCGAGGCCGGTGTCGCCGCACCCCTCGGACAGGGCCTCCAGGCACAGCGCGGTGTCCAGGGCTCCGAGGCCGCCGCCGCCGTGTTGCTCGGGCAGGCACAGGCCGGTGGCGCCCAGTCCGGCGGCGGCGCGCCAGCGCTCGCGGGTGAACGGCCGCGACGGTGACTCAGACGGTGACTCGAATGATGACTCCGACGCGTCGTGGAGGCGCTTGCGCGCGCCGTCGAACATCGCGTCGCGCCGCTCGCCGCGCGCGCCGGTGAGACCGAACTCCATGAACCGTCCTTCCCTTCAGAGACGGCTCCCCCTAGATCCACGGGGGAGTGCTGAGGATCTCCAGGACCGCGCACGAGATGGTGACGCCGGGACCGATGCCCCCCAGGAGCACGTGGTCGCCGGGGCCGAGCTGCCCGGTCGACAGCAGGTGGTCCAGGGAGACGAGGTGGTCGCTCGCGCCGAGATGGCCGACGGTCCTGGCGTAGTCCCAGCTGGACTTCGACATGGGCATGCGGAGGACCGACATCCAGCGGTGCTCGACGGCCTCGGGGGAGAGGCTGGTGAACACGGTGCGGGTGAGATCGTTCGCCGTGATGCCGGCCTCGGACAGGGTGCGGCCGAGGACCCGCATCATCCGCTGCTGCACGATGACCCAGGCGAGCGCCAGGTCGCCGTCGACGGAGCACATGCGGCCGAACTCCTCGGCACGCGCGCTGAAGTCGACGGCCTCACCGGTGGTGGCGCTCGGAGGGAAGAGGGGAGTGCCCGCGCGGTGCAGTTCCTCGGCCTCGGGGACGGAGATCGAGCTCACCGAGAGCAGCCGGGCGAAGCCGGTCTCGCGGCTGAGGACCACGGCGCTTCCCGCGTCGCCGAGTACGAAGTCGGGGCCCGAGCACCACCGGTCCATCCGGGCGGTGCCGAAGTTGTCGGCCGTGACGATCAGCGCGTCGCGCCCGCGCGGATCGCCCGCCATGAACCCCCCGGCCAGCTCCAGGGCACTGAGCACGCCGTTGCACCCCTGACGCACCTCAAGGGCGAGCAGGTCGCCGCCGACGAGATGGCGCTGCAGGTAGTACTGCGGTGACCAGCCGTCGGGGCCCTGGTGCCAGACATCGGCGTACAGCAGCAGCCCGAGGTCGCCGGCGTCGGCCCCGCCGCGTCCGATCGCCTGCCGCGCCGCCCGCAGCGCCATCTCGGGAGCGGGGATGTCACCGGCGACCGCCGCCCCCAGCATGTCGTGGACCTTGGCGTGCTCGACGGAGCACAACCCGTCGGCGACCGCCGACTCCACGCTTACCGTCGGGGGGACGAACGCGCCGATCCCCCTGACGAAGACCTCCGGTGTGCGCAATGGCGTACCTTTCTGCTCGCCCGCCTCCTCACGCCGACCGGCGCGAGGGGCCGGTGGGCCGCAACTCCGGTGACCCGTCCCGCAGCTGGGAGGTCGCCTCCAGATAGCGGTCGATCACGGTCCTGTGGTAATCGGGACCGAAGTCCATCTCCTTCACCGCGGGCACCAGCCTCCGCAGCTTCTCCACGGATATGTGATGTGACGTGCCCTCGTCGATGATCTGCCTGCGGGCCGTGACGCCCAGGCGCGACTCGAGATGGTCGACGATCAGCTTGATCGGCACGGACTCACCGGTGGCGATGTTGACCACCTCCTGGGTGATCCGTTCGGCCAGCAGCATGTCGATGACCCGCACCCAGTCGGTGATGTCGATCAGATCCCTGCGCGCGCTGCGGTACATCGTGAGGTTGTCGGAGCGGATCTGCTCGATGAGAGAAGGGATCAACCGGTTCGCCGGGACGTGGGGGCCGACGACATAGCCGAGCCGCAGGATGAGGTGGCGTACCCCGGAGTCCTGGATCCGCCGCTCCAGCGCGAGCTTGTGCCATCCGTACGGGGTCACGGGTTCCACGGGTTCGTCCTCGCGGCCGCGGCAGCCGGGACCGCCGTACATGCTCATCGAGGCGGTCGAGAAAAAGACGAGTATCCGGTCCTGGCGAAGGCTCTTTACGATCGTCTCCTCGACCAGAGCGGTTTCCCGTTCGTAGTCGGAATCGGAATTCTTCCACAGAGACACACCGGCGGCGAGAATCGTCATCTCCGGGTGTGCGTCGCTGATCGGCCGCAGATGTCTCGCGAGAAAGCCATTTCCGATGATCTCCATTCCCAGCACCGCTTTCCAGCTCTGGAGGTTAACGTATCGGTTCCGTTCGTCACCATATAGCGACGCGTGTAATAAGAAAGCTCCCCGCTCCCCCCGGTCGGAGGGCGGTTTGTCCCGCCAGCGAGACAGGTACGGGTTCCGGGGCGCTCAATGGGAATTCCGCGGCCTTCGCCGCGCTTCGGATCGCGTGCCGGGGGCGTTACCTGAAGTGGTTCCCGCGGGGTCCCGGAGTGCGCGCCCCGGTGGGTCTTCGCACCGGGTGCCGGGGGTGCGCGGTGGTGCGGCCTCGCACCGGGACTCGGATGGCGCGGTCGTGCGCCTTCGCGCCGGGTCACGGGCCGGCCGGCACGCCCGCGCCGGGCCCGGGGGCCGCGGCGACCGAGACGGCCCTCTCCTTCTTCAACGGCTCCCACCAGCTGCGATTGTCCGCGTACCAGCGAGCCGTCGCCGCCAGACCCTCCGCGAAGGGGGTGAGCGGCCGGTAGCCCAGCTCGGCAGTGATCTTCGAGCTGTCGACCGAGTAGCGGCGGTCGTGCCCCGGGCGGTCCTCCACCTGCCTGACCATGGACCAGTCCGCTCCGGCGATGTCCAGCAGCGCCCGCGTCAGCTCCCGGTTCGTCAGCTCGGCGTTGCCCCCGATGTTGTAGATCTCGCCGGGCCTGCCCTTCCAGGCGACCAGGGCGATCCCCCGGCAGTGGTCGTCGACGTGCGTCCACTCGCGCACGTGCAGGCCGTCGCCGTACAACGGCACGTGCTCCCCGTCCAGGAGGTTGGTGACGAACAGCGGGATCACCTTCTCGGGGAACTGGTAGGGGCCGTAGTTGTTGGGGCAGCGGGTGATCGAGACGGGGAAGCGGTAGGTCCGGGAGAACGCCCGCGCCAGCAGGTCGGCCGCCGCCTTCGAGGCGGAGTAGGGGGAGTTGGGCTCCAGCGGATGGCTCTCCACCCACGAGCCCGACTCGATGGACCCGTAGACCTCGTCCGTGGAGACGAGCACGAACTTCCCCACCCCGGCGCGCAGGGAGGCCTCAAGCAGCGTCTGGGTGCCCACCACGTTGGTCGCGACGAAGTCGGCGCCGCTGTCGATCGACCGGTCGACATGGGTCTCGGCGGCGAAGTGCACGACGAGGGAGACGCCCTTCATCACCCGGGACATCAGCGAGGCGTCGCAGATGTCCCCTTCGACGAACTCCAGCCGGGGGTCGTCGACGACGGTGGACAGGCTCTCCATGGTTCCCGCGTAGGTCAGCTTGTCCACGATGACGACCCGGACGTCCTCGAACCCCTCGTAGGCGCCGGAGAGCGTGCGCCGGACGAAGTTCGAGCCGATGAATCCGGCACCGCCAGTGACCAAGATCCGCATTTGCCTGCACCTTTGCTGTCAGTCACGCGAGTGATCGAGCGATGTCCATGACGTACTGGCCGTATGCCGACTGCCTCATCTCGGTGCCCCGGTGGTAGCACGCCTCGGCGTCGATGAATCCCATGCGCAGGGCGATCTCCTCCAGGCAGGCGACCCGCACCCCCTGGCGGCGTTCGAGGATCTGCACGTACTGGCTCGCCTCGAGCAGGGACTGGTGCGTCCCGGCGTCCAGCCAGGTGAAGCCCCGTCCCAGGGGCAGCAGTCTCGCCTTGCCCTGCTCCAGGTAGACCCGGTTGACGTCGGTGATCTCCAGCTCGCCGCGGCCCGAGGGGCGCTGCTCCCTGGCGATGTCCACGACCTGCTTGTCGTAGAAGTACAGGCCGGTGATGGCCTGGTCGGAACGGGGGACGCTCGGCTTCTCCTCGATGGAGACCAGCCTGCCCTCGGCGTCGAGCTCCCCGATGCCGTACCGCTCGGGATCGCTCACCGGGTAGCCGAACATGACGCAGCCGTCCAGCTCCTCCCGGGCCCTGCGCAGCAGGTCGGGAAAGCCCGCGCCGTGAAAGAGATTGTCTCCCAGCACGAGCGCGCAGGGATCCCCGTCGATGTGCGAGTCGCCCAGCAGAAACGCCTCCGCGATGCCCCGCGGTTCCTGTTGCGGCACGTAGGTGAAGTTCACCCCCACGTGCGACCCGTCACCCAGAAGTGCGTGCAGTGACGGAAGGGTGTCCGGCGTGGAAATAATGAGGATGTCGCGTATCTGTGCCAGCATCAGCACCGCGATGGGATAGTAAATCATCGGCTTGTCGTAGATGGGAAGCAACTGCTTGGAGGTCGCGAGGGTCAGCGGATGCAAACGCGTCCCGTTTCCTCCGGCAAGGACTATGCCTTTCATCGGAGCTCCTGCGTTTTTGTCTGCGGCGGTGCCTGAGACTACTGTTCGAGCTCCTCAGGAAATCAACCCCCGCCGTCCCGCAAAATGGTATTGCCTTTTGGCGGAACAAATGTGATAGGGGTTGGAGTGTGTCCCCTCGGAAACCTGTCGAGACGGGCACGGCCTTCGCCACTCCGCGTTCGCGCGCCCGGAAGGACGAGTATGCGTATTCTGTTCGCAACCTACGCTGAGAAGTCGCATTTCCTGGTCATGGTTCCGCTGGCGTGGGCGCTGCAGGCCGAGGGGCACGAGGTGCGGGTCGCGAGCCAACCGGACCTGACCGACGTGATCACCCGGTCGGGGCTGACCGCGGTGCCGGTGGGCAGGGACCACAGCCTGTGGCGGGCCAACCGGGCGTTCGGCTTCTTCGACCCCCGTAAGAAGCACAAGAGGGCGGTGCCCTTCTTCGACATGGCGGACGACCACCCCGAGCAGCTCACCTGGGAGCACTTCAAGCGGGGATACGCCCAGTTCGTCCCCTGGTGGTGCCGCCTGGTCAACGAACCCATGATCGACGGGCTCACCGAGTACTGCCGGAAGTGGGAGCCCGACCTGGTCATCTGGGAGCCGGTGACCTACGCCGGGCCGATCGCGGCGAAGGCGTGCGGAGCGGTCCACGCGCGGTTCATGTGGAGCCTGGACCTGTTCGGCCGGATGCGCGGCCACTACCTGCGGGCGAAGGCGGAGCAGCCGCCGCAGGAGCGGGAGGACATGCTGCAGGCGTGGATCGCCGCGCACGGCCGCAGGTTCGGCGTGGAGTTCTCCGAGGAGATGACCACCGGTCATTTCACCATCGACTACACGCCGCCCTCCCTGGAGTTGCCGCCCGACCCGGCCGCGGGGCCGGAGCCGCACCGTGTCCCGGTCCGGTTCATCCCGTACAACGACCGCGCGGTGATTCCGCCCTGGCTGCGTGTCGCGCCCGAGCGGCCGCGTGTCTGCCTGACGCTGGGGACCACCTCGGCGGAGAACCTGGACGGGTATCTGGTGCCGGTCCAGGAGATCCTCGACGGGCTCGCCGACCTCGACGTGGAGATCGTCGCCACCCTGCCGGAGCACCACCAGGCACAGTTGGAACGGGTGCCGGACAACGTGAGGCTGGTGAGCTTCGTCCCCCTGCACGCGCTGCTGCCGACCTGTACGGCGGTGATCGACCACGGCGGGAGCGGCACGTTCTTCACGACACTGGCGAGCGGGGTCCCCCAGCTCGTCCTGCCCAACCTGTTCGACGAGCCGCTGCGGGCGCGCTACCTCGCCGAGCAGGGGGCGGGCCTGACGATGCACAGCAGTGAGGCGACCGGCGCCGGCGTGCGGCAGGCGCTCCTGCGGCTGCTCGAAGAGCCGTCCTTCGCCGAGGAGTCGCGCAGGATCCGCGACGAGATGAACGCGATGCCGGCCCCCGCGGAGGTGGCGGCCGGCATCGAGGCCCTCGTCGAGACCTACCGTGCCGCGGTCCCGGCCGCCGGCCGCTGAAAAGGGGAGGATCATGTACGAGGCCGAGCTGGCGGACGTCTACGACGCGATCTACGCGGGGCGGGGCAAGGACTACGAGGCCGAGGCGGCGACCGTCGCGGAGCTGATCCGCGAACGGCTCCCCGCGGCCGCCTCACTGCTGGACGTGGCGTGCGGGACCGGGTCGCACCTGAGGTTCTTCGCCGAACTCTTCGACCACGTCGAGGGGCTGGAGCTGTCGGCGGACATGCTGGCCGTGGCGAGGACGAGGATCCCCGGGGTCGTCGCGCACGAGGGCGACATGCGCGACTTCGCGCTCGGCCGTGCCTTCGACGCGGTCACCTGCATGTTCAGCTCCATCGCCTACATGCGAGACGAGCGGGAGCTCGCGGCGGCGATCGGGCGGATGGCGGCCCATCTGGTACCCGGCGGGGTTCTCGTCGTCGAGCCGTGGTGGTTTCCCGAGCGGTTCCTTCCCGGCTACGTGGCCGGGGACGTGGTCACCGTGGAGGGGCGCACTCTCGCCAGGGTCTCGCGTACGGTGCGCGAGGGCGACGCGAGCGTGATGGAGGTCCACTACGTGGTGGCCGACGCGGCCACCCCCGTCCGGCACTTCACCGTCACCCACGTGAACACCCTGTTCACCCGGGAGCAGTACGAGGACGCCTTCACCAGGGCGAAACTGCGGGTGGACTACATCGAGGGCGGCCCCTCTGGACGCGGGCTGTTCGCCGGAACGCTCGTATGACTTTCCGGCCGGGCGTGCAGGAAGTTCTGGATGAGGGGCGGGAGCCGTTCCTTGGCGTGGGACACGCCGTAGACCTGCGCCTGCCGCGCGGCGACGGTGAGGTTGGGAAGTTCCGTCTCCATCCAGTTCCTCGCCTGCTCGGGGCATTCGAAGCGCAGGCGCGGCACCCCCTCGGGCGCGGGGAGGGGTGGGATGACGGGACAGCGCCCCGGATACAGCAGGCGCAGCGCGGTGTCCGCGGTCCGCACGTAGTGGCCGAGGAGCCGCGAGACGGCGGCCCGCCTCGTCTGGTAGGGCATCTCGGCCACGGCGCGGTCCTTGGCGTACGCGCGCAGCATGCCGTCGTGGAACCGGAGCCGGTTGTCCGGCGTGATCCTCAGCAGGTGCCCGCTCAGTAGGTAGTCGACGCTCTGCCTCGCCCGGTGGACGTCGACGTCCGCCATGACGGCGGCCGTCGTCAGGTCGAACGTCGGGCCTTCGTGCAGGCTCATGAGGCGGAACATCTCCGCGGCGTCGTTGGGCAGCGCCAGGTAGGAGGAGGAGAACACCGAACGCATGGACGACTGCTCGTCGCACTCGATGTCCTGGCTCTCCAGCAGGTCCTCGCGTCCCGGCGGCGTCTGGCCGACGCTGGTGAGCCCGCCGTGAAAACGGCTCGTCATCCGCTCCGCCGCGATCCGCAGGGCGATCGGCAGGTGGTCGCCGACCTGGCAGAGCCCGTGGACGAGGGGATGCTCCGCGTACCCGTTCGCCTGCCTGATGACGTGCCTCACCAAGGTGGCCGCGTCCTCCTTCGGCATGAGGTCGAGCGTCATCCTGAGGGCGCCGTCGCGGGTGGTGAGTCCCGACAGCCTGTTCCTGCTCGTGACCAGCACCAGGCACGACGGGTCGCCGGGGAGCAGCGGACGCACCTGCTCGGCCGACCTGGCGTTGTCCAGCACGATGAGGATCCGCTTTCCCGCCACCAGGCTCCGGTAGCGGCTGGAGCGGACCTGGAGGCCTTCGGAGGGTTTGGGAGTGCTTCCCAGCCCGGCCAGCAGGTGGTCGAGGGCTTCGGCCGGCATCATCGGCTGGGCCGTGTTGGAGAAGCCCCGCAGGTCCAGGTGGAGCTGGCCTCCGTCGAAACGCTCGGTCAGACCGCGGGCGAAGCGCAGGGCGAGCGCCGACTTGCCCACCCCGGGAGCGCCGCTGATCAGGATGAGTCCGGCCTCGTCCAGGCGGTCGGCCGCCGCGACGAACCCCTCCAGCCGTTCCAGCTCCTTGGACCGGCCGGTGAATCCGGGGATGTCGCGGGGCAGCTGGGCGGGGGGCGGTGCGAACGCCGGCGGGAGGGCGTTGTCGGGGGAGGAGAGCGTCACCGGGGAGTCGGGGGCCGGGGCGGGGGAGCGGAGGGTGCCGTTCAGGATCTGGTCGTGGCACCTGCGCAGGTCCTCGCCGGGCTCGATGCCCAGCTCCCTGATGAGCAGGCGCCGCACGCTGTGGAACTGCTTCAGCGCGTCCGCCCGGCGCCCGCAGCGGTAGTGGGCCACCATGAGCAGGTGGTGGAGCCGCTCCCGCATGGGATGGGTCCTGACGAGGCTGGAGAGATCACTGATGATCTCGGTGGCGCGGTCGGCCTCCAGCAGGAGCTGCGCGCGGTCCTCGATGGCGGTGACGCGCAGCTCGTCCAGGCGGATCCGCTCGGTGTCGGCGAGAGGGCCGACCGCGCCACCGAACGCCGGCCCGCGCCACAGGGCGAGCGCCGCGTCCAGCCTCTTCACCGCCTCGGGCCAGGGGCCCGATCGTTGAAGCTCTCGTACGTCCTCCAGATGCTTCTCGAAGACCTGGACGTCTATCTTGTGGGCGTCGAGCTGGAGCAGATAGCCGTTGGCGTCGGCGACCAGGAGCCCGGAGGGTGCCCTTCGTGGCCTTTTCGGCTCAAAAGTACGTCGAAGACGGGCTATATAGGTGTAGATGCTGCTTTCGACAGTTGTGGGGGGATTTGGTCCCCATACCGCATTGATTAACTCCTGTCGGCTGAGAGTGGCTCTGGGACGCGTGGCCAGTGCCGCAAACAGCGCTCGCTGGGTCGGAGACCCCAGGTCAAGTTCGTGATCACCCCGTGTTGCACGCACCGGCCCGAGAAGGTGCACCTGTACCAGGTCGTTCAACAACGCTCTCCCAGTCTCAGCCCGCCTAGAGACGCGATGAAAGGCCCTCCTGAGTGTGCGCTCAGGATCAAACGGTTGGACCTACGCATATAGCCATATCTGTGGAAACGAAGGGTCGGCAAGGGAGGTTCCTCGGGTGACACTATTGTTACCTGCGTCACAGGGGTCCCTCGACGAACTCAGGTCAATCCCGTAAACAGATGTCTCGCTGGCGGGACATCGTGTCATGCCAGGCGAAGGACCGTAGGACGGGCACGCCGCCCGGGAGCGATCTCGCTCATCCCGGCGTCGCGGGACGGGTGCGGACGCGGAGCGTCCGGGACATGGCCGCGCGGCCGGGGTGCGGGCGCGAAGTGGGTGATCGAGGGGGCGCTGGGGGGACGCCGAGAGGACGCCGAGGGTGCGGGCCGAGAACATGCGGGGAGTGGCGGGAATTATCCGGGAAAACAAGACGGGAAGCGGGCGGGAAACCGCAGACGGCCCCGCCCCCGCCGCCCGGGAAAACCCGCCCAGGTCTTGTGAGACGGCACCTCGGTGTAATAGGAGATTTTTCGCCGCTCGTACGTGAAAAGCGTATCCGAGGCGGTGACGAATCCACTGGTCTCGGTTACCGTCGAGCCCGGCATCGGATTCCCGAACTTCCCGGTGAGGCGCTGGTGGTCATCGACGACATTCGTTCTCCGCGAGGTGCGCCGCTCAAGAGGGTGGTCGTCACCGGTTACGGAGTCATTTCCCCGTTCGGGGTGGGCTGGGAAACCGCGTGGTCGAATCTGATCCAGGGCGGAAGCGGTATTCGCGAGCTTTCTGGAATTGACACCTCGGGGCTCCCGGTGGGCATCGGCGGCCAGGTCCTGGACTTCGACCCCGGGGTGTGGCTCCCGGCCTCGCTGGTGCGCCGCACCACGAGACCGGCGCACCTCGCCCTGGTCGCCGCCACCCTCGCGCTGAGGGACGCCAAGCTCGACGTCGACGCCACGCTCGCGCCGAGGCTCGGGGTGACGGTGGGCACGGCCTGCGGCGCGAGCGCCGCCGTCGTGGACGCCGGCGCCGCGTTCGCCGAGCGCGGGTTCATGGCGCTGAGCCCGTACACCTTCACCTCCACGGGCGTCGTCACGGTCGCCTCCGAGGTGGCCCTGCACGTCGGCGCGCAGGGGCCCGCCGCCTGCACGGCGACCGCCTGCGCGACCGGGGCGACCTGTGTCGGCGAGGCGATGCGGCTGATCCGGCTCGGTGAGGCGGACGTCGTCCTGGCGGGGGGCGCCGACGACACCATCACCCCCTTCGACATCGCCGCCGCGGCCAGGGCGAGGGCGCTGTCGCGTCGCTCCGGAGACCCGCGCGCCGCCAGCAGGCCGTTCGACACCGGTCGCGACGGGTTCGTGATGAGCGCGGGCGCCGGGATCCTGGTGCTGGAGAGCGAGGAACACGCCCTCGCGCGCCAGGCCCGCGTGTACGGCGAGGTGGCGGGGTACGCGGCCACCACGGACGCGCACAACCTGACCAGCCCGCATCCGGAGGGGGTAGCCGTCGAGCGGGCGGTGCGTCTCGCGCTCCGGGACGCGGGCGTCACCCCCGCCGAGGTCGGCTACGTCAACGCGCACGGCACCGGGACCCGGATGAACGACACCGCCGAGATCAAGGTGATCCGCCGGGTGTTCGCCGAGCGGGCCACGTCCGTGCCGGTGAGTTCGACGAAGAGCATGACGGGTCACATGCTGGGGGCGGCCGGCGCCGTCGAGGCGATGATCGCGATGGAGGCCGTACGCACCGGGATCGTCCCGCCCACCGTCAACTGCGACGACCCGGAGGACCCGGAGATGAACTTCGTCGCGCACCGGGCTCAGGAGCACGCGGCCGACGTGGCCGTCAGCAACTCCTTCGGATTCGGCGGCCACAACGCGGTTCTGGTCCTGCGCCGCTGGCGGGACTGATCACTCTGACCGGCGTGAAAAGTCGGAAAAGCCGTCCGGTGTGACCGTGAAGGGATTTCAGAAAATGTCTACCAAGCAACAGGAAATGCTCTCGAATTTGGCCGATATCGTGGAGAGGGTCGCAGGCGTGCCCGCTGAGAGGGTATTGCCGGACAAGTCGTTCACCGACGACCTCGCGCTCGATTCTCTGGCCGTCGTCGAGGTCGCCTTCTCCATGCAGGAGCAGACCGGGGTGGAGATTCCGGAAGAGGATCTGGCGCGCATAAGGACGGTCCAGGACTTCCTTGACTTCGTCGAACTCTCCGCGGGGTCGAATTGACCGCGCAACGAGTTCCCGAACACGGCGGCGTCGTGCCCGCCGATGCCGTTTTCCATGAAGTGCCCCGTGACGTGACCTATGAGGAGCTGACCCCCGCCGAGTTGCTCGGCTCCGGTTTCGCGGCGCCGCGGATCAACGAGAGTTCCTGGCTGGTCCGCTGGGACCTGCTCGGCGACGGCCCCGATATCGAGAGGTTCGTCCTGGAGGCCCTCGCGGAGACCGTGGACCTGGAGACCTCGGGCAGCACAGGACCGAGCCGGTGCTGGCGGCGGACCCGCGAGCAGATGTGGTCGGAGGCGGGACTGCTGGCCGGCCTGATCGAACGTGACCGCCCGAGCGCTCTGCTCTCCTTCGCGCCGCCCAGGCATGTGTACGGCGCGCTCGCGAGCGTGCTCGTACCGGCCAGGCTGCGCCTGCCCGCGTGGTACCGCCCGCAGTACTTCGGCGCGATGCCTCCCCCCGCGTCCCGGCGCTGGGCCGTGGTGGCGGTTCCCTGGACCTTCTCCATCCTGCGCAGGCAGGTGGCCTGGGTGCGGGGAACGGAGCACCTGAGCGTGCTGCACAGCACGGCGACGCTTCCCGCGATGGCGGAGTCCGTCGTCAAGGAGGCGGGGACGAGGCGGATGCGCATCGTGGAGGTCTTCGGCTCGACGGAGGCGGGCGGGATCGCCTCACGGACCTGGACCCCGGACGGGCCGCCGTGGGAGCTCTTCGACGACGTCACGTTCGCCTTCCCCGGCGATCCCGCCGGCGGTCCGGCCGGTCTCCCGCCCGGGGGACGGCCCGGCGACCCGTACGAGGAGGAGGCGCCGCTGGTGGTCCGGAGCCCCCGGCTGGCCTTCCGGCCGGGCGAGGCGCCCACGGACGTCTGGCGGACCGACGACTACGTGCGGCGGCTCGACGAGCGCAGGTTCCGCTTCGACGGCAGGCGCGACCGGCTCGTGAAGATCAACGGCCGCAGGATCGACCTCGACAGGCTGGAGGAGTCGGTGAGATCGGTGCTCCACTGCGCGGATCTGGCCTTTCTCCCGGTGGAGGACGCCTTCAGCGGCGAGAACTTCGACCTGCTCGTGGTGCAGCAGGACGGCGCACCGCTGTCCGTCACGGAGGTGCGCGCGGCGGTGGGGCGGTTCGACGCCCGGCCGCGCCAGGTGCGCCTGGTCGATCGGATCGACCGCTCCGACACGGGCAAGCTCCGGCGACTACAGCGACCTTCCCTTTCCGACGCGGGAGCAGACACGTGACAGCATTGATCGACGGACGTTCCACCGAGAGCCTGGCCTCGATCGTGAGGAGCGCGCACTGGGACGCCCGGGTGGAGCCGTGCGAACACGAGGACGCCCAACGCATGCGGGCCAGCGTCGACCTGCTCGCCGAGCGGCTCTCCGGCTCGGACTCGGTGTACGGGGTCACCCACGGGTTCGGTCCCCTGGTGGCGTTCTCCGCGGCCGACTCCCCCATGGAGCAGGGCGCGGGCCTCATCGCCCACCTGGGCTCGGCCCAGGGCAGGCCGCTGGACCCCGAGGTGTGCCGCCTGATCGTCTGGCTCCGCCTCAGCAGCATGCGCAAGGGCCACTCGGCCGTCTCGCCCGACTTCTGGCAGTCCCTGGCCGACCTGTGGAACGAGGGCTTCACCCCGTCGATCCCGCGTGACGGCACGGTGAGCGCGAGCGGGGACCTGCAGCCGCTCGCCCACGCGGCGATGGCCCACGCGGGCACCGGGGAGGCGTGGGTGCGCGGCGGCGACGGCGGCTGGTCGGTCGTGCCCGCCGCGCGGGCCCTCGCCGACATGGACGCCAAACCGGTCGAGTGGTCGGCCCGCGAGGCGCTGGCCTTCGTCAACGGGACCAGCGTGAGCCTGGCGGTGTGCATACTCAACCACCAGGCGGTGCTGAGGTTGGTCAGGGCGGTGGGGGTGCTGACGGCGAGGATCGCCGACATCCTCGGCTCCAACCCGGAGGCCTACCATGCGGGCATCGGCCGGGTCAGGGGGCAGACGGGGCAGCTGACCGTGGCCCGGTGGATCCGCGAGGATCTTCCCGTCGGCATGAAACGCGACCCGCTCCGGCCGTTGCAGGAGCCCTACAGCCTCCGGTGCGCCCCCCAGGTCCTCGGCGCGGTGCTCGACCAGCTGTACGGTGCCGAGGAGATCCTCGTCCGCGAGGCCATGGGCTGCACGGACAATCCGATCTTCTACGAGGGTGAGCTGCTGCACGGCGGCAACTTCCACGCCATGCCGGTCGGCCTGTGCTCGGACCAGATCGGCCTCTGCGTGCAGCAGGTGGCCTTCCTCGCCGAGCGGCAGCTCGCCCTGCTGTGCGATCCGGCGTACAACGGCGGGGTGCCGCCGATGCTCACCCCCCGCCCGGGGGCGGGCAGCGGGCTGGCCGGGGTGCAGCTGAGCGCCACCTCCTTCGTCTCCAAGATCAGGCAGCTCGCCTATCCCGCCTCCCTCACCGCGTTGCCGACGAACGGCGGCAACCAGGACCACGTGCCGATGGCGCTCAACGGGGCCAACTCCGTGGCCGAGGCCGTGGAACTGGCGTGGCTCGTCGTCGGCTCCCTCGCGGTCGGCGTGGCCCAGCGGGGCGCGCTCGCCGGGCGGAACGAGACGGCCTCCGGCCTCTGGGCCGACCTGGCCAGACTGTCCCCGCCGCTGCGGGCGGACCGGCCGCTCGCGGCCGAGGTGCGTGCCGCGAGCGGCCTGCTGCAGGAGGCCGCCGAGGGACTGCTCTCCCGCGAGGGCTGAGGTCTTTCCCGAGGTTCGCGAATTCACGGGACCGCGAGTCGACAAGAACCGCAGATCCCGCTGTAAAAGGAACGCCGAGGGCGACCTCGGCGAAGGAAAATCATTCCTCCCCGGGGAGGAACGCTCATGAGAACGTGAAATGCGAAAGGTCTGGTAACGACGGTGGCCAAAGCAACACGCCGTGGATTTCTGGGAGCGATGGCCGTTGCGGGAGGGGCGGCCGCGGGGCTGGCCACCGGTGAATCGGCGGCGAATGCGACGACCCCGGGCGGGTCGTCGCGTGGGCATTCCGAATGCGCACCGCCGCCGAACGCGGCGACGATAAAGCCGGACGACCCGAGATACGCGGAACTCATCACCAGGGGCTACAACTCCCGGTTTCTCGCGCAGCCGGAGTCGGTCCGTGTCGTCCACTCCGCGGAGCAGGTCGTGCAGGTGGTGAACGAGGCCGTGCGCGCGGGCAAGAAGATCGTCGTGCGCAGTGGCGGTCACTGCTTCGAGAACTTCGTGGACGACCCCGCCACGTCGATCATCATCGACGTCTCGGAGATGAACGACGTCTACTTCGACCCCACTCACAAGGCGTTCGCGATCGAGGCCGGTGCCACGCTCGGGCAGGCCTACCGCTCGCTCTACCTCGGCTGGGGCGTCACGATCCCGGCCGGTGGCTGCCCGAGCGTGGGGGCGGGGGGTCACATCGCCGGTGGCGGGTACGGTCCCCAGTCGCGCAGGCACGGGCTCGTGATCGATCACCTCCACGGTGTGGAGGTCGTCGTCGTCGACCGCTCGGGCCGGGCGCGGATCGTCGTCGCCACCCGTGAGGCCCGCGACCCCAACCGGGACCTGTGGTGGGCGCACGCCGGCGGTGGCGGCGGGAACTTCGGGATCGTCACCCGCTACCTGATGCGCTCCCCGAACGCCCGCGGCAACGACCCCGCGACCCTGCTGCCCAAACCACCCGCGCAGCAGCTCGTGGTCTCGGCCAGCTGGAGCTGGGAGAACATGACCGAGGAGGCGCTCTCCCGGCTGGCCGACAACTACGCCCGCTGGCAACAGCAGAACCACGCCGACCCCGCCTTCGAGAGCATCGACAGCTCGCTGACCATGTACCACCGCTCCAGCGGGAGGATCGAGCTGTTCACGGCGATGGACGGCGACGTGCCCGGCGCGGACGGCATCCTGTGGACCCTGGTGCAGACCGTCGGCGAGGGCGTCGGCATCGAGCCCACCTTCGACTACTTCAGCGTGGCGCCGTGGCTGCGGGTCACCCTCTCCTACGACTCGGGAGCCGGTGCCTACGCGCTCAGGTTCAAGTCGAAGGCCGGTTACCTGAGGAAGCCCTGGACGCCGGCGCAGCTCAAGGTCGTCTACAGGTATCTGACGGAGGGCGAGGGTGACGTCGGGGCCTCGGTCTACCTGATGTCGCTCGGCGGGAAGATCAACGCCGTGGATCCCGCGGCCACGGCGAACCCGCACAGGACCGCGCCGCTCATCGGCTTCTTCGACGTCGGCTGGTGGGATCCGGCCGAGGACGACAGGTGGCTGGCGTCGATCCGCGACGCCTATCGGGAGATGCACGCGGACACGGGCGGCGTTCCCGTCCCCGGCGAGGCCTATGACGGCGCGTACATCAACTACCCCGACAACGACCTCGCCGATCCCGCGCTGAACACCTCGGGAGTGCCCTGGCACAAGCTGTACTACAAGGACAACTATCCGAAGTTGCAGCAGGTCAAGGCGAAATGGGATCCCCGCAACGTCTTCAACCACGCGTTGTCGGTCCGGTTGCCCGGAGCTTCGGACACCCTGCCCCCGCAGACCCGTCCCAAGAACGCCCGCAAGGCCGAGACCAAGAAATACCCCCGGAGGGTGTCTCCGAGGCACGCGAACAACCTGCGTTCGCTCGGCCTGCCCGAGTGAGCGAAGGGCCCCACCGGGTCTTCCGCCCGGTGGGGCCCCGCCCCTAACGCGGTGTCAGGTAGATGACCCCGAGGTCGCGCCGCCGGATCGCCTCGGCGAGCTCCTCACGGGTCGGCGGACGGTCGACGTTGACGACGATGCCGAGTCGTTGCCGTGCCTCCTTGAGCCCGATCTTCTCGATCAGGGACTCCATCTCGGCGGCCATGGTGTCGGGATCGTCCATCAGCTCGGCGCGCATGGGGGTGCGTACCCCCATGTCGGTCACCTCGATATCGGCGCCACCGCGCAGATTCACCTTCCATCCGGCCTCGGTGTAGACACACGACCTGCCGCTCTCGTCCTGCTTCATGACGGGAATCTCGTATTTTTTCCCGGTCTTTCTTCCGGTGATATGAAGCAGTATGACGCCGGCGACGGAGCTCGATTTACCCTTGCGTATCTGCTTGCGCATCATAGGGTTGAAGAGGCGCATCATGAATTTCATCATGACGGGCGTTTCCTTGATGGTGACCGCGTGGGACGTGTTTTCCGACATGACTCATTGTTTCATCTTCGCGGAGATTTAAAGAGGGGGAGCGGCTGATTCTTCGGACGGCGGACCGCGCGGTGCACGGACCGCGCGGCGAGCGGGGCGGGGTACGGGCGGGGTCAGGCCGGACGTCTGCTCTTCGCGTCACCGCTGTTCACGGCGCCAGGGGCGCTCGCGTTCTCGTCGAGGCGCCAGCGTGCCCGGCCGCCCACGAAGGTGGCCACGCACCGGCCGGGCCCCTCGTGGAGCAGGGCGGTGTAGGCGTCCCGCTCGCCGGCCTCCACGGCGAAGACGGCGAAGTCGGCCCGGCCGCCCCGTCCCAGGGAGCCCAGGCGGCCGGGTCCCTCGTCCATGCCCAGCGCCCGAGCGCCGCCCAGCGTCACCGCCTCGACCAGGAGGCGGTCGTGGTCCGGGGCGTGGGAGAGCGCGCGGGCGACCGAGAGCGGGTCGCCGCCCGTACGGGTGCCGACGGCGATCGCGCTCTCGCCGTCGAGGAGACCTTCCGCGGCGAAAGGCGACGAGATGGCGATCACCGTGCCGCGGACCTTGAGGAGTTTGCGGTCGGCCTCGTCGAGCGGGCCGGAGATCGCGATATGACAGCCCGCGGTGAGCACCCCCACCTCGTCGAGGAAGGCGATCGGCCGGCGGCCGGGCTCGGCGTGGAGCCGGAGCCCGAACGTCCGTGACAGGACGGCGAGGTCCTCCATGACGAGGGGGTCGGGGGAGTGGGCGGCGATGCCGATGACACCGGGGTGGTCGACCTCGCGGATCGCGGTGATCAGGCGGTCGCGTCCCTCGTCCTCCCACTGCTCCTCGTCCTCGCAGCGGGTCTCCAGGTAGGTCACGCCGTCCAGCCCGGCCTCGCCGAGGGTGGAGGCGGCGTCG
Organism: Streptosporangium sp. NPDC006930; assembly: GCF_040635605.1. Lineage (NCBI taxonomy): Bacteria > Bacillati > Actinomycetota > Actinomycetes > Streptosporangiales > Streptosporangiaceae > Streptosporangium > Streptosporangium sp. NPDC006930. Next base: position 365,452 of record NZ_JBEYID010000007.1, on the reverse strand, counting down.
AGATCCGCGGCGATGCCTCCCACCGCGGTGACGCCGTGCACGGAGGCGGGGGGCGAGGTCCTCTCAAGCCGGAGATGCGCGTCGACCAGTCCTGGAACGATCATGCCGGGCCAGTGCACCGGGGAGAGCAGGGGGTGGGCGGCCTCGATCTCGGCGCGCGGCCCGACCCGCACGATCCGGTCGCCCCTGACGACGATCGCGCCGTCCCTGACGGGAGGGCTCGCGACGGGCAGGACGAGGGGCGCGCAGTGGATGGAGACGACCGCCCGGGCACGCGTGCCGATGGTCCGACCGGCCCGCGTCGACATAGGCACTCCTGTATGTTCGTCCCCTTTGGAGAGGTTAAGGGGATGAACCGAAGATCTCAAATGCATCTCGGGTAAACGTCGCGCCGACCTCCTTGACAGGAGATTGTTGATCTATCTGAAAGCGGTCTATACCGTTTTAGCGTGATACGACCCCCCAGGTTGCTGAAGGTACTGCTTGCCGCGATCGTACTGATCCCCATCGGTCTCACCTCCGTTCCCGCCTCCGCCGAGCCCGCTCCCGACCCGGAAAACCCCTGGCGCGTGGACCACTGGCCCCGGACACAGCCCTGGCAGCAGGACGCCCCCGAGACAGGGGCCGCGCGGCGGGCCGACCCCGCCGCCCCGGCACCGATCGACCCGCAGAACTGGAAGAACCCGGACCACATGACGTGGGCGGACTACCGCAAACCACCCGGCACCAACTGGGCCGACCCCTCGGCCAGAGGGTCCAAGCGGACCTTCCGCGGCGCGCTCGTCCTGGTCGACTATCCCAACCAGCCGTTCGTGGTCACCCAGCCCAAGGGCTCGACCGTCTTCAAGAACCCCAGCGCCGAGGCCCACGACATTCCCCGCGAGAAGGTCGCCCGGTTCTACCAGGACTTCCTCAACACCCCCAACGAGCTCAACCGGGGGCACACCATCCACGAATACTGGATGGAGGACTCGGGAGGCCGCTACGGCGTGGAACTCGCCTCCTTCGGCCCGTACCTGATGCCGGGCAAGTCGCACGAGTACGCGATGGAGTTCCAGGGAGGCACGGCCTGCCCGTCCGGCGACACCTGCACCAGGAACATCAGGACCGACGCGCGGGCCGCGTGGGTCGGCTCCGTCGGCCAGGAGATCCCCGCGGGCTTCGACTTCGTCTTCTACCTGAGCGCGGGGCAGGACGAGTCGGCGACCTGGCAGGAGTTCGGCCCGATCAAGTTCCCGACCAAGGAGGCGGTGACCGACGACTTCGGCCCGCCGGACCCGGCCCTGCCCAACTGGGCCAGGACCCGCTACGTCGAGTGGACGTCCTGGGCCTCGGCCGCGTCCATCTGGCCCAACGCCGGGGGCGGCTCCTCCACCCAGGCCGAGAGTTCCGGGCAGGGCGTCTACGCCCACGAACTCAGCCACATCCTCGGCATCGGCGACAACTACAACAACCCGTTCGGGGTGCCACCGCGCCGGGCGTACACCGGAGTCTGGGAGATGCTCAGCCGGGGCAGCTTCAACGGCCCCGGCGGCCCGCACAGCCGCTGGCTGATCCCGCCCACCTCGGGCGGCTCGATGGGCGCCCAGCACATGCTCCGCAACAAGATCAAGCTGGAGATGGTGGACGAGGCGAACGTGCTGCGCCTGTCCAGGGAGGCACTGGCCGACTCCGGCCTGGTGGTGGCCAAGGTGACCGCCCGGGTGGCGCAGCCGGGACCCGGCGGCCTGTCGGGCGTCAACATCGCCTTCGGGAACGGCGACCGCAGCCCGGCCTGCGACGTGAACACCGACCCGTTCTGCGACGGCGGCGGTTACGACAACTACACCGTCGAGGTCGTGGACAGGATGGGCGCGGACTCCTTCACCCCGGACTCCGGCGTGCTGCTGGCCAAGACCAAGAACGAGGACCGCGCGCCCTTCGAGTGGGTGGTCGACGCCAACCCGCAGGACATCGGCATGACCGACTACGTGCTGCCGGACGGCGCCGCCGTGCCCATCACGATCGGCGACTACCGTCAGCTGTCGGACGCGCTGTTCCACGCGGGCACCGGCTCGGGTTCGGAGTTCGAGTACGTGGACCAGGCCAACCGGCTCCACTTCTACGTCCTCGACCTCAAGCGCGACCGCGAGGGCGTCCTGTCGTACACGGTGGCGATCCGCTCCCTGGACGGCGCCGGCCCGAACGGGCGCGGAGTGAGGCTGCTACCGTCCGTCGGCGTCCCGAAGGGGAAGGACCTGACGTCCTGCCGCTTCCCGCTGTTCAACACCGGCAGGGTCGCCCCGGCGCGGGGGCAACACCCCGAGGACGTGAGCGCCTACCTCAAGGGTGACGTCTACCGGCTGTCGGCGAGCGTCGAGGGCCGCGGCTGGACGGCGTCGCTGCCCAACGAGCTCGCGACCGCCGACTCCGGCGGAAACACCCTGGTCACCGTGAACGCGCTGCGCGCGGCGAAGGGTGGCCACCTCGCGAAGGTGACCCTCACCGCCACCTCGGAGAGCGACCCGTCCAAGAAGGCGAAGGCGACCTGCCTCGTGCTGGGACGTTAGCGCCGGACCCGCGTCCCACCCGTCCCGTGCGGGGACCGGGGCGCGGGTTACGCGTCGTGCCTGCCCATCCCCGTGTCCGTGCTCATGTCCGTCCCCGTCCCCGTGCGTGCCGTGCTCACGCCGGGGGTGGGGACGGCGTGTCAGGACCCGAATGTCCCCCATAAAGGGAGAAAAGGCGCACTTACCGATGTCGAACGAGGACATCGATGATTACGGATGCCGACGTCGACAGTTAACGGTCCGGAGGTAAAGCGATGTATAGACTCGAAGGCGATGAACGACTTCACGCGTTGGATCGATCTTGAAGGTGCCGTCAACGTCCGCGACCTCGGCGGGCTCGCCACGGTGGACGGCGGGACCACACGCTTCGGCCGGATCTACCGGTCCGACAACCTGCAGGGGCTGACCGGAAGAGACGTCCGGCAACTCGTCACCGCACTGAAACTCCGCAATGTCGTCGACCTGCGCTCGGGTCCCGAGGTGCGTCTGGAGGGGCCGGGGCCGCTCACCAAGGTGCCGGAGGTGAACATCCACCACCACACCCTGTTCGCCGAGGGCGGCGTGTACACCGACGTCGAGGCCGACACCATCGAGGCCGACAAGGTGCTGCCCTGGACGGAGGAGCGGCTCGAGGAGGATCTCGCAGAGCTCCGGGTGACCGGGTTCTACTACGGCTACCTTCGCGACCGTCCCGACTCGGTCCTGGCGGCCCTGCGCGCCCTCGCCCTCGACGAGGGGGCCGCCATCGTCCACTGCGCGGCGGGCAAGGACCGCACAGGCGTCGTCTGCGCCCTCGCGCTGGAGGTCGCCGGCGCCACCCGCGAGGCGATCGTCGCCGACTACGTCGCCACGGGTGACCGCCTTGAGGGCATCCTGGCGCGGCTGCGCTCCAGCACCACCTACCGCGCCGACCTCGACACCCGCCCGGCCGACGACCATCGTCCGAGGTCGGAGTACATCGAGCGGTTCCTGAGCGTCCTCGACGACCGTTTCGGCGGACCGCTGGAGTGGCTCGCCTTCCACGGCTGGAGCGAGGGCGACTCGCGTCTCCTGCGCGCCCGCCTGCGTGACTGACGGTCAGGAACCAGGGGTTTCCAGAGTGACGACCCTGCGCTCGGCGGCCGAGCGCCGGGCGGCCTCCAGTACGGTGAGAGCCTCGACGACCTCTTCGGGGGCGACCGGTGGCGGGGCGCCCCCGGTGAGGCACGCCACCACGTCCCGGTAGAAGCCGGCGTAGGCGCCGGGCTCGGTGGGGACGGCACGGGCATCGGGGGAATCTTCGCCGACACCTCCGCCGTGCGCGCCCAGGGTGCCCCACCGCTCGGACGGCTCCTCGCCGAAGCCGGGAGAGGCGGGGGTCAGCCCGGCGCGCAGCTGCTCCTCCTGCACGTCCAGACCGTACTTCAGGTAGCCGGCCCGCGAGCCCAGCACCCGGAAACGGGGGCCCAGCCGAGGAGCGACCGCGCTCACCCACAGGTGGGAGCGGGCCCCGCTCGCGTGGGAGACGGCGATGAAGGTGTCGTCGTCGGAGTTCACCCCACGGCGGCGCACGTCGGACTCGGCGTAGACCTCGACGGCCGGACCGAGCAGTCGCAGGGCCTGGTCGACCAGGTGGCTGCCGAGGTCGTACAGCAGTCCCGCGACCTCCTCGGTCCCGCCCGTCTCGCGCCAGCCGCCCTTCGGCACCGGCCGCCAGCGTTCGAAACGCGACTCGAACCGGCGCACCTCGCCCAGCGCGCCCTCGGCGACGAGGCGCTCGACGGTGCGGAAGTCGCCGTCCCAGCGCCGGTTCTGGAACACGGTCAGCATCAGGCCGAGATCGCCCGCCAGCTCCGCCAGGCCGCGCGCCTGCGCGGCGGTCGCGGCCAGCGGCTTGTCCACCACCACGGGCAGGCCCGCCCTCAGCGCGGCCTCCGCGAGCGGGACGTGCGTACGGTTGGGGGAGGCGACCACGACCAGGTCGACGGAGTCCCACAGCTCGGCGGCGTCCCCGGTCGTCCGCGCGCCGTACTTCTCCGACACCTCGGCGGCCCGCCCGGGATCGCCGGTGACCACCGCGGACAGTCTCAGACCCGGTGTCGCGGAGATCAGCGGGGCGTGGAAGAACGCCCCGGCCACGCCGTACCCGACAAGGCCGACGCGCAGGTCGGTCATGGCGCGGCCGGCGGGTCGGCGGCCGGGGACGGGTGCCCGCTCCCGCGCCCGGCGAGGCCGGCGCGAGGGTCAGTCACCGCGCCGCTCGTCACGCTCGGCCAGGAACGCCTCGAACTGGGCGGCGAGCTCGTCGCCGGTCGGCATCTCCGAGGACTCGGCCATCAGGCTCTCGCGCTCGGAGCCCGCCGCGAACGCGTCGTACTGCTGCTCCAGGCCGGTGATGGCGGTGGACAGCTCCTGGGAGGCCTGGATCTGCTCGGCGATCTCGGCGTCGGTCTTCTCCGCGGCCTCGCGCAGGCTCTCCAGCGGGAACACCAGCCCGGTGCCCTTGGTGACCGCCTCCAGCGCGGTCACCGCGGACGACGGGTATTCGGCCTGGGCGAGATAGTGCGGGACGTGCACGGCGTAGCCGAGGGCGTCGTGCCCCTTGGCGCCGAGCCGGAACTCGATCAGCGAGGCCACGCTGCCGGGCACCTGGACCTTGCCGAAGGCGCTGGTCTGGCCGGTGACCAGCTCGGGACGGCTGGCGTGGCCCGTGACGCCCAGCGGGCGGGTGTGCGGGACGGCCATCGGGATGCCGTGGGTGGTCACCAGCTTGCCGACCTTCAGCCGGGTGACCAGCGTGTCGACGGCCGCGGTGAACAGCTCCCACTCGCGGTCGGGCTCGGGGCCGCTGAGCAGCAGGAACGGGGTCCCCGTGGTGTCGTGGACCAGGTGGAGCACGAGCTCGGGACTCTCCAGGGCGACCCAGCGATCGGTGTCGAAGGTCATGGTGGGCCGGCGGGAGCGGTAGTCCAGCAGACGGTCCACGTCAAAGGTCGCCACGACCCGGTGCTCCAGCTCGTCGAGCAGGTGGGTGATGGCGAGTTTTCCGGCGCCGCCCGCGTCCACGAACCCGTCGAAGTGGTAGAGCAGCACCGGATCGGTCAGCTCAGGGACGTCTCCGCTGAGCCGGTAGAGATCCGTCGGGTCGAACACCGTTTCCAGCCTTTCGTCGGTCGTCTTTTCAGCTCAACCCGCTGGGGGGCCGCTGAATTCCGCCTGCTCTCGGCGATCACACGGCACCCTACCGGGGCGCGGTGGGTCACACGCAGCCTGACCCTGGGCGTGGGGAGTTCTTCGCAACCCGTCCGTCCGACCCGGCGAGCCGGGGCGGCTCCGAGCCCGCGTAGGAGCCGAGGTCGCGGCAGACCTCACCGACAACGGGGGCGAATACCTGAAAATGGTTCACGTGATAAATCAGAAGCCACGATATCCGGGTGTTTCCTGATGTATAGGAAAACGGGCGCCCTTCGGTCATCCTTGGGGAGTGGGAACTACTACTACGCGTAGGTCAGACCTGTCTCTCCGCATCCCTCCGCTACCCTGTCCCTTCCCCAGCGAGGTCAACCCCCATGTCGAGCGGGTCAACACCGAGACCCTCGACTGGCTGGTGGAAACGGGCATCCTGGAGGATCCCGAGACCGTCAAGCGCTACCGCCAGGCCAAGTACGGCTGGCTGGGAGCCCGCACGTATCCCTATGCCGAACACCACACGCTCCGCCTGGCGACCGACTGGTGCGTGTGGCTGTTCGCCTTCGACGACGCCTTCTGCGAGTCGGGCCGCGGCGCCGGTGAGATAAGCCGCGCCCTGCCCCGGCTGTTCACCGTCCTCGACGACCTTGAGGCCGGGCAGGAGGTCGACGACGTCTTCGCCAGGACGCTCCTGGAGATCAAGACCAGGATCTCCAGGTACGGCGACGACGACCAGCTCGACCGCTGGCGCGCCGTCACCAAGGACTACCTCTTCGCCCAGGTGTGGGAGGCCGCCAACCGCGAGGCCGACGTCGTGCCGCAGGTGGACGACTACATCTTCATGCGACGGCGCACCGGCGCCATGCTCACCGTCTTCGCCCTCATCGACATCGCCAGCGGATGCAGCCTCACCCCCGAGGAGTGGCGCCACCCCGATGTCAAGGCGATCACCGAGAGTGCCAACGACGTCGTCGTCTGGGACAACGACCTCATCTCGTACGCCAAGGAGAGCGACGGCGCCAACTCGCGCAACAACCTCGTGAGCGTGCTCGCCAGGCACCGGGGCTACTCGCGGCAGCAGGCGATGGAGGCGATCGGCGCCATGCGCAACCGGGCGATCGCCGACATGGTGGCACTGCGCCCCTCGCTGGAGGCGCTCGGCTCCGATGCGGTGCTCGCCTACGTGCGCGGTCTGGAGTTCTGGATCAGCGGCAGCGTCGACTACTCGCTGACCAGCTCCCGATACACGTCCGCCTGGCAGGCCGAGACGCCCAAGCCCTCCGCCCGATGACTCACCCCCGAACGGTCCGACCGTCCTCGTGGTCTCCGAGCGCGAGGACGATCAACTCCTCCAGGTTCAGCTTCCTGCCCTGGGCGAAGGCCTTCTCGTGAGCCTCCTCGCCGAGGATGCGCCTGCACTCCTTGACACAGCGGTCGTGCTCGGAGTTGAAGAACGGGGAGCCCAGCTGCGGCATCCCGAAGGTCCGCCAGTTGGCCTGGCCGCCGCCCATCAGCCGGGCCGAGAGCTCCGCCTCCCCCTCTTCCAGCGCCTGCTTGGCCACCACCTCGATCGCGAGGCCGATCCCGAGCACGTCGTGGAAGTAACGCTTGAGCCGCAGCGCCTCGCGCGCGTTCGACATGGCCTCGGGGGAGCGGCCCATCACCTGGTACACGCTGGCGAGCGCGTAGATGGCGTACGAGCGCAGCCACAGCTCGCCGCGCTGGGTGCAGACCGCGATGCAGTCGCGCAGCAGCACCTCGGCCTCGGCCGGCTCGTTCTGGATGAGCAGCACCATGGACAGCTCGACGATCGAGGGCAGCAGGCCCGGGTTGAGCTCGCGGCCGCTCTTGTGGAACTCGATCGCCACGCCCAGTAGCGCGCTCGCCTTCTGCAGGTCGTTCTGCAGGAACGCGGCCGTGCCGAGCATCTTGGTGGCGAGGATGACCGCGCCGGAGTCTCCGACCCTGACGGCGTCGGAGCTGCACTGCTCCGCGGCCTCGATGGCACCGGTGATGTTTCCCTGCGCGCTGTTGATGTAGGACAGCACCCACAGCGCCTTGCACCGGTCGGGGCTCGGCTGGCGCGCCAGCTCCAGGGTCTTCTCCAGATATAGCCTGCCCTCGCGGGCCAGCCCGCAGGCCACCCACATGAACCACAGGGAGGACAGAAGCTTCAGCCCCGCCTGCACCTCGCCGGGAGTGCGCAGGCAGTGGTCGAGCGCGACGCGGATGTTGTCGTGCTCGTGGCGCATCCTGACGTACCAGTAGACCTGACGGGCACCCGACCAGGCGTCCTCGCTCCGCTTGGCCAGCTGCAGGTAGTAATCGCGGTGCCTCTCCCTGATCACGGCGCTCTCGCCGAGCTTGTCCAGCCACTCCTCGCCGTACTGCCGAAGGGTGTCGATCAGCCGGTAGCGGTGCCCGGAGGGCGTGCCGTCGCTCAGCAGGATCGACTTCTCCACCAGGCTGGAGATGAGCTCCATGATGTCCTCGGAGGGGAGGTTGTCGCCCGAGCAGACGTAGCGGGCGGCGTCGAGCTCGAAGTCTCCGGCGAAGACCGAGAGCCGCGCCCACAGCAGCCGCTCGGCCGGCTCGCACAGTTCGTGGCTCCAGCCGATCGCGGCCCGCAGCGTCTGGTGCCTGGGCAGCGCCGTGCGGCTCGCCCCCGCGAGCAGGCTGAACCGGTCGGCGAGCAGGCCGAGGATCTGCTCCACCGACAGGGCGCGCATCCGTACCGCGGCGAGCTCGATGGCGAGCGGTATGCCGTCGAGCCGGCGGCAGAGCTCGGCCACCGGGCCGATGTTGCTCTCGTCCAGCATGAAGTTGGGCACCACCGCGCTCGCCCGCGTGACGAAGAGCTGCACCGCCTCGTTGGTGAAGACGTCCTCGCCCGAGGAGTCGCCGGGAACGGTGAGCGGTGGGATGGTGACCGTGTGCTCACCCCTGCAGTTCAGCGACTGACGGCTGGTCGCCAGGATGGTGAGCCCCCGGGCGCTGACGAGCAGGTCCTCGAAGAGGGTGCCGCACGCGTCGACCAGGTGCTCGCACGTGTCGATGATCAGAAGGATCTCGCGGTCGCCCAGCCACTCGATCAGCGTCTCGTCCGCCGAGCGGGCGGACTGGTCGGCGATCCCGAGGGCCGAGGTGATCGTGTGACGGACCATCCCAGGGTCCTGGAGGCGGGCCAGGTCGGCGAACCAGACGCCGTCCTTGAAGTCACCCCGCATCTGGTGGGCGATCCGCAGGGCGGTGCGGGACTTGCCGACGCCCCCGATGCCGGTCACCGTGACCAGGCGGTGCTCGCCCAGCCGCTGCCTGAGTGTGGTGAGCAACCTGGTGCGCCCCACGAAGCTGGTCAGCTCGTTGGGCAGATTGCCGTCTCGCCGCCATCCTGCTGGCGTTGTCATGGCGCCTCACGGGGGGATAGCCGGAACCTGCCACCGCATCGTACCGTCTGGGCCACGGCCTGTCCCCGTACAGCGCGGGGCGCGGGCTTTCCCCGAGAAGGGGAGCACGAGCCGCGAGGGTGGCTAGCATGGGGCTCGTGACAGTGCCCGAGCCCGATGACCTGCGCCCCGTCGACCTCGCCGACGACGGGTTGCCGATCCTGCCCGACCAGACCGCAGACGACACCGATCTCGGCTGGAGCGAGTGGCGTGAGGCCGACAACGACGCCCGCCTGATCGAGGACCGTCCTCCCCACTGGTGATGTCCCCCGCGAGCCGGACCCCCGCGACCGAGCCCCTTCGCGGGACCTCTCGCCGCGGGGGGTCGGCCGGCAGGGCTTCGCGCGGCGGGAGGTCCCGCGGAAGGCGCCCCCGCACGTCCCGCTAGGAGACGACGTCCTTGGTGCGGAAGCGGCGGAAGGCGAACGCGATCAGGATGGCCGAGTAGGTGACGGAGACGGCCACCCCCTTGAGCATGCCGTCATACTCCGGCTGGGGGGCGAGGGCGTCCAGCCACGCGGTGCTCCAGAACGTCGGGAGAAACTCCCTGAGCCAGCCGAGCGCCTCGACCGCCTGCAGGATGTTGCTCACGATCACCAGGCCGACCGCACCGCCGACCGCTCCCAGAGGGGAGTCGGTGCTGACGGAGAGCAGGAAGGCCAGCGCCGCGACCACGAACTGGCTGACCAGGGCATAGCCGATCACCACCCCGAACCTGGGCAGCACGTCCAGGGCGGCGATCGTCTCACCGGTCCCCGGCACCCGGACGTCGTTCCACCCGAAGGCGAGGGTCCCGGCGAGCAGGGCCATCACCGGCAGGCAGATCACCGCCGCAGCCGAGTAGCCCATCGCGACGATCAGCTTCTGGCGCAGCAGGCGGTCGCGGGGGATCGGGGCGGCGAGCAGATAGCGCAGTGACGACCAGCCGGCCTCGCTCGCCACGGTGTCCCCGCAGAACAGCGCCACCGCGACGACCAGCAGGAAGCTCGCCGACACCGACAGGGCGAACGCCGCGAAGTTCAGCCCGCCCTCGGTGGCCAGGTCGGAGATGCGCAGCGTGGTGGTGGGCTGCCCGGACCCGGCGCCGAGCTTGAAGGCGATCACCAGGATCCACGGCAGCGCGAGCAGCAGGCCGAACATCACCAGCGTGCGGCGCCGCTTGAACTGCCTGACGATCTCCACGGAGAGCGGCAGGGTGCGCCCCGGCGCGTAGCCGCGCGCCGAACCGTTCTCCGCGACGCCGTTCTGCGGGCTCCCCGCCCGCGCGGGGCCGTCGCCCGCCGGGCCGGTCATGGTGCCACGAGCACCGTCGGTGTCGCTCACGCCTTCTCTCCGATCAGGTCCAGGAAGACGTCTTCCAGCCGGGTGCCGGAGCCGTTGACCGGGGTGCGGCTGCTCAGCAGTTCGGCCACGGTCCCGGCCGTGACGAGACGCCCGCGGTGCATGACCACCGCGTGACTGCAGGTCTGCTCCACCTCCGAGAGCAGGTGACTGGAGACGATGACCGTACGGCCCCCTCTGGCGTAGCGGATCAGGACCTCGCGCATCTCGCGGATCTGGGGCGGGTCGAGACCGTTGGTGGGTTCGTCCAGGACGAGCAGGTCGGGCAGGCCGAGCATGGCCTGTGCGATGGCGAGACGCTGGCGCATGCCCTGGGAGTAGGTGCGGACGGCGCGGTCCAGGGCGTTACCGAGCCCGGCGATCTCCAGGGCCTCGGCGAACCCGGCGTCCTCGACGGGGCGGCCGGTCGCCTTCCAGTACAGCTCCAGGTTGTCACGGCCGTTGAGGTGCGGCAGGAAACCCGGCCCCTCGACGAACGAGCCGAGCCTGGACAGGACCGGGGCGCCGGGCACCACCCGGTGACCGAAGATCCGGATCTCGCCGCCGTCGGGCTTGATCAGGCCCATCAGCATGCGCAGGGTGGTGGTCTTGCCCGCCCCGTTGGGGCCGAGCAGGCCGAGCACCTGGCCGTGCTCGACGGTGAACGACAGGTCGTTCACCGCGAGTTCGCCGTTCCGGTACGCCTTGGTCAGGCCGTGGATCCGCAGCGGTACGGAGTCGAGCTCGGGGTCGTGCTCGTCGGCGGCGCGGCGGCGTCCGGCGAGCAGCAGGACGGCCGCGACGACGAGGGAGAGCAGCGGCAGTGCCCAGATCCACCAGGCGGGGCCGGTCGAGGGGGTGCGCAGGGTGGCGTGGGTGGGGACGGTCACCGCCGGTGAGGCGAGGGCGACCGTGTGGACGGCCGGAGCCGCGGGGGTGCTGTAACCCAGGTCGGTGGTGGTGAACGCGACGCGCAGCCGGTGCCCGACGTCGAACCTGTGGTCGATGGCCGGCAGGGTCACCGTGGCCTCCCCCGAGCCGCCCTCGGGGATCGTGATCCTGATCGGGGCGACGAGCCCTTCCGGCAGGAGCGGTGCCTGCGTCGCGCCCGCGACGTCGTAGAGCTTGGCGAACAGCGTCACCTCGTCCGCCGCCCGCGCCTCGCCGCTCCCGGTGCCGCTCGCTGGGCCGCTCCGAGTGCCGCCCTCCGCGACGTCACCGGCCGCGGGGGACCCCGAACGCTCGGGCGTCACCCGCACCCGTACGGTCGAGCTGCCGGTGACCTGGAGCGGGGTGGTGAGCGGGGCGGAGTCGAAGACGGCGCTCTGACCCGCCATGTCGATCGACAGGTTCGCGGTGGCGGCGCCGCCGAGACCGCCGAAGCCGGGGACCGCGGAGATCGAGGAGGGGGAACCGCCCGGCGGGTTCGCGACCTGCTGCTCGGGCCCGCTGAGCGGCACGGAGGTCTGGCCGGTGCCGCTCAACCCCGGGTAGCCGTCGGCGACGGCGTGCAGCTGGACCGGGCGACGGGTGCCCGGGTCACGCCCGCCGTCGCGGGTGACGGTGAAGGCGCTTTCCTGCCCGGCCGCCTCGCTCTCCTTCAGGTGGCGGTCGAACCAGCCGAGCGTCTTCTCGTGCAGCCAGTCGACCTCGCCGTTGCCGCCGTCGTGGCCGCCGTCGAACCAGGCGACCTCGACCGGGGCGCCGGTGGCGGCGATCGCCCTGGCGTTGGCGTCGGCCTGCCCCAGGGTGAACAGCGAGTCGCGCTGTCCCTGGAGCAGCAGCGTCGGGACCTTGATCTTGCCGGGCACCGAGATCGGGCTTGACCTGCGCAGTGTCTCCACCGCGTCCGCCGTCGCCCGTCCGCTTTCTGCCACCTTCTGGTACATGTCACAGATCTCCGGCAGGAACCGGCCGCACCGGACCTCCTCCGCGGTGAGCGGCCTCGGCTGGGCGGGCGGCGACCCGTCCCCGGCTCCCGCGCCCTCTCCGTCTTCCCCGCCCCCCGCGCCGGTTTGGCCGAGGGCGGCCAGACCGGCCGCGCCCGGGGTGGGACCGCCCCGGCTGAAGAACAGCCCGGCCCACATGCGCTTGAACACCCCGCTCTCCGGGCCCTGCCCGGTGGCGTTCGGGAACAGCGCGTCGGCCAGGTCGTGCCAGGTGATCTGCGGGACGATCGCGTCGATCCTGGGATCGTGGGCGGCGGCCATCAGGGAGATCGCCCCGCCGTAGGAGCCGCCCGCGATGCCCACCCGAGGGTCGCCCGCCGCGTCGAGCCGGACCTCGGGCCGTCTGGCGACCCAGTCGACCAGCTGGCGCACGTCCTTGACCTCGTAGTCGGGGGAGTTCAGCGCGATCTGTCCCGAGGAGCGGCCGAAGCCGCGCGCCGACCAGGTCAGCACGGCGTAACCCTCCCGTGCGAGCCGTACGGCGGCGTCCCTCACGCTCAGCTTGCTGCCGCCGAACCCGTGCGCGAGCAGCACCGCCGGGGCCCTGCCGCCGCCGGCGGGAGGGAAGAAGCTCGCGTCCAGCGTGACCCGCTGGTCGTCCTCCGGCCCGTCCAGCACTGTGATCATCTGGTCCTGGGCCCGTACGTCGGGAGCGGACGGCCACACCAGCCAGGCCGCGACACCGATGACCAGCACGACGATCGCAGCGATCCCCGCGACCCGGATGGTCCGTTTTCCCCCACGTTGCATGACGAGAGCCTACTGATTGGAGCTGAAGGGCTCCTGAGACCGTTCTCAGGAGCGTTCCAGCCGGTCAGTCACCGGTCGGCTCGGTCGCCGGTCGTCGCGGCGGGGACGAACACGGATGATCCACCGCCGTGGAGCAGGGGAGGCGTCCCGATGCTCAGGGTTGTCCCCGATTGCGGACCGAGGTAAAGGAGCGGCATCATTTCGACGCGTGAAGCCAGTAGAGAGCCTTCGAAGAAGAGCCACTCCCGTGATCGAGTGGGCTCTGCCGTATTGGACGCGCGGGGAGGCCGGCAGAGAGACCCCGGAGGATCTGTTCAGGATCCTCTACCTCGGGTGGCTGGTGGCTTTCTCGTTCAAGGTGCTCGGGGCGTCCTGGGACGTCTCCTGGCACTTCAAGTGGCTTCGCGACGACCTGGCCCCGCCGCACCTGCTCAACAGTGTCGGCACCGCCCTCGCCCTCGCGCTCACGATCATCCATATCTACACCGGCTACGGCGTGGACAAACTCGCGCAGCGTCTCATCACCTGGGGCACGGGCATCTTCCTGGTCGCCGTCCCGCTGGACCTGATCAACCACCGGGTCAACGGGCTCGACATCACCTCGTGGAGTCCGTCCCACCTCATGCTCTACGTCGGCACGCTTTTCATGATCTGCGGCGTCATTCGGGGCTGGTTCGTGCGGGCGATCCCAGGGCGGACGCGCACACTGGTCCTCGGCGGGCTCTTCGTGTTCCTCTTCGAGAACGTCTGGTTCCCGGCCCAGCACCAGGAGTACGGCGTGTACGCCATCTCGGCCTGGGACCGGGGGGCGCCCGAGGCCGAGCCGATCCTGATCAAGTTCGCCGCAGACCAGATCGGCCTGCCGGTGACCGACAGGGCCGTGGCGCTCCACTTCGCGCTGCCCGTGCCCGACCAGCTCTACCCGCTCTACGCGGCGATCGCCGCGATCCTGGTGGCCGTCTACGCCCGCGCGATGATCGGCCGGATGTTCTCGGCCACCGCCGTGATCGGTGCCTACGTCGTCTTCCGCACGCTGATCTGGCCGCTCCTCGCCGTGGCCGACTTCCCGCGCTCGGCGATCCCGGTCTTCCTCATCGCCGGGGCGCTCGCCGTCGACCTGGCGTTCCTGATCAGGATCCCCGTGGTCAGGGCACTGGTCGGATCCCTCGGTGCCACCCTCCTGATCGACCAGGCACTGCGCTTCCAGCACGCGACGTTCATGGCGCCGCCGCTGGTGCCCCCCACGACCATGTTGATCGGGGGGGCGGGACTCGCGGTCCTGTGGCTGGCCGCGGAATGGTCCTTCGGCCGCCACACGCTGCGGGCTCAGGACAGGGAGGCAGTGGTCAGCGCGACCGCGACCCCGTAGGCGAGCCCCATCACGGCGATCTCGGCGGCCGCCCACGCGACGACCGCCGTCGCCCGCCCTTCGGCGATGTGCGGCAGCAGGCGGAAGCGGATGTGGGCGGCGAACGGGATCAGCAGTGCCACGCACGCGACCTTGGCCAGCACCAGCAGGCCGTACTCGCTGGTCAGGAGAGCCCCGGGGAGCTCCACCCCAGGGGTGAGGGCCATCGTGGCCAGGCCGTTCACCAGGCCGGAGACGCTGACCACGACGAGCGCGAGGGTCGCGAGCCTGGAGAACGCGGGCAGCACCCGCGCCAGCAGCTCCCGGTCCCCGGTGACCAGCAGGATGATCGTGAGCAGGCCGCCGGTCCACGCCGCCGAGCCCATCACGTGCAGCTCCATCGAGATCATGATCGGGTCGTGCCAGAGCGAGTCGACCGCGTGGCCGGTGACCGGGATCGGCAGCAGCCCGAAGAGGGCGATCACGATCCGCAGCTCGGCGGGGACCTTCTCGCCGTACCGCACGGCCAGCAGCCCGATCCCGGCGTAGGACAGCGCGCAGGCGGCGCTGAAGAGCATGCCCTGCCCGGCGCCGACGCTGTCGACGTAGTCGGCGATCATGCCGGGGGTGGGGAGCAGGCCGGGGTTCAGCTCGGCCGTCTGGAACACGATCACGACCAGCGCCAGCAGTGCCCAGGCCCAGGCGAAGGTCACGGCCGCCGGCCGGGCCCGGCGCATCACCGGCTCCGTGCGCTCGGGGTCGTCGAACCCGAGCAGCTTCGGCAGCAGGCTGAGCCCGACCACCGCCACCGCGGCGAGGTCCAGCAGCACCCGCAGCACCGGCAGCCCGTACTCCACCAGCGGTCCGGGGATGGCGATCCCCGGCACCGCCTCCTGGCGGGAGAGCGCCGTCGCGGTCAGCACGGCCACCAGGGCCCCGGAGACGAGCCCGCCGACGACCAGCCTCCTGGCGGTGCCGGCCTCGGCGGCAGGCTCGGCGGTCAGGGTCATCCCACGCCTCCCTGCTCCTTCGTACGGCGCATCGCCACGACGGTGGCCCCGCCCAGCAGGACGATGGAGCCCGCGATCCACAGCACGGCCATCCCGGCACCGCCGTTCTGCGCGGCCTCGGCGGCCTGGGCGCCCAGATCGGGTTCCTGCGGCGCGGCGGCGGAGGCCACGGGGGCGGGGGCGGGGCTGGCGGGCGCCTGGGCGGACGCGTCGGGACCGGGGGCGGTGAGGGTGAAGGTGATCTTGCTGGAGACCGGGTGGCCGTCGGAGGAGAGGATCCGGTAGCCCACCGCGTACTCCCCGGCGGAGCCGAGGGGTTTCACGCCGACGCTCACCTTCGTCCTGTCGACGGTCGTCTTTCCCTCCTCCCAGTGTGTGCCGTCCGGGCCGATCACGCTGATCTGCGCGAAGCCCTGCCGGACGGGCTGGTCGAAGGTGAGTGTGATCTTCTCGGGACCGGTGGCCAGCTCGGTACCGTCCTTGGGGTCGCTGCTGATCAGCACGTTGTGGGCCTGTGCCGGGACGCCCGCGCCGAGCAGCGCGGCGGACGCGAGCAGCAGGACCGTGAGTAGCCGCCTCACCGGTCGTGGCCTTCCTTTGGGGTCGTCATGACGAATGACATGCTCCCACCCCGGCCTCCCGCCCGGGAATCGCGCTCGCGCGTCTCGTCTCATCCGTCCATCGGTGCCCGCGCCCCGGTGAGGGGGCGTGTGCGCCGGTGGACGGGCCGATTCCGGTGCTCCGGCCACCGAAGGGGATCGGCAGGGGCCGATGGGGACCGACGAGGACCGATGGAGGCCGATGGGGGCCGAGGGAGACGGGGAAGGCCGGGGAACCTCCCGGCGGCGGGTGGGAGCCTGCCGGGACAGAGTCAATGACTAAGAGGATGACAAACATTCAAAAAATGGAGAATAGGTCGATTTATCTGGTAAAAGCCCTTGAGAGATATTTTGCTGGTTTTATTGGACTGTAAAACAACCGCGAAACCTTGACGAATTCGGCGCGTGATCCTTAGCCTCGCTTCAAGCAACGTCGTCGATTCGCCGCGCTCGTGCACGGCGAAGAAGTCGCCGTGCCCTCGCACGGTGTGAAGGCGTGACATGTGGTCGGGACACGTCACGCCGGGCGTTCGCGCGTCTCGGTGTCGGAGCCGTACTCCGCGCCGCGCAAGTCCTCAACACCATCGGATCCGCGCGTCCCCCCGGGGCCGGGCCGATCCGGTCGGTCGTGGGATCCCCCAATCGGGAGATTCCATTTTCCGCCGTAAGGGAACGCGCCCGGGTTCCCCTCCCGACAGTACGGAGGCGTCGTGACGCGCACCGGCCTCTCACTGGACGAGGAGGCGGTATCCGCCCGCGCCGGTGTCGAATCGAGGGCCTTTCCGATGGAACGCCCCGGCCGGGCGCGAGACACCCGAGCGCATGCCCGTCGTCGGCGCCCCGCCGGCGAAGCGGCGGGGAGAAGTCATCACAGGGAGCCGCGGGGGCTGTTCGAGGCCGCCGCGACAGGCCGGACGGAAGGCGCCTGAAATGTCGATGTCGCTGATAAACGGATGGAACAGGGCGTCCCGCGAGGGCGTCGACGAAGAGAACGGCCGGACCCGATGACGGCCGGTCTCGCGCGGCTGAGCGCGACGTCCGTGGAGTTCACCGGCGTACGGGGCGGGGAGGCGCCGCTCAGCTGGGGCCAGCTCGCCATCTGGCGGCTCACCCGGTGGCTGGACGACGACGACCCGTACTTCAACATGCCCTGGGTGCTGCCCGTCTACGGCAGACGTGACCTCGACACCGTCCTGCGGGCGTTGCGCGTGCTCGTCGAGCGGCACGAGACGCTGAGGACGACGTATGAGGAGACTCCCGGCGGGCTGGTCCAGCGCGTGGCGCGCGAGGGCCGCTTCACCGTCGAGGTGTACGACGCGGGACAGGCCAAACCGACCGCCGCGGCGAGGGAACTCTCCGCCAGGCTGGCGGCCACCGCGTTCGACTACGCGAGCGAGCTGCCGTTCCGATGCGCCGTCGTGACCGCCGACGGCCGTCCGAGGGCGATGGCTCTCACCCTGTCCCACCTGGCAGTGGACGGCGGGGCGCTGGACGTGCTGGCGCGCGACTGGCGGGACCTGCTCGCCGGTGGCGAGCCGCCGGCCCCCGCCTGGCAGCCGATGGACCAGGCCGCCTTCGAGCGCGAAGGTCCTGGAGCCGCCCGAGGCGAGCGGACGCTGCGCCACTGGCGCGCGGTCCTGGAGAGGGCGCCCCTGAGCATGTTCGACTTCCCCCGCACGACGCCGGAGGAACCGAGGTTCGTCAAGGTCGGCATGGAGTCGGACGCCACCGCGGCGGCGGCCGAGGTGCTGGCGGAGCGCTGGTCGATCAGCACGGCCAGCGTGCTGACCACGGCGAGCGCCGTGCTGCTGGGCACGCTCACCGGCCACGACGAGGTGGTCATGCAGCTCATCGTGGCCAACCGGCACGATCCCCGGGTCGCGGCGATGGCGGGCAGCGCCGTTCAGGACGGGATCTTCGTCCTCGACCTGCCGGAGGGGACGTTCGCCGACGCCGCCCGTGCCGGGCACCGGCAGGCGCTGACCGCCTACAGGAACGCGCACTACCACCCGTACCGGATGATGGCGCTGCGCGAGGAGGTCGGCCGCGAGCGCGGCAGACCCGTCGACCTGTCGGCCTACTTCAACGACGCGCGGGCCGTCGGCCACTGGCCTCACCTGCCCGCGGTGGAGCCACCGGGCGACCCCGCGGCGATCGCCGCACTCACCGAGCGGACCAGGACCTTCCACGTCGGATCCTGGCCCGAGGTGGACGCCACGGCCCTGTTCGCCACCGGTACCGCCACCACCACCTGCGAGCTGTACCTGACGGCCGACACCGCCTACCTGCCGCGCCCCACGGCCTACGCGCTGCTGCGCGGGGTGGAGAGTCTGCTGGTCGCCTCCGTGGCCGGGGACGTCCCGCTCGACGAGGTCGCCGGACTGTGCGGCATCGTCCCGGTCGAGCGACCCGCCGTCCACGGCCAGAACGGTTCCTCCGCCGGTTCACCGGGCACCGGCCGGACGCGGGGCGCCCAGGAGCTCGGCGCGCAGGGTGTGCGGGAGGTGGCCGGTGGTCACGTCTGACCACCGGGCGGGGCCCGACGGCCGCGCAGCGCTGCTCGAACGACTGGCGCGCCTCCCCGAGGCACAGCGCGCCGCGCTGCTGAGGAGGATGCGGGAGCGGGACGGGGAAGGCGGCAGGGAGTGGCCGCTGTCGTTCGGGCAGGAGCGTCTGTGGTTCCTCGGCAGGTTCGACCCCGACGACACCACCTACCACACCCCCTGGTGCGTGCGCCTGCGCGGTCCCGTCGACGCGGAGGCGATCGCCGTCGCCTTCACCCGGGTGGCCGAGCGGCACCACGTGCTGCGCACCCGGTTCCGGCTGGCCGGTGACCGTCCCGTCCAGGTCGTCGTACCGGCCCGGCCGGTACCGGTGGAGCGGGTGGACGTCACCGGCGATCCGGCTCCGATCGTCGTGGATCTCATCAACAGGCCCTTCGACCTCGAACACGGCCCGCCGCTGCGCGTGGCGCTGCTGCGGCTGGGCGAGCAGGACTTCCTGCTCTGCATCGTCCTGCACCACATCGTCGTCGACGGCTGGTCGCTCGACGTCCTGATGCGGGAGGTGGCCGAGTGCTACGCCGCGCACCGCGAGGGCAGGCCGCCCGGGCTACAGGAGCTTCCGGCGCAGTACCCGCAGGTCGCCGAGGAGGAGAGGCGCCGCGCCGAGTCGGACGAGGACGCCTCAAGCCTCGACCACTGGACGAGGACGCTCGCCGGGGCGCCCGCCCTCGACCTTCCCGCCGACCACCCCCGCCCGGCCCGCTGGAGCGGACGCGGAGGTCAGGAGAGCCTGTTCGTTCCCGAAGAGGCGATCGCCCGGCTGGAGAACGTCGCCAGGGGGACGCGCTGCACGCTCTTCATGGCACTGCTCGCCGCCTACCAGGCGACCCTCGGACTGGCCTCCGGGCGAGAGGACCTGTGCGTCGGGGTACCGGTCGCGGGAAGGGACCGGCCGGAGATCGAGCCGCTGATCGGCTACTTCGCCACCACGCTCGTGCTCCGCGCCGACCTGTCCGGCGACCCCACCTTCCGCGAACTGCTCAAACGCACCCGCGCCGCGCTCTTCGGGGGACTGCGGCACGCCGGCACACCGTTCGAACGGATCCTCGGCGCGCTGCGCCTGCCCCGCGACCTGAGTCGGCCGCCGCTCTTCCAGGCCATGTTCAACCTGCACAACCTGCCCAAAGGGGACCTGCTGCGGACCACGATGGGTGATTTGTCGGTCGAGGTCTATCCCGCCCCCGCGACGGGACGCACCAAGGCCGAGGTGTCCGTGGACGCCTGGCGGGGCCCCGACGGCCTCGGCGGACTCGGCGGCGTCCTCGACTACAGCAGCGACCTGTTCTCCGCCGGAACCGCTCGGCGCCTCATCCGGACCTTCACCGACGTGGTGGAGCGCGCCGGAGCCGACCCGGACCTCCGGCTGTCCGACCTGAGAGGTGTACAACCGTGGTGACGACCCTGGAACCGACGCGTGAACCGCTGGAGACGACGTCCGACGCGGTGGCGGTGAGCGGACCCGGAGGCACGCTGACCTACCGGGAGCTGTACCGGCGGGTCGACGACCTCGCCGCGGTACTGCGCGGGCAGGGGGTGGGCCCCGAGGTCCCGGTCGGCCTGTGCATGGAACGCACCACGGGGATGGTCGTCGCGGTCCTGGCGGTCTGGGCCGCCCAGGGCGCGTACGTCCCGCTCGATCCCGCCTTTCCCGAGGAGAGGCTGCGGCTCATGCGCGAGGACGCCGGGATCGAGCTGGTGCTGACCCAGGCCGGGGTGGACCGGCGCCTGCTCGCGGACGTCCCCAGGACGCTTCTCCTCACCCCCGACGGTGCCGTTTCCGCGCCGTCCCGGTTCACCCCGGACGGCACTTCCGACGGCGCTGTCTCCCCGCCGTCCCGGTTCACCCACGACGACGCTGTTTCTTCGGCGTCCCGGCTCGCTCCCGACGGCGTCGTCGCCGCGGTGCCCCGGCTCGTCCCCGGTGGCACGGTCCCACCGCTCCCCGCGCTCGTCCCCGACGGTGCCACACTCCCTGGGCCGGACGGGAGCGACTCGCAGCCGCTCCCGCTCGTCCCCGGAGACGGCACCGCCCCGGCCCACCGCCGCGACATTCCAGGAGGGCCGGGGGGCGGCCTGGCGTACGTGATCTACACCTCGGGCTCCACCGGGCGGCCCAAGGGCGTGGAGGTGCCGCGCCGCGCGGTGGAGAACCTCCTCGGGGCGTTCTCCGGCAGGCTGGGACTCACACCGGAAGACCGCTGGCTCGCCGTCACCACCCTGTCGTTCGACATCTCCGTGCTGGAACTGCTGCTGCCCCTCGCGTGCGGGGCGCGGATCGTCGTGGCCTCGGCACGGGAGGCCGCCGACGGCGCGGCGCTGCGGGCGCTGGCGGTCGCGGAGGGGATCACGGTCCTGCAGGCCACCCCGGCGACCTGGCGCATTCTGCTGGAGGCGGGCGGCGTACCGGAGACGATCCGCACCCGGCTCTGCGGGGGAGAGGCGCTGCCGCGCGACCTCGCCGACGCGCTCCTCGCCCCGGGGACGAGCCTGTGGAACGTGTACGGGCCGACCGAGACGACCGTGTGGTCCACCGCCGGGACCGTCGCACCCTCCCCCGCGGGGATCGGCCTGGGAGAGCCGATCTCCGAGACGTCCCTGTACGTCCTCGACGACGGTGGCCTGCCGGTCGCGGACGGCGAGGCGGGGGAACTGCACATCGGCGGGGACGGGGTGGCCCGCGGCTACCGGGGCATGCCCGCGCTGACCGCCGCCCGCTTCCTGCCCGACCCCTTCACGAGCCGTCCCGGAGCGCGCATGTACGCGACCGGCGACCTCGTCAGGCGCGCCCCGGACGGTCGCCTCGAATACCTGGGCCGCGCCGACAGGCAGGTCAAGATCCGGGGGTTCCGCATCGAGCTGGACGAGATCGAGACCGTCCTGCGCTCGGCCGACCAGGTCCGTCAGGCCGCCGTCGGCGCCTGCGAGGGACCCGACGGCCTGCCCGCTCTGGTGGCGTACGTGGTCCCCGCGGCGGGATCGGCGACGGCGGGGCTGTGGGAGGCGCTGCGCGACAGGCTCAGGTCGAGCCTGCCCGACTACATGGTTCCTGCGCAGCTCGTCACGCTCGACGCCCTGCCGCTCACCCCCAACGGCAAACTCGACCGCGCGGCGCTGCCGGTACCCGGCGGCGCGCCGGTGAGGACGGTCCCCTACCGGGCGCCGTCGACGGCGGCGGAGGACGAGCTCGCCGCCATCTGGGCGGAGGTGCTGGGGATCGACGAGCCGATCGGGGCCGACGACGACTTCTTCGAGCTGGGCGGCCACTCGCTGATGGCCGCCCAGATCATCGCGAGGGTCCAGGCGCGCTTCGGTGCCGCCGTGCCACTCCCGGCCCTCTTCGAGGACCCGACCGTCGCGGGGCTCGCCAGGCAGCTGGACCGCCTGGACGACGACCTGGACCTCGCCGAGGTCGCCGCGCTGCGCGAGCGGCTCGACGGCCTCGACTCCGAGGAACTCGCGGCGATCTTCGACGAACTGGCGCCGGGCGCATGAGGGCACCCCTGTCCCCGGCGCAGGAGCGGCTCTGGCTCCTGCAGCGCCTCGACCCGGGCAACGCCTCCTACAACGTGTATCTCGTACGCCTGCTCGGCGGCCCCCTCGTCCCGGCCGCGCTGACCCGGGCGCTCACCGACCTTCTGGCCCGCCACGAGAGCCTGCGCACCAGGTTCGCCGAGGAGGAGGGCGTGCCCTGGGCCGTGGTGGAGGAGGCGTCGGCGCCCCGGATCGAATGGCTGGACTCCGGCGGCCACGAGGAGGCGGAACGCCTGGTGACCGAGCGGGCCAACACGCCGTTCGACCTGGAGGCGGGGCCGCCGCTGCGCGTCGCGGTGATCCGGGTCGCCGAGGACGAGCACGTGCTCTGCCTCACGATGCACCACATCATCGCGGACGGCTGGTCGCTCAACGTCATCCTCGACGACCTGGCCGACTGCTACGCCGCTCGCCTGTCGGGGGAGGAGCCCCGGCTGCGCCCGCTGCCCGTCCAGGCGGGCGACTACGCGCGATGGCATCGGCGCAGGGCCGAGCGGGCCGTGCCGTACTGGCGGGAGAAACTCGCGGAACCGCCACCGGCCGAGCTGCCGTTCCGCCGCCCGGGGGAGGCGAGCGGGCAGGGGGAGGTCCAGCGCGTCCTGCTGCCCCCCGCCACCGCGCGGCGGCTGGAGCGGCTCGCCGCCGAGCACCGCACCACCCTGTTCACGGTGCTCGTCGCCGCCTACCAGACGCTGCTGCTGCGGCACACCGGGCAGACCGACCTCCTGGTCGGCACCGTCGTCGCCGGCCGGGACCGCGTCGAGCTGGAGCCGATGGTCGGATACGTCTCCCAGACGGTGATCCTCCGCGGTGACCTGTCGGGCGACCCGCCGTTCACCGGACTGATCGGCCGTACCCGCGGCGAGGTCTTCGGTGCGCTGGGCAACCCCGCGGTCCCCTTCGAGCAGCTCAGCCATCCCGCGGAGTCGCTGCTGCCCTCCATGCTCATCCTGCACACCCAGGACTCCAACCCGCGCAGAACGTTCGGCGACCTGAAGGTGGCCGACCTCGACGCCGGATTCCACCAGGCCAAGGTGGACCTCCTCGTCGAGGCCTGGTCCGGTGAGGACGGGCTCGCCCTGTCCTTCTGCCACGACACGGGCCTGTTCGAGACCGGGGAGGTCGGCCGGCTGGCCGCGAGGTTCGCCCTCCTCCTCGAATCCGTCGCGGACGCCCCCGGCACCCCGCTCTCCGCCCTGCCGATCTGGACCGACGCCGACCACGCCGAGATCCGCGCCCTGTCCGGCGGGCCGGTCCCGGACATCGACCGTGCGGCGAACGCCGGTCCCGCCTCGGACACCGCTTCGGACACCGTCTCAGATCCCGTCTCAGATCCCGTCTCAGATCCCGTCTCGGAGGCCGGTCTGGTTCCCGGGATGATCCTGGAGGCCGCGCGGCGGGCGCCGGACGCCGTCGCCGTGGTCTGCGGGAAACAGAGCGTCACCTACGGCGAGCTGCTCGCCCGTGCGGGCGCGCTCGCCGAGGTCCTGCGCGAGGGCGGCGTGCGACGGGGGGACGTCGTCGGGGTCTGCCTGCCCCGTTCGGTCGACGCGATCACCGCGCTGCTCGCCGTCTGGTGGGCCGGGGCCGCCTACCTGCCGTTCGACCCGGAGGTCCCCGACGAGCGGCTGGCCTTCTCGATGGCGGACAGCTCGGCCACCCACCTGATCACCCTGCGTGAACCGCCACCGGGCCGCGTCGCCGTCGCCCCCGCGACCTCCCGGAGCCATGGAGGTTTCGGAGACCCCGGCGACCTCCCCGCGCCGCAGGACGCCGCGTACGTCATCACCACCTCTGGATCCACCGGCGTGCCCAAGGGGGTGCTGGTGGAGCACGGCGCGGTGGCCGCGCGGGTGCGCTGGATGCGCGAGGACTACGGCCTCACCCCGGCCGACCGGGTCGTCCAGTTCGCCTCGCTCAGCTTCGACGCCCACGTCGAGGAGGTCTTCCCCACGCTGGCGGCGGGAGCCACGCTGGTGCTCCTGCCGGAGGGCGCGGTGTCCCTGCCCGCCCTGCTCGCCTCCCCCGAGGGAGCGACGGTCACCGTACTCGACCTGCCGACCGCCTACTGGCACTCGCTGACCGAGGACCCGAGGGAGACCGCGTGGCCGTCCTCGCTCCGCCTGGTGATCCTCGGTGGCGAGCAGGTCTCGGCGGCGGCGGTGGAGCGCTGGCGAGGGTTGCTCGGCGACCGTGCCCGGCTGGTCAACACCTACGGCCCGACCGAGGCGACGGTGATCGCCACCGCCGCCGACCTCGGGGCGAGGGACGTCGCGGGACGCCCCCCGATCGGCGGCCCGATCGGCGCGACCGTCGTCCACGTGCTCGACGGCAGGGGAGACCCCCTTCCGCCCGGCGCGACCGGGGAACTGGTCATCGGTGGAGCCGGAGTGGCCCGGGGCTACCTCGGCAGGCCGGCGCTCACCGCGGCCGCCTTCGTCCCCGACCCGTACGGCGCCCCGGGAGCGCGCCGCTACCGGAGCGGCGACCGGGCGCGCTGGCGTTCCGACGGGCGGCTGGAGTTCCTCGGGCGGCTGGACGCGCAACTGAAGATCAGGGGGTTCCGGATCGAGCCGGGCGAGGTGGAGAGCCGTCTGCTCACCCACCCCGGGGTGCGGCAGGCCTTCGTGACCGGCAGGGGAGAGGAACTCGTCGCGTACGTCACGGGCACCGCGGACCCGGCCGTCCTCAGGGAGCATCTGGAGCGGTCGCTCCCGCGCCAACTCGTCCCCACGGCGTGGGTGACGCTGGACGCGCTGCCCCTCACCTCGGGCGGCAAGGTCGACGCCGCCGCGCTTCCCGAACCGGCCGCCGCCGTCCCCGCCACGGGCCGCGTCGCGCCGCGTACGGACGCGGAGAGGCTGGTCGCCGAGATCTGGGAGGAACTGCTCGGCACGGGGCCGGTCGGCGTCCTCGACGACTTCTTCGCGCTGGGCGGGCACTCCCTGCTGGCGACCCGGGTGGGGGCGCGGATCAGGCGGGACACCGGGGTCGAGGTCCCGATCCGGACGATCTTCGCCAAAAGTACCGTCGCCTCCCTCGCCGAGGCGCTGGAGGAGCTGCTGATCGAGGAACTGGACTCCCTGACCGAGGAGGAGGCGCTGGAGTTGCTCGCGGGCACCGACCGTTCCTGAACTCTTTTCCGGGTGCTCCGCTTCTTCGCCCCGGTTCCCCGCCCCTCCTGAAGGCGCCTCCCGGCCCCTCCGGCTCTCCGCCGCAGGGAGACCGCCGGGGGGTGATCGGGAGACGCCCCCGGGAGACGCCGCCGGGAGGCGTCGAGCCCTCAGGTCGGCGATCCGCTCGGCGGAGATATCGATCTGTGAGGATGCCGAGACGGGAAACGCTGGACCGCGTAGGCGCCGAGCCGTGAGGATGTCGAACCACGAAGATGCCGAGCCGCGAAGATGCGAGGTTTCATGAGCGTCGCCCAGCCTGTCCCCGACCCGCGGGCGGCGCTCGCCGAGCCGACCCGCAGGGTGGGGCCCTGGTGGGTGGCCGGCATCTCGCTCGCCAACCTCGCGCTCTGGATGGCCTACTTCGGGCCGCTCCAGGTGCTGCTGCCCTCGCAGGTGGCGTCGATCGACCCGGCGGGCAAGGAAGGGGCGCTGGCACTGGTGACCGGGGCGGGGGCCGCCGTCGCGATGCTGTTCAACCCCGTCGCCGGAGCGTTGTCGGACCGTACGGCAGGGCGTTTCGGGCGCAGGCATCCGTGGTCGCTGGGCGGGGCGCTGGCCGGGGCCGGGGCGCTGGTCCTGTTGGCGGGCCAGGACTCGATCCTCGGTGTGATGGCCGGATGGTGTCTCGCGCAGGCCGGGCTCAACGCGATGCAGGCCGCGCTCGGCGCGGGGGTGCCCGACCACGTACCGGTCGGTCAGCGAGGTGAGGTCTCCGGCTGGATCGGGATTCCCCAGTCGCTCGGGGTGGTGTTCGCCGTGGTCCTGGTCACCATGGTGGCCACCACCACCGAATCCGGATATTTCTTGATAGCGGCGCTGATCCCGCTCTGCGTGCTCCCCTTCGTCCTCACCACCCCCGACCCCCGCCTGACGGACAGGCCGCCCTTCGACCTCGGAGCCTTCCTGAAGGGGTTCTGGATCAGCCCCCGCACCCACCCCGACTTCTTCTGGGCCTGGCTGACCCGCTTCCTGATGCAGCTGGGCAACGCGGTCGCCACGCTCTACCTGCTGTACTTCCTCGCCGACGCGGTCGGCTACGAGAGGCTCTTCCCCGGTGAGAAGGCCGAGGACGGCCTGCTCGTGCTGATCCTGATCTACACCGTGGCCGTCGTGCTCACCACCGTCGTCGCGGGAGTCGTCTCCGACAGGCTCGGCCGCCGCAGGGCGCTCGTCACGATCTCCGGCCTGATCAGCGTCATCCCCGCGGTGATGCTCGCCTTCTGGCCGCACTGGCAGGTCGCGACGGTCGGCGCCGCGATCATGGGGGTCGGCTTCGGCATCTACCTCTCGGTCGACAACGCCCTCGTCACCCAGGTCCTGCCCGCCGCCGAGGGGCGTGCCAAGGACCTCGGCGTCATCAACATCGCCAACTCCGGCCCCCAGGTGCTCGGCCCCGCCATCGCCGGTCCCATCGTGGCAGGTCTCGGCGGTTATCCCGTCCTCTACATGACCTCGGCGGCCCTCGTCCTCCTCGGGGCCGTCCTCGTCTGGAAGATCCGCTCGGTCCGCTGAGCGCCGGGCCCCCGTCGGCTCCCTGTCGGAAGGGCCGCTGAGCGCCGGGCCCCCGTCGGCCCCTGGCGGAAAGACAAGTGGAGGTATGAGGCCTCTCGTGCCGGTGTTGCGTCTTTCACTCAGCGTTGTATCCATGTCACCCCCGATCCTTTCGGTGACCATTCGGTCGCCGAGGGTGATGCGACCCTTCGGGTATGGCAGTGGTAACCCCCCGGCCCGTTCTGGGAATCGTGCTTCTGATCTTCGTCAGCGCCGCATGGGGGTCGGCTTTCCCGCTGATGAAGGATCTCATCGTCCGCGTGCCGGTGGCGGACCTTCTCGCCGAGCGGTACGGCATCGCCGCCCTCGTACTGCTCGCGCTGCGCCCGAGAAGCCTGCGAGGGCTCTCGGAGAACGCCTGGCGCACCGGCATCCTGCTCGGCCTGCTGTTCGGCGTGGGCCAGACGGCCCAGGCGGTCTCACTGCACGATCTGCCCTCGTCGGTCTCGGGGTTCACGGTCGGCTCGTACGTGGTGATCACCCCTGTTCTCGGGCTGTTCCTGCTCGGAGCCAGGACGTCGGCCCGCATCTGGGCCTCGGTGGCGCTGGCCACGGCCGCGATGACCGCGTTCGCCCTGATGAGGGAGGCGGAGGGGGACATCGTCCTGCCCGCGCTGGTCGCCACTTTGTTGTCGGCGGTCCTGTACGCGGTCCACACGCTGCTGCTCGGCAACTCCGCCGAGGCGCGGCAGAACGCCTACGCGGTCACGGTGATCCAGCTCGGCACCATCGCCGCCATGACGGGTGCCCTCGCCACGCCGGACGGTCTCACCCTGCCCTCGACGCCGGGCGACTGGGCGATCCTCGGCCACCTGTCGATCGTGGCCTGCGCCCTGGGTTTCCTGGCCCGCTCCTGGGGCCAGGTCCATGTCTCGCCGGTGTCCGCCGCGGTGATCCTGTCGACCCAGCCGCTCTGGGTGACCGTTCTCGCCGTGGCACTGCACGGGGAGCCGCTCACCACGGGCGTCTACCTCGGCGGCGGGCTGATCGCCCTCGCCATGCTCCTGGTCGTGTCGCCCGGGGGACTGTTCAGCTCAGCTCGGCGGGGGAGAGGCCCAGTTCCGCCGCCGCGGCCGTCCGGATGAACTCGGTCATCCGCGCCCGCGAGAGCACCCGCCGGTGCACCGTCACCTGCGTGGAAAGGCCGTCGATGAGAGACATGACCCGCCAGGTCGTGCCCTCGGGGTCCGCACAGGTGAAGACCTCCGCCGTGACGCCGTCGTCGATGATCGCGCGGAGCGCCTCCTTCCAGCGCATGTCGATCCTGCGGGACGTCTCCTCAAGCTCGGCGTTGCGTATCGACTCGGCCCAGGCGTCGATCCACAGGGCCCACGACTTGGATTTCCCGCTGGGCGGATAGAACCTGAGCAGAGCCCGCAGCCGGTCGAGGGGGGAGCCACCGGACTCCTCCACCTTGGTGAGCGCGTCCAGGTCGAGCTGGGCGGCGTAGGAGAAGGCCTGGGCGAAGAGCTTCTCCTTGGTCTCGAAATGGTAGAAGAGCAGCGCCTGGCTGACGCCGGCCGCCTGGGCGATGTCGGTTGTCCGCGTGTGACCGAAGCCCCGGGCCGCGATGACATCACAGGCGGTCCGGAGCAGATCTTCACGACGTAATCGCCCAAATCCCCTTGCCACAAGGGAACACTAGCGCGTCAGGGATCGCCGTCCGGGCCGGGGTGCAGCCGGGGTACAGAGGTATGCACAGGACGAATCGGGCACCCCACGCGCTGTCACCTACTTGGGAGTAGGAACGCCACGGACGGTGAGGAGCCGAGACTCAGAGGGGGATCCCGCCGCGCCGCGCCCCGTCGCCCGGGCACCGGCCGGGCTCGCTCAAGCGGGCCTGCCCAGCTCGGCGCGGAACAGCCGGTGTACGTTGCCGCCGATGATCTTCGTGATCTCCTCGTCGGCGAAGCCGTGCTTGAGCAGGGCGTCGGTGACCAGGGGCAGCCCGCCGGGGCCCGACAGTCCCGGCAGGGCCGCGAAGGGATCGACGTCGTAGTCCGTCTCGCAGCACGGGGGAGTCACGTCGTGCAGCACCTCGCGCACGAAGTCGGGGCCCAGGCCGACGTGGTCGATACCGCCGACGCCCGCGACGTGCTCGATGTGGTCCACCAGCCGGTCCACGGTGTACTCGGCCGGATCCTCGGCCAGGAAGGCGGCCAGGAAGTTGACGCAGACGACGCCGCCGGTCGCGGCGACGGCGCGGATCTGGTCGTCGGTGAGGTTGCGGTGGTGCTCGCGCAGCGCGCGGGCCGAGGAGTGGGTGGCCATCACCGGCCTGCTCGTCAGCTCCAGCACGTGCTCGACCCCCGAGACGCTCAGGTGGGAGATGTCGAAGATCATGCCGAGGCGTTCCATCTCCCGCAGCGTCTGGACTCCGGCGCCGGTGAGCCTGCCGCCGGTGGCGTCCTCGCCGCTGCCGTCGGCCAGCGCGGTGCGGCCCCAGTGCGCGATCGAGGCGATCCGCACGCCCAGGCGGTGCAGGGTCGGCAGCAGTTCGACGGAGGCGTCCAGGCCCGGCATGCTCTCCATCGCCAGGACCAGGGCGATCTTGCCCTCGGCGAGGGCCTGGTCTATCTGCGCGCCGTCCAGGCACAGGCGGACGGTCTCCGCGTTGCCCTCGGCCAGCGTGTGGGCGCACTCGATCATGCGCAGGGTCTGGCGCAGCGCCCCCTCGGGACGGTGCTGCTCGTCGACGAAGACCGGCAGCACCTGGAGGTTCACCCCTCCCTCACGCAACTGCGGCAGCCAGCGCTCCCGGAAGAACGACGCCCAGCGGTGCGGCGGACGCGCGGTGACCGCCATCAGCAGATCGTTGTGGGTATCGGCGACCACGGAGTCGCGGTGGAGGTCGGCGGACACGGGCGGGCCCTTCTGCGCGGACGGCTCTGGTTCGACACGACGCTATCGGCCCGCCGGGCCTTCGCGTACTCGCGCGCGGAGTGGGTGTTGACCGAGAGAGCGACGACGATCTGGGGGCTTCGCGTACTCGCGTGCGCGGAGTGGGTCAGCGCGCGAAGTGGAAGGCCTCGGGGCGCGGGGTTTTGGTGAGACGGCGGTAGGCGGTCGCACTGCCCGGCCAGTTGCCGGTGACCCTGCCCGAGGCGTTCTTGTACCAGCTCGTGCAGCCCGCCTGCCAGACCATGCCCTCCATGTCCCGGTCGAGGTTCTGCCGCCAGGTGTCCATCGCCTCCGGCCTCACCTCCATCGGCCCGCGTGAGGCCAGCTGCGGCAGGCAGCCCATGATGTACCGGACCTGGCATTCGAGCATGAAGACGATCGAGGTGTGACCGAGGTTGGTGTTGGGGCCGTACAGCAGGAACAGGTTGGGGAAGTGCGGCACGGCGATGCCCAGGTACGCCTCGGCGCCTTCCTTCCACTCCTCGGCCAGCCGCCGCCCGTCGCGTCCGGTGACCTCGATCGTGCTCAGAAACTCCGAGGTCTCGAAGCCGGTCGCGTAGACGATCGCGTCGGCCTCGCGGACTCCGGCGACGGTCTCCACGCCGCCGGGGACGATCCGGGTGATCCGGTCGGTGACGACGTCCACGTTGGGGCGGGTCAGCGCGGGATAGAAGTCGCTGTCGATGACGACCCGCTTGCAGCCGAGCGGGTAGGAAGGGGTCAGCTTGGCCCGTAGCACCGGGTCGGAGACCTGCTCGTGCAGGTGCCCGAGGGCATACTTGCGCACCAGGTCCGTGCTCCAGCCCCCGGCCAGGGCCGGGTAGAGGATGTGCTCCGCGTACCGGTAGACCCACTCGCGGTAGGCACGCTGCAGGAACGGCGCGAGGCGGAAGGCCGTCCGCACGCGCGGGCTGAAGTCGGTGCCCTGCTTGGGAAGCACCCAGTTGGGGGTTCGCTGGAAGAGGTCCAGGTGCCCGGCCACCTCGGCCACCTTCGGGACGAACTGCGCCGCCGACGACCCGTTCCCGATCACGGCGACTCGTCTGCCCGCCAGGTCGACGGAGTGGTCCCAGCGCGCGGAGTGGAAGGCCGCTCCATTGAATGTCGATATTCCCGGAATATCGGGCAACTGGGGCCGGTTCAGCTGCCCTATCGCCGACACCACCACGTCGAACACCTCCTCCCCGGCCGGCGTACGGACCCGCCATTTGCCCAGCGACTCGTCGAAGGCGGCGGAGACGACCGCGGTGTTCAGCCGGATACGGGAACGCAGGCCGTACTTGTCGGCACACCCCCGCAGGTAACCCAGGATCTCCGGCTGCCCGGCATAGCGGCGCGTCCGGCTGGAGTATCTCTCGAAGGAGAAGGAGTAGAGATGCGAGTGGGTGTCGCAGCCCGCCCCCGGATAGGTGTTGTCGCGCCAGGTCCCCCCGACGTCGGACCCCTTCTCGAAGATCGTGTACGAGCGGATGCCGGCCTTCTCCAACTGGATGGCCATACACAGGCCGCCGAATCCGGCACCGATGATCGCGACATTAGGCCCCATGCGCACGCCCTCCGGGTGTGAGTGTTCACTGACGCTAGGCGATGCCCCCGAAGCCGTGGAAGCCGCCGGGGCAATCACTGGGGAAATCCCGAGGTGGCCGTTGGCAGGCCACCGGGGGCCTGGAGCTCCAGGGGGAGACCTGACCGTTGGAGAGGGCCGATATTCTGCGCACGTGCCTACGCTTGCCGACATCGTCACAGAGCTGGAGTCCCGCTACGACCCGAGATGGGCCGAGTCGTGGGATGCGGTCGGGCTCGTCTGCGGGGATCCCGCCGCCGAGGTGCGCAAGATCCTGTTCGCGGTCGACCCGGTCGCCGCCGTCGCCGAGGAGGCCCTCGACTGGGGCGCCGACCTCGTCGTCACCCACCATCCGCTCTACCTGCGCGGCACCACGAGTGTCGCGGCGACCACCTCCAAGGGCCGCCTGATCCACACGCTGATCAAGAACGACATCGGGCTCTTCACCGCCCACACCAACGCCGACGTCGCCGACCCCGGAGTCTCCGACGCACTCGCCCGCGCCGTTGGCCTGACCGGCCCGCTCGTCCCCCTCAGCCCCGCCGCCGACGACCCCCGGCGCGGACTGGGCCGCGTCGGCTCGCTGCCAGAGCCCGTCCCCCTCGCCGAATTCGCCAGGCAGGCCGCCCGCGGGCTCCCCGCCACGGCGGGCGGCCTGCGGGTCGCCGGAGATCCCGACCGCGCCGTCCAGCGGATCGCGGTCAGCGGCGGAGCCGGAGACTCCCTGCTCGGGACGGCCCGCGCCGCCGGGGTGGACGTCTTCCTCACCGCCGATCTGCGCCACCACCCGGCCAGCGAGTTCATGGAGAACTCCGGTGGCCCCGCGCTGATCGACGCGGCCCACTGGGCCACCGAATGGCCCTGGCTCGCCGACGCGGCACACCATCTCGCGTCCGCGTCGGCCGCCAGGGGGATTACTGTTGAGACGCGCGTATCCGAGACGGTCACGGACGCCTGGAACACAACAGCAAAGTGCGAGGATTTCACGTGAAAGCAGCTCCTGCGGCCCAGAAACGTCTGCTTGACCTGGCCGAACTCGACTCCGCCCTCGACCGGCTGGCCCATCGCCGCCGCACCCTTCCCGAGCTGGCCCAGATCGACGAGCTCTCCGGGCGCATCGCCCGCATCGCGACCCAGGTGATCGCCGCCGAGACCGAGTCCGGCGACCTCGCCCGCGAGCAGAGCAAGGCCGAGGCCGACGTCGACTCGGTCCGCACCCGCGCCGAGCGCGACCAGAAGCGCCTCGACTCCGGCCAGGTCTCCTCGCCCAAGGACCTGGCCAGCCTCCAGTCCGAGATCGTCTCCCTGAAGCGCAGGCAGGACGATCTGGAGGAGGTCGTGCTGGAGATCATGGAGCGCCGCGAGTCGGCCGACGAGCGGGTCACCAAGCTCGTGGCCGAGCGCGACGAGCTCGCCGGCACCCGCGGCTCCGCCGAGGACCGCAGGGACGCCGCCTTCGCCGAGATCGACAAGGAGAAGGGCGAGCTCCAGGGCAAGCGCACCGAGGTCGCCGGCGACATCCCGGCCGACCTGCTCGCCCTCTACGAGAAGCTCAGGGAGCAGTTCGGGGTGGGCGCCGCGATGCTCCAGGGAGCCCGCTGCCTCGGCTGCCGTACGAGCCTGTCCATCGCCGAGATCAACCGCATCAAGGCCGCCTCCCACGAAGAGGTCATCCGCTGCGAGGAGTGCCGCCGGATCCTCGTCCGTACCGCCGAGTCCGGCCTGTGAGTCCTGTGACCTCGTACGTCATCGAGGCGGACGGCGGCTCGCGGGGCAACCCGGGCCCGGCCGGCTACGGTGCCGTCGTCAAGGACGCCGCCGACGGCCAGGCGCTGGTCGAGACCGCCGAGTCGATCGGCACCCAGACCAACAACGTCGCCGAGTACCGCGGGCTCATCGCGGGCCTGACCTCCCTCCTCGCCCTCGCCGGCGACGGCGCGAAGGTCGAGGTCCGGATGGACTCCAAGCTGGTCATCGAGCAGATGGCCGGCCGGTGGAAGATCAAGAACGAGGGCCTGCGTCCCCTCGCCCTGGAGGCCGCGGCCCTCGCCAGACGTCTCAGGGTGACCTGGCGCTGGATCCCCCGCGAGAAGAACAAGGACGCCGACCGCCTCGCCAACGAGGCGATGGACGCCGCGGCCAAGGGCCGCCCCTGGCGCCTCTCGGCCTCTTCTGGCGCGGGAGCACCCGGAGGTCGGCCCCCTGTCGGTGA
This sequence comes from Streptosporangium sp. NPDC006930, assembly GCF_040635605.1. NCBI lineage: Bacteria > Bacillati > Actinomycetota > Actinomycetes > Streptosporangiales > Streptosporangiaceae > Streptosporangium > Streptosporangium sp. NPDC006930. Next base: position 331,814 of record NZ_JBEYID010000007.1, on the reverse strand, counting down.
AGCGCCTGGCGGCAGGGGAGTCTCCAGCACGGGAGTTCCCGGTGGCCGGGCCTCCGAGACGGAAGCATCCGGCGGCCGACTCCCCGGAACGCGGGACCGGTCGGCGGAGGCGTCGGAGGCGTCGGCGCGGGCGGCCCGGACGGGAGAGCCGGCCGAGGCGGACCGTACGGCGCAGGCGACTCTGACGATCGCTCCCCCCGGTTCGAGCACCGGCTGGCGCCCGCCCACCTCCACCGCGACCTCGCTGTACCTGCTCCGGCACGGTGAGACGCCGCTCTCCATCGAACGGAGGTTCTCCGGGCTCGGAGACCCCGAGCTCACACCCAACGGCATCGCCCAGGCCGAGGCCGCCGCGGTCAAACTGGCCGGGAAGCCGTACGACATCCAGGTGATCGTCAGCTCGCCGCTCAAGCGCGCCCGCGCCACCGCGGAGATCGTCGCGGCGAGGACGGGACTTGAGGTCGTCGTCGAGGAAGGGCTGCGGGAGGCCGACTTCGGCGCCTGGGAAGGCTACACGTTCACCGAGATCCAGCGCCGCTGGCCCGACGAACTCGCCGCGTGGCTGGCGGACCCGTCCGCCGCGCCGCCGGGTGGGGAGAGTTTCGGGGTGGCGGCGCGGCGGGTCCAGGCGATCGGGGACCTGCTGATAGAGCGCTACGAGGGAAGGACGGTCCTCGCCGTCTCCCACGTCACGCCGATCAAGATGCTGCTGCAGTCCGCGCTGCTCGCTCCCCTCGGCGCGCTGTACCGCATGCATCTCGACCTGTCAGCTTTGTCCCTGATCGAGTATTACGCCGACGGCCCGGCGGTGGTGAAGGCGTTCAACGACACCTCGCACCTACGCTGAACCGTCGGTCTCACCTCCACGGACGACCGTGAAGGCGATGAGACCCCCGCCTCGGCGGTCTCACGTCCACGAAAGGCCGCAGGGGTGGTGAACCCCATCCACTAAAGGCCGCGGGGATGCTGAAATCCCCGCGCAGGCGGCTCACGTCCATGACAGGCCCCGGCCGCGGAGGCGGTGAAACATTCGCCCTCCGCGGCGGCCGGAACCCTCACGGCGTGCGAAACCGGCTGCCCCGCCGGTCGTCGGTGCTCTCATCGGTTCCCCCGGTGCTCGTCCGTCCCGTCTCGCTTGATCCATATTCCAGCGCACGCGACTTGCCGCTCGGTTGGAGTCCACTTGGGAGCCGTTAGGCTTGGATCACGGCGGACGAGCCGGCCGGGCGGCCGCGTCGGGTCTCTTACGAGGCCCGCCGAGGAAGGTCCGGGCTCCACAGAGCAGGGTGGTCGGTAACGCCGACCCGGGGTGACCCGCGGGAAAGTGCCACAGAGAACAGACCGCCTCGTCGCAGGACGAGGTAAGGGTGAAACGGTGGTGTAAGAGACCACCAGCGCCCACGGTGACGTGGGCGGCTCGGTAAACCCCACCTGGAGCAAGGTCAAGAAGGGGCGCTCTTCGGAGCGTCCCGCGCGCGACGCCTGAGGGCTGCTCGCCCGAGTCGCGCGGGTAGACCGCTTGAGGCCGACGGCAACGTCGGTCCTAGATGGATGGTCGCCCCTTCACACACGTGAAGGACAAAACCCGGCCTACAGGCCGACTCGTCCGCCCTTAAGCCGCTGACCTGGCATGGAGCATCCGTCAGGCAAGATCAGGGCACATTTAGGGCACATTCGCCCGAGAGATCACGAAGACGCCCCCGGCCCCGCTTGGTTCACGAGACGAACCCGTTTGGTCGAAACGGACCGAGGGCGAGGAATCTCCGCACCTGCTTAAGTAGTAGGCCCTCGAACCGCCACGGGCGTCGGAGGAAATCTTCGCCGGCGGGATCGTCTGCTGCCGCGTTCTTCGGCAACATCTCGATGCTCTCAACGTCGGCCGAGTTCAGTGCGTAGCGTGCGGGTGCGGTAACACTTTCCGTGCTGGTCTTTCAAGGACGGATAATGACTTTTTCTAGATCATATAGAGCCGTTCCGTGTAGAGGTTGATCCGTCGCAAGACACTCTTCTGCCGGCGGTTTCACGCTTGTTTCGGGCCACTGCGATATTCGAATTCGATCTGTCCGGATCTCTTTCATCGAGAAAACCTCAACGCCTCCCAAGGCCAGAAGTATATCGCGATGCCCGTACTACTAGCTCTACGAATCCGGTACCCATATCATGGAAATATTGACAGCAAAAGTGTTGCGTTAGGAGAATGGTGAAAGGCTGGGTGACGGTTGGAAGCCCAGATACTCGGGCCGCTGAGTATCAGCGACGGCCATAGAACGATTCCCGTGAACTCCGGCCGTCAGCGCGCGCTACTGGCCGCACTCTTGGCAAAACCGAACCAGCCTCTGTCGGTGGAACACCTGATCGAGGTCCTCTGGGGCAGATACCCTCCGGAAAACGCCAGAGTAGCTCTGCGCACCTATGTGATGCGGCTGCGTCAAGCACTGGGCGACGAACTGGGCGGCAGGATCGTGACCCGACCGCAGGGCTACCAGATCAGAGCCGAGGTGCATGAGGTAGACCTGCTGATGTTTCAACGGCACGCGATGAACGCGAGGTCCGCTGTACGGGAGGGCAACTGGAGGGCGGCCGCAGGCGAGCTGCAGCGAGCGCTTGCGCTTTGGTCTGGCGAGCCATTCACCGAGGTGCCGTCCGCGAGCCTTCGGGAGCGCGAGCTGCCCTACCTCGAGCAGCTTCATCAGCGAACTCTGGAGCTGCATTACGAGGCCCAGCTCGCGCTCGGGCATCACGATGACATCGTGTTGGAGCTCGAGCGCGCTGTCGAGTCACATCCGTTCCGTGAGCGGTTCTGGGCTCAGTTGATGACGGCCCTCTACCGCAGTAGGCGTAAGGGTGACGCTCTCGCCGCCTTCCAGAGGATTCGCCGCGAGCTCATCAAGGAGCTGGGAAGCGAGCCGGGGCTCGAACTGCAGCAACTGCATCTGGCGATACTCAAGAACGACGAAACCCTGGTCGTGCCGCAAGCCGGTGAAGAACCAGAAGCCCGGCAGCAGGCGATCGAGTCGCCCGCGATGGTACCCCGACAGCTGCCCGCAGCCCCGTATCACTTCACAGGACGAGTCGACGGGCTAGGAGTACTCAACCAAGTACTGAGTCAGACGCAGCGAGGGGACAGGACGGCTGCCTCCATCGTGGTGATCAGCGGCATCGGGGGCATCGGCAAGACTGCTTTGGCCGTGCACTGGGCACATCAAGTGGCAGATCTGTTCCCTGACGGCCAGCTCTTCCTCAACCTCCGAGGCTTCGAGACCTCGGGCAATCCGATCGAGCCGGAGACCGCGCTCCGGTCCATGCTCAACGCGCTCCGCGTTCCGGAAAGTCAAATCCCGGTACAGCTCGAGGCGCAGGCGGCCCTGTTCCGAAGTGCGCTCGCGGGCAAACGGGTGCTGTTGATTCTCGACAACGTCGGGGACACCGAGCAGGTACTTCCCCTGATCCCCGCTTCGTCCGGCTGCCTGACCGTCATTTCCAGCCGCAACCAGCTGACCGGCCTCCTGGTCAGTACCGGCGCCAAGTCGATCAGGTTGGGACCGTTGCGGATGGACGAGACGGCCAAGTTGATCGAGGAATTCGTCGGGGACGAGCGGGTCAAGGCTGAGCCCGAGGCGATATCCACGATGGTCGCGATGTCAGAGTGCATTCCGCTTGCGGCCAGCATCCTGGCCTCGATGACCCTCAGCCAGCCGTCTTTGCGACTCGCGGACTTCGTAGAGATGTTCGAGGAGACGCTGAGCCCGCTGGACCGGTTGGAAACCGGCGACACCGCGACCAGCATGCGATCCCTGCTCCACGGCTCCTACCGGCACCTGACCGACGATGGACGTAGGCTGTTGCGCTTCTTCGGCCTCCATCATGGAAATCAGGTGACCACTGCGGCGGCGGCCACTCTCGCCGGGATGTCCCTGGCGAGCACGCAAAAAGCTCTCACCAACCTCGCGAGAAACCACCTGGTGGAGAATGTGAGACCGGGGCAGTACTCGATGCACGACCTGGTCCACAGCTTCGCCGCGGAGGTCGTGAACCAGGAGGAGCTGGAGGCCGACCGACGGTTGGCCTCCAACCGTGTGCTGGATTACTACCTCCACAACGTCCACCGAGCTGTGGGACTGCTCATGCCCACCCGCCGCCTCACCCCGCTGCCCACCCTGCAGCACGGAGTGCTCACGACCCATTTCCAAACGGTGGCCGAGGCTGAAGCTTGGTTCGAGGACAACCGAGGCTCGATCATTGCAGCACTTCTCAAGGCGCAGGACGACGGCCTCCCCAACCACACGTGGCGGATCGTCGAGGGGCTCGCTCCCTTCCTGGAACCGCTCGGTCACTGGCACGACTGGTATCGGGTGGCCAAGAACACGGTCGATGCGACATGTGCCCTTGGAGATCCGTACGCTGAGGCCATCGCTCGGCTGGAGTTCGGGAGTGCCGCCGACTTGCTGGATCCCGCAGGCGAAGGCGCCGAGCCGGAACTGGTCCGCGCGCTCGCCCTGTTCGAAGAGATCGGCGACATCGGCGGACAGGCCAGGACCCATCACCGTCTCAGCCTGTACAGCGGTAGACGTCACCGTAAGCACGAGTGCCGGCACCACGCCGAGCGGGCATTCGATCTGCACGCCAAGGACGACAACCCGGTCGGGCAGGCCGAGGCGCGCAATGCGTTGGGTTGGTACTTCGCGTCGTTCGGCGATTACGACACGGCTGTGTCGGCCTGCCGCGAGGCATTGACCCTCAATCGCGAATCCGGAAACCTGGCCGGCGAGGCCGACGTATGGGACAGCCTCGCCTACGCGTACCAGAGCAGCGGCGACCTTGACGCGGCTGAGGAGTGCTATCGGCAGGTGATTCTCCTGGACGAGCAACTTCCCCGGCTTGGGCACCGCTATAACCAGGCCGAGACCTTGAGCAGGTACGGCGACCTTAGACAAGAGCTTGGGGATACGGTCGGGGCGCTGCAGCTCTGGCGCAAGGCCCAGGAACTCCTGGACAAGTAAGTCCTAAGGCTGAGAACGGGTAGGGCGAGTCACCGTAACCATCGCCCAGGCCTTGCTCGGCATCCGCTCCGAAACCCGTCGGCCGCGTTTCCTGCCCCCGCCGTGCTCGGCCGGTGAACGTCACCTACTTCTTGCCGAAGGCATACCAGGCGGGGATGAGGGCCAGCACGGAGATCGCGCCCATGATGATCCAGGCAGGCTGGCCGAGGTTGCTCCAAAGGACGACGCCGACAGCGGGGCCGACAGCGGTTCCGATACCGAACATCGCGTGGGTGGCACCCTGATAGCGCCCCCTGCTCTCAGGGGGGGCGGCGAGGGCGGGGTAGGCGAACATCGACGGCCCCTGGATGATCTCGGCGAGTGTCCAGAGCAGGGTGCCGATGACGAACACCGCCAGTCCGCCAGGCAGCGCGTATACGGCCATACCGGCGCCCAGCAAGAAGAAGCCGACCGTCACCACCTGTCGCATCCGCCACGTCCGGACGATCTTGGTCATCAACAGCTCGAAACAGATCACAATCGCACCGTTGATCGCGAGCATGACTCCGTACCAGAAGGTGTCGAAGCCCGCCTCGCGGATGGCAAGCGGAAGGGTGCTCATGTACTGGATGTACACCGCCGAGTTGAGCATCACAGCGACCAAGAAGGCGACGAAGCGGCGGTCACGCAGGACCACCAGGTACCCACCTGTCTGACTGACAGGGGTGGCAACCGATACGACGGTTCTGCGCGGCAAGGCCACCAGGACGACCACGGCGTAACAGAGGGCGGCGGCCGCCTCACCGTAGAACAACAGATCGTAGGAGACCGCGGCCAGTGCCGCTCCGAGCAGCGGAGCGGCGGTGGTGCCCAGATTGAGCGCCAGCCGGTACATCGCGGTGATCATCACCTGCTGGTCGCCCGGGATCAGCGCGGCGATGTATGCGGAGGCTGCCGGTCGGTAGACCTGGCTGATCATCCCGACCAGGGCCACCGCCGCCAGTATCCCCGCGTACCAGCGGATGTGCAGCACGGCGACGAGAAGTACGGCAGTTCCCACCATTCCCAAAACGATGGTCATCCGGGCGCCGATGCGGTCGGCCAGCGTGCCGCCGGCCAGCACGCCCAGAACGGAGCCGGCACCGTAGACGCCCAGTGCTATCCCTCCTTGGACCCCTGTGAAACCACGGGTGGTCATGAAAAGGATGAGGAAGACCTGGACGAACGAACCCAGCTTGTTGACCAGAACACCGAAGAGAAGCGCCTTCACGGCGAACGGCGCCTCGGTGAAGGTCGCGATTACACCGGCTTTCTCGGCGTGGGTCTGAGGGGGGTGGGTGGTCACCGAACCTCCGTCCTTTCCCTGATCTGCAGTGCTTTGGCCGCCTGGTCGAGGGCGGCCACGCACTCTTGCTCGGTCGGGGCGACCGCGGTGGCGTACGCGATCCGGCCCATCAGCAGGCCGCGCGGTGGTGGGGAGACGATGGCGCCGGGCATGACGACGGCGACTGCTCGGTCGATTTCGGCCGGCAGCGCCGCAGCGTCGAACTTCACGCTGTCGATAACGGTGTCGTCATGCTCGGGATAGAAGAACCGGATCGCCGCCACCAGGTCGTGTCGCACCTCGAGCGCCGGCTCGGCGCCGCTGGCCAGCGCGGCGATGGCCAGGCCGGGGTCGATCCCTGAGGCGGCCATCCCGAGATAAGGGATCATGTCACCCCCGAGCCGGGCGTTCACCTCGATGATCTTCAGGATCGGGTGGAGTTTCAGCTCGGCGTGAGTCCAGCCGTGGGTGAAGCCGAGCGTGGTGTGGGTGTCCTGGAGCAAGGTGAGGAAAGCGGGGTCGCGCAGCAGCGGGTCATGGTTCGTGACCACATGGCCGGTCTCCTCGAAGTAGGGCGGGTAGCCGGTCTGTTTGCGGCCGATGAACAGCGGTGTCACGCGCCCGCCGACGACTACGGAGTCCACGCTCACTTCGGGTCCGGCGAGATACTCTTCAACCAGGACTGACTGGTCGAACTCGGGCATATGTGCCACGGTTGCCTGGTCCGCGAAGGCGAAGGATTCGGACATCTTCTCGGCGGAGCGCACCAGCGACACGCCATAACTGGCCGCTGCGGCCCGGGGCTTGACCACCACTGGATAGCCGATGTTCTCGGCCGCGGCCAAGGCCTCTTCGACGGTCCCGGCCAGAGCGAACTTCGGCTGTGCGAGCCCGGCCAGGGCGGAGCGGCCCTGGTATTTGTCGCGGCAGCGCCACACCGCCTCGGCAGGAGTATGTGGAAGGCCGAGGCGCTCGGCGACGCACGCTGCCTGGTGGACCCGGGATTCGTCCCAGCAGATCACGCCACTGACCGGCTCACGCGCATTCAGCTCGGCGGCCGCCACGGCGAGTGTGTCGGTGTCGGTCGCCGTGACGACGGTGCTGCCGACCAGGTAAGGATCTTCCCAGGTGGTCGGGGTCAACGTGAACAGATGAATCCGGTAGCGGGTACTGATGCTCGCCAGTAGGTACTCACGGTAATTCTGAAGGCCCGTCACGATCAGGATGAGCAGGGGCCGTTTTCCTTGGGCGTGAATGGTGACTCTCCAGGGGATGATCGGCTGCTAAGTGAATAATCATCCCGTGTCATCCGTATCACGCAGGTATCGCCAGTGGTCGTCGGTAGCGGCTGGTCCTGCGGTCCTGGTGAAGCGGAGCCGCTGCCGTCCTGTACTGATCTGGTGCGCCATCGGCGCGATACTGCTGCGTTACACCACGGAGGGATGTTGTTCACCCAGCAAAGATTCAGGACGGGTGGACAGTGATCCTCACGGGTGCCGAGATTCAGCGGGAGTGGGCGAACGGTCGTATCACCATCGACCCCTTCACTCCCGAGCAGGTGAATCCGAACAGCTACAACTTCCGGCTCGGTCGGACGCTATGCGTTTATCGGAACATGCCATTGGATGCTCGGCACGGCAACGAGTGCGACGAGATTGAGATTCCCGACGAAGGATATGTCCTTGAGCCTGGCCGGCTGTATCTTGCGCATACGATCGAGGTCCTGGGCAGCGAGCATTATGCGCCGACCTTCGCCGCACGCTCATCGGTGGCAAGGCTAGGGCTGTTCATCAACCTGTCGGCGAGTCTGGGCGACATCGGGTACAAGGGCCAATGGACGCTCCAGCTTTACTCCATGAACGCGGTCCGGGTCTATCCGGGTATCAACATCGGTCAGATGATGTGGTGGCGACCGCAGGGAGACATCGAACTCTACGACGGTAAGTACCAGGGCGCGACCGGACCCCGAAGCAGCGACATCCACAAGGACTTCCACAAGCAGTTCGCCCGGCAGCGCTTCCCCGGCCTGGGGGCGAGCGTCGACCCCGCTGGGACAGGACCGAAGTTCGCCGCTCTGGCGGCGAACAGTCGCCGTTTCCGAGTCCCTAACGCGTTCTGCATCTCAGCCGAGGAGTTCGACGGAGCGCTCGGTGACGACCAGCGCCGCGGGTTGGCCGCAGTCTTCAATGACCTTCGAGCCACGGTGGGAGCATTCCTCACGGACTCCCTGATGGACATCCACAAGATCGTGTCCGGGGTGCACCTGACCGAACAGGCCCGGCAATTGCTGGCAATCCGGATCGCCGACATGTTCGGCGACGACGAGAGCGTCGAGTTCGCCGTCCGCTCCTCCGGCCTCGACGAGGACACAGCCGGCTCGAGCCTGGCCGGGATCCATACCACGGTCCTGGGGGTAAAGGGCGTTGACGCGGTGGTCCAGGCGGTCGAGCAGTGCTGGCGCTCCTACTACGAGGCCTCGGCTGTGGCGGCCCGGATCCGCGCGGGCGACTTCTCCCATGCACCCAGGCTGGCCGTCATCGTCCAGAGGATGATCCGACCTGAGCTGGCCGGGGTCGCCTTCTCCGACCCCGAGGACGGGGTCGTGATCGAATATGTCGAAGGCTTGGCCGACTCTCTGGTCGCCGGGGTTGCCGTGCCGGTCCTTGCCAAATCGGCTGAGCTCACCGGTGATGTCCCTGCGCTGGCCGAGGTCGTGCGGTTGGTACAGGGGCTCCGCGCGGCCGAGGGCTATGACGTGGACGTCGAGTGGGCCGCCGACGTCGACGGGGTGCACCTCATCCAGGTCCGGCCACAGACCGCTGCGTCCCGGCAGAACACCTGCCATGACGAGCCGGTCGCCGATGCCTACAGACTCTACTTCGACGAGATACCCGCCTCCGTCGATCTCGGTGAGGTCTCCGCGATCTATGGCGGCTATGCGGCCAAGCGTGGGCCGGCGCACAGGCTGGCCGTCGAACGCGGTGTCGGTGTCGGCCACGGCTGGGTCGTCCACTTCAACGGGCGCGGCCTGTGCGCTGCGGAGACCGGTGGTCGACTGCGTGAGGTCATCGACGAGGGTTACGCCGACGAGTGCGTATTGGACTTCGGTGACACCCTCCGGCAGATCGTGGTGCACAAGGCGGAACTTCTCGGCCGACTCGCCGAGACCACCGGAGCAGGACCGGAGTCCACCCGGCTGCACACAGTGATCGTTCGGGACTACCTTCGGGGCGATCTGGGAATCATCTCCCGGCGCGTCGGCGACGACTTCATCGTCGAGTACACCCCCGAGGGTCTCATGGCACTCAATCGCGGCACCTCGGGCGCCGCGGCGGTGATGATACGTGACGGACGGATCGACCCGGCCGACAGCCCGATCAACGCCCATGTAGGCGAGCTCACCGAGTTCACCGGGGCCATGAGTGACCGGTACGGACCGATGACTCTTGAGTGGGTGCGACAGTCGGGGAAGCTGTTCTTCGTCGATTACTCGCTGTTGGGCGGGGACGCCCTGAACTCCGCCGACGCGCGTGTGATCTCGGCGGGAACCGCCGCTGGGCCGCTGCTCGATCTGGACGAAGACGAAGTGCTCAGCCGGCTGTCGATCGGGCCGGCAGTCAGTGTCGACAGGTCGCAGGACCTGTCCGGTCACGAAGGGCTCGCGGAGATCATCGCGCGAGTCCGGGCCTGCTCGGAGCCACCGATCGTCCGGGCCTCTCGCCCGTACGCCGTGCTCTCGGTCCTTATCGGTGACGTCGCAGGGTTCGTCTTCGATCAGGGCTCCACCCTTGGCCACCTGGCCATCCTGCTGCGGGAGGCCCGTCTGCCGGCGGTGGCGGCCCAGGGTCTGCCCAGCGAAGGACATGTAGTGATCAGCGGTGGGACCGTCACTGTGACCGGCGGAAAGTGACTGAACATGACAGAGAACAACTGCTGGCTGGTCCTGGGCGGATTGCACGTCCTTAACGGAACAGCTCCGCTGCGCGCGGACGAGCCGCTCATCCTGATTCCACTGGAGCTGCAGGCCCCGGGCAACACCCTCGTGCTGCGCTGGTCCGACCTCGGCCCGGTCGAGCTGATCGCCGGTGACCGCCGGGTCAGATCTGAGGGGGTCGCCCTGTTCCCCGGCATGCGGCCGAGCCAGGAGGTCCGGAGCCTGCTGGGAGACGGCCCGATCGTCCCACTGTTCTACCTGAGCGACACCGGCGACGGGCTGCACGTGTACTCCCAGATCCGATTCCTTGAGGAAGACGCGTGCTTCATCCGGATCACCCCGAGTCCGCTGGCCGAACCTGCCGATTCGCTGCGCTGGCTGCCCGAGGCGGCCCGGCTCCACGGCGAGCAGGCGCTGTTCCTCAACAACCACCAGCGGTACTACCGCAAGTGCTTCGCCGGCCAGGAGCTCGAGTACAAGTACACACTCACTCCCCCAGTGGACATATGGACCGCCAACCTGGACCTCTATCGGAGCCTGCTGGCGGGCGACCTGCCCGGCTACGTCATGGAGTACCGCGATGAGTTCCAAGCGTGGGACTACCTGAACCACCTGTACGAGGTCACCGCGCCCGAGGCAGAGCTGGGATACGTCTCCTTCATCCCCACTACCGACGGCAAGCACCTGGTCAAGCGCAAGTGGTACGCCGAGGACTCCTTCGAGCGCAGGGAGAGCCACACCTACGGTGTCGAGGTCGAGCATTTCGGCGACTACATCACCGACGTGCTAGGCGTTGAGGCGGTCCGGCTCCCCTCTTTCCGTCGGGTCCGTTACGACGTCAACTTCGAGTCCGTGACCACCGGACACGTATACGGGATCTTCTTCGACCACTGCAGCCTTTTGGACGCCCCCGACGTCGTCCTGCACCAGTGCGAACTGGAGTACCTGCGCAGCCGTACCGCAATCGCTGCGGACGAGGCCGCTGTCCTGGATGAGATAGCAGAGATCGCACAGTGGCTGGAAGGGTTCCTTCGCGCCCGCGGCCTGAACGACCAGCGTGGCTTCTACTCAAAGAGGACCTTCCTGAAGGACTCCGTGTCCGCCCGCCCCGAGCTGGCCCAGGGGGTGCGCTGAGGTGGGCACGATCCTGCTCGACCTGGAAGGAACGCTTTACGCCAAGGGTGAGCCCATCCCGGGCGCGACGGCAGCGGTCGCCGCGCTGCGCGAGCAAGGCCACGTGCTGCGGTTCCTGACCAACACCGACTCCAAACCTCTGGTCCGAGTCGCCGCAGACCTGGAGGGCTTCGGGCTGAGGATCCGGCAGGAGGAGCTGTTCACCCCGGTGGTCGCGGCTCAACGGCTGCTCGAGGCGGCTGGAGGGAACGCTTATCTGGTCGTTGCCGAGGCTCTGCGTACCGAGTTCAAAGCCGTGGCCTGCGCTCCCTGCACGCATGTGCTGGTGGGGGACTGCCGCGACACCCTGGACTACAGCCTTCTCGACGGAGCGTTCCGCGCGCTCCGCGCGGGAGCGCAGTTGGTGGCGCTGCAGCGCGGCCGCTATTTCAAGCGCGCAGACGGCGATCACCTTGACACCGGGGCGGTCGTCGCCGCGCTGGAGTACGCCGCGGGCTGTCAGGCCGTCGTCGTCGGCAAGCCGTCGGCCGAGTTCTTCACCCTGGCCGCTGATTCGGCCGGGACCCCGGTCACCGGTTGCGTCGTCGTCGGGGACGACGCCACCACCGACATCGCCGGAGGCCGCGCCGCCGGGGCTGTCACCGTCCAGGTACGGACCGGTAAGTTCGCCGATCAACAAGCCGAAGGGCTGACCGGCGGTGCTTCGCACACCATCGACTCGATCGTGGACCTGCCCGACCTGTTGACCGGGCCGCGATGACGGTCTACTGGGTGGTCTGGGATGCCGCAGCGGCCTGGATCGTCGACCGGCTGGAGGCCGAGGGGTCGCTGCCGGCGGTACGGAGGCTGCGGGCAACGGGGAGCTTCGCCGCTGCGAGGCCACCGCGCCCCAACTGTCAGACCCCACCCTCCCTCGCGACTCTCTTCACGGGGACAGGGACGGAGCGGCACGGCGTGACCGGCTTTCCCGTTCCGGACCGGGAGGGGCCGGTCACCGGGATGAGCTCGGGTTTCGGGCCGAAATTCCCGCTGGTGCCGCCGGTCTGGGCGGAGCTCGGTCTGCGGGCGGCCTTCGTGCACGTCCCATGGGTGTTCGACGCCGATGGTGCCGTGGCGCCTTGGGTCGACGCCGCTGTCGAGGCTTTCAGCAGGCGAATCGCCCGTCCTGGCCATCTGCGGGTCCCCACCGGAGCGAAGGTGCAATGGCAGGGGCACAAGCTTGAAGCTGTGCCGGGCGGGCTGCTGTTCGACGGCCGACTGGTGCGCTCGGCCGAGGGGTGGGTCGAGCGCCGGTTCTCTGACGGTCTCGGCACCTGGGTTCGTTGTCTGGAGCAGCCGGGCGGCGATCGGTTGTTCGCCCATACCGGCCTCTACCACGCCCGTTTTGCGGGAGCGGACCTGGCTCTGGTCGAGGCGATGCGCACCGCTCCGGTCTTCGCCGGGGAGAGTATCGGTCCCTCCTACCGGACCGGGACGTTCGGTCCCCGTCTGGTCGAAGGGGGCGATGGCGCGGCGGAGGAGGTCTTTCTCTCTGCGGTCCAGTGCGCGGCGCGGGCGTTCACCGGGGCGGCAGAGCGGACGCTGGCCGGCCATGAAGCCGATCTCGTCGTTCTTTATCTTCCGATCACCGACGATGTCGGGCACGAGTTCATCGGCTGGTGCGACGAGCGCAGCGGGATGTTCCGCCCAGAAAGCGCCGCTGTCCTGTGGGAGCTCGTGCGCCAGGTCTACGGCTGGGCCGATCAGTTCCTCGGGCGGGTGCTGGACCGAGCCGACCAGAACGACACCGTGATCCTGACCGCCGACCACGGCATCGTGGGATGCGCGAAACTGGTCCACCTCAACGAGCCCTTGATCGAGGCGGGACTGGCCGCGTGGGACGCGGCGGGTGCCCTGGACCCGGCCCGGTCCAGCGTGGTCTACCACCCTGCCAACAACGGCTCGCTCTGCGTCAACACCCTGGACCGCCCTTACGGGGTCGTCCCACCGCAAGAGGCCGGACCTGCCATGGCCAGGGCGATGGCTGTGCTCCAGGAGGTGATCGACCCCGACTCCGGCCGGCCGGTCGTCGCCCGGTTCCTGGACCGGCATGGCGTGCCGCTGTCGGACGGAGCCGTTCCTTCGGTCGTCTTCGTCGAGTTGCACCACGACTACCAGCCGACCGCCGCGCCGGCCGGGGCCGGTCCTGTGGTGCGGCCGGCGGCCAAGCCGGGTGCCCACGTGGTCAACACCGGCGATGACCGGCTACTGGCCACCTTCGCGGCTGCGGGCCCCGGCATCAAGGCCCGCTGTCACCTGGGCGAAGTCGATAACACGTTCGCGGCTCAGTTGGTGCGACGGCGATTTCTCAGCTCCCTCCAGAAAGTCGACTCATGAATCTCTCCACGACGCGGCTGGCCGAGCAGAGGCACACCAACGTCACAACCTTCCTGCGGAGCAGGCAGCTGGATCCGGCGGCGCTCGGCGCGCTCATGACTGAGCGGGTCGGCCCCGGGCAGCTCCTGATCACCAGCTCGCCGGTGCACGGTCTCGCCAACGCGACCAGCGACCTGGACTTCATTCGAATCCAGGACGAACCCCTGGAAGGTGCCCGGATCTCCACCAAGATCTTCGAGTGGGGTGAACATCTGGAGGTCGTCTCATTCTCCGCCGCGGAGCTGGCTGCCAACCTCAAGGAGCTCACAGACCTGGCCGTTCGTCCCCCAGAAGAGATCGTCAAGGCCTTCCGGAGCTGGGACAAGCATCGGGAACCTCGGCGCAAACAGACCGAGCGCATCATCAATGGCTTGACTCTCGATGGGCAGATGCCTTATATCGCCGCGCTGCCGGCACTGGCGGCCGTGTGGAGCCGGGCGGCACTGCAGAGCTCGATCGAGCAGGCGGTTCATCTCGCCCTGGCCGAAGCCGCCGGCGAGCTGCGCGGCCGGGTCGGCTACGCGATCAACACGCTCCTGTTCCTGATGGACGCGATCCTCTCCCACCACGGTGACGTCTACACCACCCGGAAGTGGTATCTGCTCAGGTGGGCCCGGCTCGTCGCAGAGCAGGGCTGGGCGGATGCCTCGTTCGCCGCGCTCGGTGCGGAGGTGGAGCGGCTGCGTGTGACAGTGGCCTCCGTCCTGACCCGGCCGGATGCCCGGATCGCCGCCGACTACCTCGCCTTGGTGAGGGAGGCGGCAGCCCTCACCGCGCAGACCCGTTCGGTCAGTGTCGCCTTCGACCCGGCCGATCGCGCGGACCGGTATGCCTTCCTGCCCGGCGCGGAGCTGCTGCTGACGTCGGACGGTGCAATGCCTGCTTCCGGCCGGGCTCCGGCTGGACCGTGCGCCCTCACCGAGTTGAGGGACGTTCCCGGACGCGAAGCCGGAGTGCTGCTGCGCGCCCTGCGGGGTGGCGCCTTGGCCCAGCGGATCGACTACACCGGAGGAACGAGCGCATGAACGCAGCGGACATACCGGTTTTCCCCCAGGTCAGGGCCGGGCACGCGCGGCCCGTCACGGCGGCGGTAGAGGCCTGGATCCAGGCCGCCTGGCTGATGCTGGCCGAGGGCCGCTCCTATATCGAGGACATCGAGGGCGGGACTGACCAGCCGCAGATGCAGAGTGCCGTCAAGCTGCGACTGCTGGAGCAACTCGTCGACGTGGACAACCGGCTCGCCGGACGAGTCCCGGTGGCCGACGCGCACTGCCTCGCGCTCGGACTGGAGTACGGGCTGCAGGAGGTCGCGCAGGCCACCGGGACCGACCTCATCGAGATCTTCGCCCTGGCGGAGGAGTTCGGCGGCCCCGGCTCCCATGACGAGATCTTCGTGTTCTGGGAGCGGCTGCTTGAAGCCTTCCCCGGCGAGCTGCCTGACCGTCTGATCGCGCAGGGACAGCGCGACATGCTGGTGACCCTGCGCTCTTGGGCTGCGCTCTCCCGTGCGGCCGGTCTTGACATCGGCTTCCTCACTCCGTTCATGAAGGAGTCGTGATGCCTCAGATTTCCGCTACGGCCTTTGTCCCCGCGTCGGCGGCCGAACTCCACCAGATCGTCCGGGAGGGTACCGGCCTGCCGGCGCTCGCGCCTCATGTGCTCGAGGTCGAGCCGCAATCGGACGGGACAGCCCGTTGGAGCGTCCTGCTCAACGGAAGCCGGGTGGGCTGGACTCAGCGGGAGGCCACTGTCTCAGGCCAACGGCTGGTCTTCGCACAGACCCAGGGCGACTTCGACTCCTTGGTCGTGACGTGGACGTTCGCTCCGGACTGCGCCGGCACCCGGGTCGGACTGAGCATCGCTTTTCATCTCGGGATCGACGGGCTGGCCCCGCTGCTGGACCCCATCTGGGCGCAGTCGCTACGCGCTCACGCAAACCTCCTGCTGTCCGCCCTCGCCTCGGCCAAGGAACCCCACGACCATGATTGACCTCGACTTCCTGAACACCGTGATCCGGCTTGAGATCTCACCCGACGCCGAACCCGCCTTCCAGCCGATCCGCCGCTTCTTCCGGCATCTGCTGGGGCCGGTCTCGGACCGGCCGGCCACGTTCACGATCAAGGTGGATGCGTACGATCCCGAAGCCGACGTTGACCGGCAGATCTGGGACACCGAGCAGTCTGTGATCCGCCGCAGCAACGCGGCGGAGTTCAACTTCGACGCCCATGTGGTGGAGGAGGGCGACCGCCGCCTCTACGTCAACCGCACCACGGTGGTGGACGTCCCGAAGGACGCCCGGTCGGACGGGCTGTTCCGGCTGCGGATCACCGCGGGCTCCGCCATCCAGGTCATCGACTTCCTGCGTGATCTGGTCATCCGGAACGAAGAGGACCTCGGCACCGTGGTTCTGCATGCCTCCGGGCTGGTCCGAGGCAGTGAAGCCGTGATCATCGCCGGGGCGAAGGGCGCGGGTAAAACGACGACCATGCTGTCGGCGCTGCGCCGTCCCGGTTGGTCGTACTTCAGCGGTGACAAGGTGTTCTGCCGCCGCGTCGGCGAGACGATCGAGGTCTACCCGTGGCGCGACTACCCGTACGTCGGTGTCGGCACCATCCGAGCCGACGCCCGGCTGGAACGGCTGGTCCGCGAACAGGTGGACCCCGGAATCGATGAGCGGGCCGCGACCGACAAACTGCTCATCGACCCGGACCTTTTCGAGGGCTGGCTGGGGGTCGAGTTCTCGGCACAGCCGCGGCGGCTCGCAGCGATCCTGTTGCCCGAGGTGCGCCCCGGCGAGCCGCTCACCACCTGGCAGCTGCGGTCGGAGGCCGAGCGCTGGGCCCACCTTAACAAGATCGTTGACCGCCAGGTGGACACCACGTTCTTCACCTGGCAGTCCCACCTGGTACCGGACTACTGCGCGTTCTACCGATCGCTCGCCGATCTTCGTGAGGTTCTTCCGTCGGTGGCGATGGTCCGACTGCGTGGCACCCTCGATGTGGACCCTGACCGGGTACTGCGCGGCGGAGGCCTTCGGATCGCCGTGATCGGCCTGGCGGGCAGCGGGAAGTCGACGACCGCGTCCCTGCTGGAGGAAGCAGCGACCGACGCAGGCCTGAGCCACGCCAGGGTCAAACTGGCGAAGCCCTTGTACGACCTGCAGGACTCGGTGTACGTGACTGCGGGCCGGACAGTGGGCGCCGGAGCGCAAGACCAGATCCTGATGGAGGACCTGGCCGACAACCTACGCCGGATCAACCCGCGCGCTTTCATCGATGACTTCACGGTCAGGCTGAGTGCCGTCGACGCGGACGTGATCGTCAATGACGACTTGCGCGACCCGCAGGTGGACGCCGTCGCCCTACGTGCCCTGGGCTTCCGGGTGTTGCGGGTTCGCTGCGATGAGGACCTGCGGCAGGAGCGATTGGCCAAACGGGGGGACCCGACACGCGCCGATCGCTCGACCAGCCGGCTGGACGAGATCGAGGCGGACCTGGAGCTGGACAACAGCGGTGATCTGGACGGGCATCGTGCCGCCGTGCACGACCTCCTGAAGGGCTGGCTGTGATCCTCACCGGCGCGCAGATCCTGGCCGAGGTCGAGGTCGGCCGTATCCACATCGATGACTTCGACGCCGAAAGGCTTGAGCCCAACAGCTACGGCTTCCGGCTGGCGGAGGACATCCTGACCTACGAGAAGAAGGTCATCGACTGCTACGAACTGCCGGAGGCGGTGCACACCACCATGGGCTCGGACGGGACGGTTCTCGAACCCGGCCGGCTCTACCTCGGTAGCACGATGGAGGCGATGGGCAGCCCTCACCACGCGGCCACGCTCTACGCCTGCCGGTCGGCCTCGACTCTTGGCATCTGGATCCAGTACTCGGCGCCGCTGGGACACAGCGGCGCGGTCTTCCCCTGGACGCTTGAGATCAAGGTCGCCCACCCCGTCCGGGTCTACCCCGGAATGATCATCGGAAAGCTTGCCTTCTGGACGATGCAGGGTTCCGCGATCAACTACGACGGCAGGTACACCGGATCTTCCTCGGCTGTGGCCTCTCGGTTCAGCCTCGATTTCCGGAGACCGTAGTGAGCATCACCGACGGTGACCTGTTCGGCATCCTGGCGGCGTTGGCGATCCTGCTGGGCTCAGCCAACCTGTTCGGGCGGGTGTTCAAACGGTTCCGTCAACCCCCGGTGATCGGGGAGATCCTCGGCGGCCTCCTGCTTGGGCCGACGCTCTTCGGCCTGTTCGCCCCTGAAGCACAGGCATGGCTGTTTCCCCGGACCGGAGTGGTCGCCGGCGGGCTCGGCCTGGTCAGTCAGATCGGAATGCTGCTGCTGATGTTCCTCGCCGGTGCGGAGATGAGGACGGTGTTCTCTCGCCGCGACGGCCGAACGGTCGGCATGATCGCAGTAGCCGGGATAGTGGTACCTCTGGCCGGGGGCGTGCTGTTCACGTGGTTCCTGGACGGCTCCGGACTCATCGGCCCGGCAAACAACAGCATCGCGTTGGGGCTGGTGCTGATCAGCTCGCTCGCGGTCACCAGCATTCCCGTGATCGCCCGGATCATGCTCGATCTGGGCATCATGCAAACGGCATTCGCACGAGTTGTTCTGTCGGTCGCGGTGCTGGAGGACATCGTGCTGAATGTCCTGCTCGCCGTCGCGCTCGGCATGGTGAGTCATGCGAAGCAGGACGCATTCGGCCTGTCCACGGTCTTGCAGCTTTCCTCCACCACCGAGTCGATCGTTTACCACACGCTTGCCTCGATGGGATTCCTGCTGCTGGTGTACGGGGTCAGCAAGGTACGTCGGCCGGCTCGCCGGCTCGTGTCCGACCGCGCCGCCGACCAGGTGGCGATCCGGGTCGTGCTCACGCTGGGCGTGGCCGCTTCATGTGTACTGCTCGGGCTGGCGCCGATCTTCGGTGCATTCGCGGTCGGACTGCTGACGGACCTGCCTCGCACAGGATCGGAATCCATGACGGCGATCCGCTCCTTCGCCTCCGGGTTCTTCATTCCCATCTACTTCGCGATAGTCGGCCTCAAGCTCGATCTGGTGCACGGGTTCGCCCTGTGGTTCACCATCGGGTTCATCCTGCTCGCCTGCACACTGAAGATCGCTGGGGTCTTTGCCGGGGCGCGGCTGGCCGGGAGCCCCACACAGAACGCGATCAACCTGGCGGTCGCGATGAACGCGCGCGGCGGCCCGGGGATCGTCATGGCGACACTCGCCTTTGACGCGGGGATCGTCAGCCAGCAGTTGTTCACCACCTTGATACTCACCGCGATCGCCACCTCACTTCTCGCCGGCTCCTGGCTTGAGCGTGCGCTGGCTCGGGGGCAGCTCATGCCCAAGGCCGCAGAGTCTCCGGCCCTGCCCTGATGTCATCCGCATCGTGACCTGCGAGGTAGAGAGCTTGAAGTACATCTTCGTTACGGGCGGGGTCGTCTCCTCCCTGGGCAAAGGGCTCACCGGCGCGAGCCTTGGGACGCTGTTGGCCGCCAGAAGGGTGCGGGTCACCATGCAGAAGCTCGACCCCTACCTCAACGTCGACCCAGGCACCATGAGCCCTCTACAGCACGGCGAGGTCTTCGTCACCGAGGACGGTGCCGAGGTCGACCTGGACATCGGCCACTATGAACGGTTCCTCGATGTCGACCTCAGCGCAGTCGCCTCCATCACAACGGGAAAGATCTATTCGGAGGTACTCGCACGAGAGAGACGTGGTGGCTATCTGGGGGAGACCGTCCAGGTCATCCCGCATATCACCGAGGAGATCAAGGCGAACATCCGGCGGGCGGCGCACGACGTCGATGTCGTCATCACCGAGGTCGGCGGAACCGTCGGTGACATCGAGTCGCTCCCTTTTCTGGAGGCGATCCGGCAGTTGCGGCACGAGGAAGGTCCGGGGAACGTCTTCCACCTCCACGTCTCGCTTGTCCCCTACCTGGGCGCGTCCCAGGAACTGAAGACCAAGCCGACCCAGCACTCGGTGGCGGCCCTGCGCAGCCTGGGCATCCGGCCGGACGCGTTGGTACTGAGGGCCGATCGCGCCATCCCCGACAAGCTCAAGCAGAAGATCGCCGCAGCCTGCGACGTGGAAACAGATGCGGTGGTCGCCGCCATCGACGCCGCCTCCATCTACGACATCCCCCGTGCGCTGCACGCCGAGGGACTGGACAGTGTCGTCATCGGCAAGCTGGGCCTGGTCGCGGGCGAGATCGACTGGACCCGATGGGATGATCTGGTCGGGCGGGTTCACCACCCGCTCCACGAGGTCACCGTCGCCGTGGTCGGCAAGTACGTCGAGCTGCCGGACGCCTATCTTTCGGTCGCCGAGGCGCTGCGGGCCGGTGGCTTCGCGCACCACGCCCGGGTGCACCTCCACTGGGTGGACGCGAAGGCCTGCCTGCCCAGCCCCAAGACCATGCTGCACGATGCGGATGCGATCGTCATACCCGGCGGATTCGGTGACCGGGGCGTCGCCGGGAAGATCGCGGCCGTGACATATGCCCGCGAGCAGCAGGTTCCGATGCTGGGTCTCTGCCTCGGCCTGCAATGCGTCGTGATCGAGGCGGCCAGATCGCTGGCAGGAATGCCTGACGCGGACTCCACCGAGTTCCGTCCTGACACCCCGCACCCAGTGATCTCTACGATGGCCGACCAGGTCGCCGCGGTCTCCGGCGAAGCCGACTTGGGCGGTTCCATGCGGCTTGGGAGTTACCTGGCGGTGCTGGCAGAGGATTCGCTGGTCCACGAACTGTATGGGACCAACGTCGTCCGCGAACGCCATCGGCACAGGTACGAGGTGACCAATCAATATCGCGAGGAACTGGCCCGGCGTGCGGGCCTGGTGTTTTCCGGCACCTCCCCCGACGGGGACCTGGTCGAGTTCGTCGAGTATTCCCGCGCGATCCACCCATTCCTCGTCGCCACCCAGGCACACCCGGAGTTTCGTTCCCGCCCCACCCGGCCACATCCGCTGTTCTCCGGACTCATCGGAGCGGCGCTGAACAGGAGGGACCTGTGACCCCACAGCCTGTCGTCGCGATTGTCGACGCGTACTCGACCGCCCGTTTCCTGGCTCCCCTCTTCCACGAGCGGGATTTCCGGACCCTGCATGTTCAAAGCACACCAGAACCGCCCGCGGTCTTCGCCTCCCGCTACCGGCCAGATGACTTCTACGAGCACATCGTGCACCGCGGAGACCTGGAGGAGACACTCCAGCAGATCGCCGCACATGGCCCGTACGTTGTCATCGCCGGGGCGGAGAGCGGCGTCGAACTCGCGGACCAGCTCAGTGACCGGCTGGGTCTTCGCACCAACGGAGCCGCTCTCAGCCCCGCCCGCCGCGACAAGTACCAGATGGTCGAGACGGTGAAGGCGGCGGGCGTCGCGGCCGCCGAGCAGGTGCGGGCGACCGACGAGCAGACGTTGCTCGACTGGTACGAGAAGGTCGGCGGCAGAGTAGTGATCAAGCCGCTGCGCAGCGCGCTCAACGATGGGGTCTCCTTCTGCGACTCCGCCGACGAGGTGATCGCGGCCTTCCGGTCACTCGCCGGTTCGTACAGCGCCTTCACCCAGGTGAACGACGGGGTCGTGGCCCAGGAGTACCTGCGCGGCACCGAGTACTACGTCAACTCGGTCAGCATGGACGGGATCCACTACATCTGCGATATCTGGGAGACCCAGCACCTCGACATCAACGGAGTCAAGGATCTGCTCGGCGGGTCTGTGCTGATGCCCCGAAGGGGGCCGGAGCAGGACTCGCTGGCCGCATACGCCGCCGAGGTCCTGGACGCTCTGGGGGTGCGCAACGGCGGCGCACACACAGAGTTGAAGCTCACCCCGGACGGGCCGCGGCTGATCGAGACCGGCATCCGGATCTGCGGCTCCGACCTGCCCGTGCTCACGGGCAAGGCGATCGGTGAGTCGCAACTGGAGTGGACCGTTGACGCATACGTCGACCAGGACCGTTTCAGAGAGAGGGCGATGCGCGATTACGAGATCTCGCGCCACGCGACCTGCGTCAACATAATCTCACCGAAGTCGGGGGTGCTGGCCGCATACCCGCGGATGGCCGAGCTGGAAGCCCTGGAGAGCTTCGACGAGGCCCTGATCCGGACTCGGGTAGGGGACAGGCTGCATCGCTCGATCAACGACATGACCTACCCCATGCTGGTCCATCTCGTCCACGAGCTGCCGGGGGTCGTCCAGCGGGACTATCACACGGTCCGTTACCTCGACGGGGAAGGCTTCTATGAAGTCGTCAACTGAGCGGGTCACTCGTATTGCCCACATCAGCGACCTGCACATAGACGCGGACGGGCGCCATGGTGCCCGGGCGTCCCGGGTAGTGGAGTATCTGCGGCGGCGGGCGGGGCACCTGGCGGGGGTGGTCATCACCGGTGACCTGACCCAGGACGGGCTCGACCGCGAATACGAGGCGCTCGCGGAGGTACTGGATCCGCTGTCGGGGGTGCTGCCGATCTTCGTCTGCCCTGGCAACCACGATGACCGAGACCTGATCCGCCGGATGCTGCTGAACCAGCCAGGGGACGGTCCGGTCAACCAGGTGGTCAGGGTCGGCGAGCTCACCGTGCTTCTCTGCGACGCTGTCGTGCCGGGCAGCTCGAAAGGCGAGCTCGGAGCGGCAACGCTCGAATGGCTCGCAGAGGCGTTGCGCGGATCCAGAGGGCCGGCCGTGGTCGCCTTCCACCAGCCTCCGCTCGCGCTCGGCGTCCCCAACCTGGACGGCTCCCGACTCGCCGATGCTCAGGCACTCGCCGACGTGCTGGCCGACCACCCCCAAGTAGTCGGGATCTTGTGCGGCCATGTCCATACGGCCGTGCGTACCGAGTTCGCCGGGATCCCGTTGATCATGGCGCCCAGTACGGCCTACGCCTGGAAACTCCCGCTGGACCGAGCGGATCCTGATCATGGGGTCACCGAACCGTTGGTGGTCTTGCACGAATTCTGGGACGACCGCCTGTTCACCTATTTCCAACCATGCCCTGACTACAAGATGGAGCAATTCTGATGGGCGTCATCAAGCGCGACGAGTACGACGAAGCGCTCTTCGAAGATCTGGCGGCGATCAACGACGGCGGCGCAGATGTCACCGAGAGCGCAGTGATCCGGCGGCTCGCCGGAAACTGGCACCGCCGCGCGAGTGTCAAGCGTGACGAACTCCGTTTGGAGGACCTGTACGAGTTGGAGCGCCCCGACTATCCGGAGAGCATCCTTCCGTTCCGCAACCATCCGACCTGGCTTGCTCTCGACCCAGCCCAGCGCAGCGACGTGCTCACCTGGGCGATCATCGCCTTCAACCGGAAGACGATCGTGACCGAAGAGGCGATCGCCAACCCGGCCTTCGGGTTGGTCATCAGCGGGGAGTTCCCTGCCCTGTCCGGTGACGAGTTGGAGACGTGCCTTACCCAGGCGATGGTCGACGAGCAGTACCACACGCTCATGCACATGAACGCGAGTGCCGTTACGCGAAAGCTGCGTGGAAAACCGTACCCGGACAACGCGCTGCCGCTGCCGCTGCACTCGCGGCGCCACCAGGAGTTGTGGGAAGGGTCTGGCGAACGCTGGCAGCGCAGCCTGACGACCCTCGCCTTCGCGACCATCGCCGAGATCGGCATCGGCCCGTACCTCGACACGATCGCCGACGCCCCCGAGATCCAGCCCGTGCACAGCGCCACCGCACGGCTGCACGCCCGTGATGAGTACTGCCACTCGGCTATCGCGGCCGAGTTGGCCAAGAAGGTCTATCCGAGCCTCGACCCGGCGCAGCAGCGATTCTTCACCCGCTCGACCTTCGAGGCCCTGACCGCTTACACGACCGCTGACTACAGCACGTGGCAGCGCATCATGGACCTGGTGGGCGTGGCGGAGGGGCGCAGCATGCTGGAAGACTGCAAGAGCCCCGGCGGCAGCCGCCTGTTCAGCGACTTCAGTGGAATTCACTCGCTGTTCTCGGACATGGACGTCCTCGAGGAGATCGACTTCGATTGGTCGGTCGTCCAGATCCATCGGTAAACCCGCGGGGCTCTCGCGAGCCAGGTATCTCCGCGATTCAGGAGGCCGGCCGGCGTGTGCGTCGACCAGGTGTCCCGATCAGGTCAGGAGGCAGATCGCCGGCCGGCGTGCAGGTCACGCGCAGGCCGGATTAGCACCCGGCCTACAGGCCGGCTCGTCCGCCCTGTCCTCCTCTGACCTATCACGCCGGCGACGGTCGATGCGTCGATAAAGCCGACCGCGCGAGCGCTGGAGGAGACCCTGGCGGCGTTGGACACTGCCGTGTCCTCCGGCCGCACGATGCGCGGTCTCCGCCGTGGGCGAGCGGCGGAAGCGGCTGTCGGACGGATAAGAGGTGGGCGCGCTGGGCGGCGGGGTCAGCAGGCGGTGTCGGTGGCCGGCAGTTCACCGGTGGTGAGGTAGTGGGTGACCGTGGCGTTGAGGCAGGCGTTCCCGTAGTGCGGGAACGGGGCGTGGGTCTGGGCGTCGATCGTGACCAGGCGTGACCCGCGGATGCGCGCGGCCACGGCTCTGCTCACAGACGGCGGCACCGCCACGTCCCGCAGGGCCGCGACGACCAGGGCGGCCGGCGCGCGGTTGCCGTCGAGCCGCACCGGTTCGTCCTTGGCGGGCGGCCAGAACGCGCATGGGTTGATGTTGGCGTTGACCGGGCCGAACAGCGGGTGGCGGTCCCGCTGGGAGGCGATGTCGCGCAGGTAGACGCGCGGGTCGCGCGGCCAGGGGGCGTCGGCGCAGCGGTAGGCGATGTTGGTGGCGGTGTAGTGGTCGGCGGGTACGCCGGGCACGCCCTCGGGCCGCGGAGGGCGGATGGGGAATGGCAGGGACGGCTCCCGTCCGGCCGCGACGGCGGCGAAGGCCGCGGCGACGACGCCGAAGGCGCGCTCGTCGTAGATCCCGGCCACCAGCAGGGCACCCAGCTCGCCGATGGTCCAGGCGTGACCGCCGATGACGATGGGCGCTCGGGTGGCCCGGTCGAGGATCCCGGTGAGCGTGGCGTGCACCTGTGCGGTGGTCTCTCCCAGACCGTATTCGGAGTGCCGTCCGGCGACCCAGGCGGCGAGGGCCACCGTTCCCTTCTCAAACGCAGGGGTGCGGCCCATCTCGTAGGGCCGCCAGATCGTGTCGGCGTTCACCGGGCTGTCCAGTACGAATCGGTCCACGCGGTGCGGGAACAGCGTGCCGTAGACGGTGCCGAGCAGTCCCGCGTACGAGCCGCCCAGGTAGGAGATCTTCTCCTCGCCGAGGGCCGCGCGGATGAGGTCCATGTCGCGGGCGGCGTTCGCGGTGGTGGCGTGCGGCAGGGCCCAGCCGGAGGCCCGTGCGCAGTCTTCGGCGTACCGCCGGGCCTCGGCGGCTTCGGCGGGGAAGCGTCCGGGGGGCGCGGGGCGTACCCAGAACCCGCTGGGCTCCTCCTCGGGCTGCCCGCAGCCGATGGGCGTGCTGCGCTCGATGAATCTCATGTCAAACCCGACCAGGTCATACCGGGCGCGGACTTCGGGGGACAGCGCCGGGGCGAGGCTCACGGGCAGCGGGACGCCCGGCCCGCCGGGTCCGCCGCCGGTGGTGAGCAAAACGCCCCGGCGCCGCGCCGGGTCGGTGGCGGGCAGCCGGGAGATGACGACGGAGATGGTGCGGCCGCGCGGGCGACGGTGGTCGAGGGGGACGGTGACCCGTGCGCATCGCAGGTCCGGCGTGCTCACCCCGGCGCACGCCTCCCACCGCAGTCCCTTGCCCCCGGTGGCGGTACCGGGTGCGGCGACCGCGGGGGCGGCCAGGGTCGCGGCGGCGACCGGCACGAGCGCGGCGGCCGTCACGGCACGGACGAGGCGTCCGGACCGGCCCCGCCCGCGCGCCGGGTCGGCCGGGACCGCGCTCGTGCCGTCCCCTCCCACGTCGCGCGGCACGGCCGGAGCACGGTCCGCGCTCCCCCGCCGGCGGCGGTGTTCCACCGAAGCCGCGGCCGCGGCGCCCCGTTGCCGGGAGGCGGAGGCATGGGCCGCGTGGTCCGAGAGCCGTGTCACCCAGGGCAGGCGAGTGCCGTCTGGGGAGTCGCCCGTGGTGTCCGTCATGTCGTCACTCTCCGTCTTTCGTGCGTGCACGTCCACCGGTCGAGGCTTCCGTACAGGCATGGGTCTCCCTGCCGTGAAGGGCGGTTCGCGAGCGACCCGGGGGAGGCCGGGCCCTGACGATCACTTGGCGCGCGGGTCGTGTCAAGCCGGCGGGGGTGATGTCGCGTGCGGCTTCCGCCTGTGGTGCGGACCTAGGTGAAAGTTTCAGCCTTGACGTGCGCGGATGCCCGCCCGCGCTCCCGGCGCTGGTCGGCCCGGTCTGCCCGGTTTTATGGTGACGGTCCCGAACCTCCGGCCTCTCGCGAGAGGGACATCATGGAACTCAGTGTTCGTCGTCCTGCCCAGGTTCTGCGCTTCGCCCTCGTCATCGCCCTGATGTTGACCGGCGGCGCGTTGCTGTCCGCTCCCACCGCGCTCGCCGCTACCTATCGCTCGGCCACCTCCTCGGGCTGGGGCCCCAGCCCGGCGGCGGGAAAGGCAGCCGCGGAAAACAACGCCCGCGCCGCGCTGAACCAGCAGGCCGCCGCGGCGGGCGAGGTCTGCTCGGGCGTGTCTGCCACCACCAGGCACCTCTACACCGCGCCCGACGGTTCGGCGTGGATCTACGAGGCGACCGCGTCGGGCAACTGCGAGGTCCCCTCATCCACGCCGCCGTCGTACACCGTGCCGCGCACCGAGACCAGTCAGGCCGGTGGCGCGAGCCCGTCCGTCGCCGTCGAGAACGGCTCGCAGGCTGCCCGCGCGGCGCTCCTGGCGGCGGGCCAGGCGTGCACGGGCTACGCCACGACGTCGTCGCTGGTCTACTCCGCGCCCGGCGGCGCGTGGTGGATCTACAACGTCACCGTCTCGGCCACCTGCACCCACTGACCGGTGGTCCTCGCCACGGCTCGGCCTCCACCCGGCGCTGGATCGCCGGGCCGTTGAACGATGCGGAAGGCCGCAGCACCGCCCGGGAGATCCTCAGCGGCACCATCCACCGGACCACCTGCACCAAGCGGCAGGTGGTCCGATGTGCTCCAAACCGTGTACCAAGCTGTCCGGACTGCTGGGCGAACCCCATCGAGAGCACGGGTTGAGCAGTATTTATGTAAGGCAGCTAGGTAATATGGGTTTTTGTTCCGTTGGAAGTGTACGGTGAAGGCCGTCGCCGCGAGAGCCTCGCCATACGTGTCAGGGGCAGGAGAAGCGGGCGGCACGAAAAGCGGAATGAGTCGTGAATGACCAGGCACGAGGTGGATGTCGTCGTCGTGGGCGGCGGGGGGATGGGATCGGCGGCCGCGTGGCGGCTGGCCGATCGCGGGGTCGACGTGGTGCTGCTGGAGCGATTCGAGGCGGGGCACGTGCGCGGAGCCTCGCATGGGGCCTCCCGGATCTTCCGCGTCTCTTACGCCGAGCCCGTCTACATTCGGCTTGCCCGAGAGGCCGAGAGGTTGTGGCGGGAGCTTGAGGACGTCTCGGACGTCTCCCTGCTCACCCTCACCGGCGGAGTCGACCACGGGCGGACGGCGGACCTCGACGTACTGGCCGAAGCGGCCGAGGCGGCGGGTGCGCCAGGTGAGTGGCTCGCCCCCGAGGAGGCCACCGAGCGCTGGCCCGGTCTACGGTACGACGGCAGGGTGCTCTTTCATCCGGCAGGCGGACGGCTGCACGCCGACGACGCCCTGTCGGCGCTTCAGGCGCAGGCCGTCCGGCTGGGCGCCGTCGTCCGGCACGAGACGCCGGTCACCTCGATCGCGGTACGCGGCGACGACGCCGTCGAGGTGGTGGCGGGGGAGGACGTCTACCGCGCGAAGAGGGTCGTCGTCGCGGCCGGGGCGTGGGCGGAGAAGCTGCTCGGCGGGCTCGTGCCGCTGCCGCCACTGCGCGTCACGCAGGAGCAGCCGGCGCACTTCACCCCGCTGCGCGACGACGTGGCGTGGCCCAGCTTCGTGCATCACCTTGACGGCGAGACACTGAAGGCCACGGGGTTCCTCAGCGGGGTGTACGGCCTCGGGACGCCCGGCGAGGGGGTCAAGGCCGGGTTTCACGGCACGGGGCCGGTGGTCGACCCCGACGACCGCGACTTCCAGCCGGAGCCCGCCCAGTTGCGCATTCTGCGTGAGTACGCCCGCACGTGGCTGCCCGGTGTCGACGCGGACGCTTTCACCCCGATCAGCTGCACGTACACCACGACGCCGACCTCTGATTTCATCCTGGACCGAGTGGGTCCCGTCGTCGTGGCGGCGGGCTTCTCCGGGCACGGCTTCAAGTTCGTTCCGGCGGTCGGACGCATCCTCGCCGACCTCGCCCTCACCGGTGAACGACCCGACGCGCGCTTCGCGCTGCCCCGCCCGTCCGCTGCCTGATCCCTGCCGCCGGTAAAGGTTTCCCTCTTTGGTAGCGCCATGTATTGACCAAATAACCACACATAAGCATAATTCCCGTCATGCAAGCACAAACTTCCACAGAAGTGGGCACACGTGCTGCCCGCTGAGCGGCATGCGCGGATCGGGGAGGCACTGCGTACCTCCCGTGTCGTCAGCACCGACGACCTCGCGCAGGAGCTCGGCGTGTCGGCGGAGACGATCCGCCGCGACTTCGTGGTGCTTGAGCGCCAGGGCAGGCTGTCCCGTGTCCACGGGGGCGCGACGATCACGCTCGGGCAGGTCGGCGGAGAGGAGGCCCCGTTCGCCGAACGCACCGGGACCGCCGCGGACGCGAAGGCCCGCATCGGACGTGCCGCCGCCGCCCTGGTGCGTCCCGGTCAGACCGTGATGATCGACGTGGGGACCACCGCCGTCCAGGTGGCGCGGGCCCTGTCACTGGACTTCACCGGGACCGTGGCCACCTGTTCCCTGCTGGTCGCCGCCGAGCTCTCCGAGCGGCCCGGCGTCGAGGTTCTCGTCTGCGGGGGCCGGTTGCGGACCGGAGACCTCGCGCTCTCCGGTCCGGTGGCCCAGACGTTCTTCACGGACCTGAACCCGGACATCGCGTTCCTCGGGTCGGGGGGCATCGACGCCTCGGCCGGTCTGACCGACTACCACCTGGATGAGATCGCGGTGCGAAAGATCATCCTCAGGAACGCGGCGCGCTCGTACGTGCTGGCCGATTCCGGCAAGTTCGGCCTGGTCGCCCGGCACCGGGTCGCCGAGGTGGGCGAGTTCACCGGCCTCGTCACCGAGGCGGAACCGCCGTCCGCCATCCAGGACACGTTCACCCGCAAAGGCGGGGTGATCGTGCTGTCCTGAACGTTCCCGACCGTTGAAAGAGCCGGGCGGCGCGGCAACGCCACCCGGCTTCGGACCACCGCACCGATGCACCCTCTGACAGGAAACACAGGAGTTGGGAATCCATGACCCATTATTCACCACCTGCGGCTGAGAGCCGGGGATCTTCCTCCGATGTCGCGGAATTCGGCTACAAGCAGGCGATGAAGCGAGGTACGGGGCGTTTCGCCTCGTTCGCCGTGGCGTTCGCCTTCGTCTCGATCGCCACCGGCATCTTCACCACGTACGGCTCGGTGCTGAACAGTTCGGGACCGGCGGGCATCTGGACCTGGCCGCTCGTGATCATCGGTCAGCTCGCCGTCGCGTTCATCTTCGGCTCGCTGGCCGCGCGCATCCCGGTGACCGGCTACTCCTACCAGTGGATGTCCCGGCTGGCCAACCCCGTGCTCGGCTGGATCATCGGCTGGGTCTCGTTCTCGTTCCTCGGCGTCGTGGTCGTGGCGGTCGACTACACCATCGCCTCCACCGTGATGCCCGTGCTGCTCGGCTACGAGGGCAACGCGATGAACGCCTGGGCGATCACCGGCGTGGTCATCCTGAGCCAGGCGCTGCTGGTCGGCCTCTCCACCAAGTGGACCGAGCGGGTCAACAACTTCGCGGTGACGGCCGAGTTGATCGGCATGATCGCGCTCGTCCTGCTGCTGCTGGTCGTGGGGTTCATCGCGAAGGAACTGAACTTCGCCAACCTGTTCAGCACCGGCGCCGTCCCCTCCGAGGGCTACCTCAGCATGGGCACGCTCACCTCGGCCGGCCCGTGGATGCTGGGCTTCCTGCTCGGCGCGTTCACCATCGTCGGTTTCGAGTCGGCGGCCAACCTCGCCGAGGAGACCAAGGACCCGGCCCGTGTCGTCCCCCGCGCCATGTGGCAGGCGGTGCTGGCCTCCGGTGTGCTCGGCTTCCTGTTCCTGGTCGCGGTCACCCTGCTCGCCGGTGACCCGATCGAGCTGGCCAAGTCCGGCACCCCGGTCGCGGACGTGATCAGCCGGTCGCTCGGCCCCGTCGTGGGTACGGGGCTGCTCGTGCTGGTGGTCATCGCGATCTTCGCCTGCGGCATGGTGATCATGATGACCGGCGTCCGCCTGGTCTGGGCGATGTCCCGCGACCAGCGCTTCCCCGGCTGGCAGGGCCTGCACAAGGTCTCCCCCCGCTTCGGCACCCCGCTGAACGCCACCGTCTTCATGTTCGTCGTCGGTGAGTTGATCCTGGCGATCTTCTCCACCCGGACCGACGCCCTGTTCGGCCTGTTCGCCGCCGCCACCCTGCTGCCGGCGATCATCTACACCGGCACCGTCATCATGTACGTGGTCAAGCGCAGGTCACTGCCGCCGAGCAAGGGCTTCGACCTGGGCCGCTGGGAGATCCCGGTGATCGTCGTCGCGCTGCTCTGGCTCGCCTTCGAACTGCTGCTCTTCCGTGACTCCTCGTTCGTGGAGTCGTGGGTCTACGTGCTCCTCATGCTCGCCATCGGCGCCGTGTACTTCGCCTACCTGCTGTTCACCAGGGGCACGAAGGGCCTGGTGATGCCGAAGATGCAGTCCATCGACGCGGAGCTGACCGCCGACGCACCGGACGTGGCCAAGGGCGGGCACACGGAGGGGGCGCACCGACGGTGACCACCGTACTGGCGATAGATCAGGGAACATCCGGCACCAAGGCGATCGTCGTCGACGCCCGCGGCCAGGTGCTCGGCCTTGCCGAGCTCCCGGTCCGCCCCACCTACCTGCCCGGCGGCGGGGTCGAGCAGAACCCCCGGGAGCTGCTCGACTCGGTGCTCGACGCCGGCCGTCAGGCCGTCGCGCGGGCCGGGGTACGGATCGACGCCGTCACGCTGGCGAACCAGGGCGAGACCGTCCTGGCGTGGGATCCCGCCACGGGTGAACCGCTCTCGGCCGCCATCGTGTGGCAGGACCGCCGCTCGGAGAGCGTCTGCGCGGAGCTGGGGGAGTACGGGGAGCGGATCGCCGCGACCACCGGG
Source organism: Streptosporangium sp. NPDC006930 (assembly GCF_040635605.1). Taxonomy (NCBI): domain Bacteria; kingdom Bacillati; phylum Actinomycetota; class Actinomycetes; order Streptosporangiales; family Streptosporangiaceae; genus Streptosporangium; species Streptosporangium sp. NPDC006930. The sequence continues at coordinate 300,669 of NZ_JBEYID010000007.1, read as the reverse complement.
CTGGTCCTGGACCCGTACTTCTCCGCACCGAAGATGGCCTGGCTACGCCGGAACGTGACGGAGCAGGGGGTGGTCACCACCTCCGACTCCTGGATCATCCACCACCTGACCGGGGAGTTCGTCACCGACGTCGCGACGGCCGGCCGGTCGCTGGTCACCCGGCTGGACGACGGCGAGTGGGATCGGGAACTGCTGGAGCTGTTCGGGCTCGGCGGCGAACGCCTGCCGCGCATCGTCGCCTGCGACGAGGTGGTCGGTCACACCTCCGCCTTCGGCGGGAACGTCCCCGTCGGCGGACTCGTGGTCGACCAGCAGGCCGCCCTGCTCGCCGAGAACTGCCTCAGCGCGGGCGAGGCGAAGTGCACCTTCGGCACCGGCGCGTTCCTGCTGGCCAACACCGGCACCTCCGCCGTACGCTCCACCGCCCGGCTGGCCGCCTCGGTCGCCTGGCGGGTCCGGGGAGAGACCTCGTACTGCTTCGACGGCCAGGTCTACACGGCCGCCTCCGCCGTACGGTGGATCCAGGATCTCGGCTTCATCCGCGGCGCCGCCGACCTGGACACGGTCGCGGCGGCGGACGCCGAAGAGGTGCTGTGCGTGCCCGCGCTGGCCGGGCTGGCGGCGCCCTGGTGGCGTCCCGACGCCAAGGCCTCGTTCTCCGGGCTGACCCTCTCCACCGGTGCGGGGCACCTCGTGCTCGCCGTACTGCAGGGGATCGCGGCGCAGGTCGCCGAACTCGGCGATCTCGTCGCCGCCGACCTCGGGCAGCCGCTGACCCGGCTGCGGGTGGACGGCGGGCTCACCCGCAGCGCGGTTCTGATGCAGTCGGTCGCCGACCTGACGCGGATCCCGATCGACGTCTACCCCTCCCAGCACGCCACCCCGATGGGGGCGGTGGCGCTGGCCCGCGCCGCGCTGGACCCGTCGCTCTCCCTGGCGGACGCGGTGGACCCGTGGGAGCCGAGCACCACCTACGAACCCCGGTGGTCCGCCGACCGGACGGCCGACTTCCGCTCCCGCTGGAAAGAGGCGGTCGCCGCCACCCTGCCCGGGGAGGGAGCACGGTGAACAGCACGTTCGACGTGGCGGTGATCGGCGCCGGTATCGTCGGCTCGGCCATCGCCAGGAAGCTGGCCGGCTACGAGCTGAGCGTCGCGCTGCTGGACGCGCGTGACGACGTCGGTGACGGCACGAGCAAGGCGAACACCGCCATCCTGCACACCGGTTTCGACGCCAAACCCGGCACCCTCGAATCCCGGTTGGTCCGTGAGGGCTACCACCTGCTGTCGGAGTACGCCGAGCGGACCGGCATCCCGGTCGAGCGCACCGGGGCACTGCTGGTGGCCTGGACCACCGAGGAACTCGACGCGTTGCCGGGCCTGCGCCACAAGGCGGAGCAGAACGGCTACGACCGGACGGAGATCGTCGGACCCGAGGAGGTGTACCGGCAGCTGCCCTACCTCGGGGAGGGTGCCCTGGGCGGCCTCACCGTGCCCGACGAGTCCATCATCTGCACCTGGACCACCAACCTCGCGCTGGCCACGGACGCGGTCGGCCGCGGCGTGACGCCGCTGCTGAACCGGGCCGTCTCCTCGGTCGAGGACCGCGAAGGCCACACGGTGCTGCGTACCTCCGGCGGGGAGGTGCGGGCCCGCTGGGTGGTCAACGCGGCAGGGCTCGGCGCCGACGTCGTCGACCGGCTGTTCGGCCACGACCGGTTCACGGTCACGCCACGCCGTGGCGAGCTGCTGGTCTACGACAAGTCGGCCCGCCCGATGGCCGACCGGATCGTGCTGCCGGTGCCCAGCTCGCGTGGCAAGGGCGTGCTGATCAGCCCCACCGTCTACGGCAACGTGCTGCTCGGTCCCACCGCCGAGGACCTCACGGACCGCACCGACACCGGGACCTCGGAGCAGGGACTGCGCTTCCTGCTGGACAAGGGCGAGAAGTTGATGCCCGACCTGCTGCGCGAGGAGGTCACCGCGACCTACGCCGGTCTGCGGGCCGCGAGCGACCACCCCGACTACCTCATCGAGGCCGACGCCGGGCGGCGCTACGTGCTGGTCGGCGGGATCCGCTCGACCGGCCTGACCGCCGGCATCGCCATCGCCGAGTACGTCGCCGAACTCGCCCGCGACGCCGGCCTGGCGCTCGTGCCACGGGAGAACCTGCCTGAGCCGCCCCGGATGCCCAACCTCGGGGAGGCGTTCACCCGCCCGTACCAGGACGCCGCCCGGATCGCCGCCGACCCCGCCTACGGCCGGGTGGTCTGCTTCTGCGAGCGGGTGACCGCCGGCGAGATCCGCGACACCTTCGCATCGCCGATCCCACCGGCCACCCTGGAGGGGTTGCGCCGCCGTACCCGGGCGATGAACGGACGCTGCCAGGGATTCTTCTGCGGCGCCGAGGTCAAGAAGCTGCTTGAGGAGCACCGATGACAGCGCCGACACCGCTGACACCGCTGACACCCCCGGTGGGGGTCACGTCCGGCGACGTCACCGTCCTCACCCCGGCCGTCGTCGTCATCGGCGCCGGACCCTCCGGGCTGAGCGCCGCCCGCGCGCTCGCGCCGAAGGTCGACGGCGACGTCCTCGTCCTGGAACGGGAGAGCGCAGCCGGAGGCATCCCCCGGCACAGTGACCACCCCGGCTACGGGATCAGGGACATGAGACGCTTCATGAGCGGTCCCGCCTACGCCAGGAGACTCGTCAGGCAGGCCGAGGCCGCCGGTGCGAAGATCCTGACGAACGCCACCGTGACGAACTGGGCCGGGGAACGCGTGATCGAGGCCACCACCCCCGAAGGGCGCGTCCGCGTCGAGGCGCGGGCCGTCATCCTGGCCACCGGTGCCAGGGAGCGCCCCCGCCCGGCGCGGCTCATCCCCGGAGACCGGGCTCACGGCGTCTACACCACCGGGCACCTGCAGAACCTCGTCCACCTGCGGCACGGGAAGGTCGGGAGGAGAGCGGTCGTCGTCGGCGCCGAGCTGGTCAGCTGGTCGGCCGCGCTGACCCTGCGCGAGGCCGGTTGCCGGACCGTCCTGATGACCACCGAGTATCCCCGGCCGGACTCCTACTCCCTGTTCAGCGTTCCCGGCAGGATCCTCTTCCGGACCAGGGTCGCCACCCGCACCCGGGTGACGAAGGTGATCGGCCGGCCACAGCTGCGGGCCGTCGAGATCGAGGACCTCGACACCGGAAGGAGGCGGATCGTCGAGTGCGACACGCTCGTCCTCACCGGTGACTGGATTCCCGACCACGAGCTGGCACGCGCCGCGGGGATCACCCTGGACCCGGGCACGAACGGCCCGCTGGTCGACAACGCGCTCCGTACCGAGCGACCGGGGGTGTTCGCGGTGGGCAACCTGCTCCATCCGGTGGACACCGCCGACATCGCGGCGATCGACGGCGCTCATGTGGCACGCTCCGTCATCGACTGGCTGGCCGGACGGAGCGCCCCGGCCGAACAGGTCCGTCTCTTCGCCGACGCGCCCTTCCGCTGGGTGGCGCCGGAGATCTTCCGCCCCGGAGACCCGGCCCCGGCCCGACACCGCCTGCTGCTGTGGAGCGACCGCTACATCCCGTTCCCCCGGATCGTGCTGCGGCAGGGGGGACGGGTCATCGCCCGCAGACGACTGTGGTGGCCCGCGGCTCCGGGACGGGTGTTCCGCATCCCGAGCGGCATCCTGAGGGCGGTCTCCCCGGAGGCGGGCCCCGTGCACATCGGGGTGGAGGCCTGACATCCCTCTCCCACCGCGCCTCTACGGCATCCATCCGGCCGCACCGCTGCCGTCTCCCAGGGGGCCGGCCTGAAGCGCGAACGACTACGCGAACGCGACAACGGCGTATCTCTCGTCCTGGACGGCTCGTCCCCACAGGACGGGATCGGGCAGTGGATCGACGCGGGCGGTGTCGACCAGTGGCCGCAGCGTCGCCAGGAGACGTTCCGCCTCGACCCCGCCCGCCCACGGCAGCGGCTCGGACTTCCCCTCGTAGGGCTGATCCTCACCCGGCTCTGCCGACGCCCAACGTCCCTCGATGAGAACCAAACGCCCGCCGGGCCGCAGCAGACCGATCCACCGGCGCAACGCCTCCTGCGGATCGGGCAGGGTCCACAACAGGTGACGGGAGAGGACCACGTCGAAAGACGTCCCGGCCCGCGCGGGCGGGTCACTCGCGTCACCCACCATCATCGTGGCGTCGAAACCGGCCGCCGTGAGCTTGCGCCGGGCCTGCTCGATCATCAGCGGGGCCAGATCCACCCCGACCGGCCGGTGACCCTGCTCGGCGAGCACCAGGGACAATGAGCCGGTGCCGCATCCCAGGTCCAGGACGTCGGCGGGTGAGGCGGGCATCCAGGAGCGCAGGCGTTCCGCCCAGGCGGTCCTGACGGCGGGGTCGCGAAGACCGTGGTCGGCCTCCTCGTCGAAGGAGGCGGCGAAGGCATCCCAGAAAGACACGATCGAAGCACTTGGTCCGCTTTCGGCACTCGTCATATAGCAGCCCTTCGATGTTGAGGGGAAGTAAATCCCGCTGACCGGGATGATGCTGAGTAATGATAAGTTCCGAGACTTTCGAGAAGATCAGAAGGAAAGTCGTCCCTGCTGGAGCGGTAGACAGATCGGCGGGATATCCGGAAAATCTCAATACTTATGATCGCCTCAATGGCCGCTGGACTCAATATGTTTGGCGACTTTCCAAAGTACGTTCAGGCGCATGGAGTCATCTATTGAAAGAAGGGGAATGCTTGCTGCTTCCAATGCAGCGCCATATGCAGCATTTACTTGATGGGGATTTAGTGCTCTGGCGAGGACGCTGAGAGAACGGCTTTTCCTCTGCGCCTGCACAGCCTCTTCCTGTGCATTCGGTGTAGAGTCACTACGCAATGAGCCTGCCTTTCTTTCTCCCTCTGATGATTGTTCGAACAACTTTGCTTGTAGCATTTCCCTTTCTCCTTTATGCTGCTCCCCGTGATTGAGTAGCCGTAAAACATCTTCTACCAAAGGATTTTCTGAAAGAGTTGCAGAAACAACGATAGCGACGATCATGTTGGTGATGGTCGGTGCGATGGTAGGCGAGGGGTTCGCCAGGATTCGCGCAAACTCGGGCTCGTCTAGAAATGGAGCTCTCGGATCCAGGTACTCGCGAGAGATAAGTGGATCTTGGATCGGGTTGTTTATCTGGAAGGCAAACTTTGGGGAACGCAGAAATTCTGGAGTTATGGGCTGTCCGCTTATGGCCTCTCCCAGCGCCAGGAGTCGCGCTTTAAGGGCCGGAATCGACAACCCGTGACCAATGCCTAGTTCTGCCATCATTTGATCCAATGCCTCTGGGGCGCTTCCCGACCGCCGCTCAAGGTCGAGTAGGGTGAACGATGTCAGGACGTGACCGTCGACTGCGTACATGATGGAGCTGTCCAATTCCACGTTCCAGAAGACGCTGAAGGCGCACCCGCCGATGGAAACGGATTCCATTACGGCCTTCCTTGCCCCCTCATGGCCATTGGGCTCAAACGCTATCGCCCACTTACCCAGCGAATCGAGTTCGATTAGAGATTCTGAGTCGTCCTCTGCTTCCATTTCCTCCAACTCGTCAATCGATGCCCAAAGTCCGGTTTCCGTGTCTGCGCCGAATTTACCGGCTATCTTCTCCAGATTGTCGCCCAGACACCAGGTAAGACATAGGTCGTCAGGCAGGCCCGCTTCGATTAACTCAGCATAACTTGCATCGATAGGGTTTATCGGGTGCTCCTGTAAGGGCTAGTGCGGCAGCCCATTTGCTTCGTGAGCTGGGACGATGCGCGTCAGGTCGATGCGATCTTGGGATGACAATCCCGTGCAACGAAAGCAGTCGCTCATCTGTCTATTTCTATCAGACCGCCCGAATTTGCCGCTGTCAAAGTAACCGCTGGTGGTGCGCGATGTCGCCCCGTATCGCATACCAATGAGCAACCACCGAGCAACCGTGAACTACCCGGTCGGGCTTTACCGAACCACAGTGGGGCGATCTCGACGCTGACCTTTACAAAGGGATCGGCGGGCGAGGAACCAGGCTGGTCGGCCGGATCAATGAGCTGATTCCAACCTGGTGTCGCAGGTCGTGAGCTCGCTGTAGGTTGCTGGGTTCGGCCCTGACGTAGAGAAGCCCCTGGTATAAGGGTTGTCGACCAAGATCAACCTGTAACCAGAGGCTTCGAGTTGCTGTTCTATCGTGCTGCGCTGCCCTTGTCACGTCGGACCCTGACCTACCTTGCCGGGGTGATCCGCCGTCATCGAACCTCGATCGGTTCGACCTGGCGCCGACTCAACCCCGGGCAGCAGGCCCTGCTGGTCCTGGTCCACCTGCGCAAGGGAGAGACGTTTGCCGAGGTCGCGGCCGGATTCGGCGTCGGGGCGGCCACGGCCTGGCGCTACGTTCACGAGGCCGTGGCCCTGCTCGCGCGGCGTTCGCCCACGTTGGATCAGGCGCTGCGCACGGCCAAGCGCGCCGGATACGCCTTCGTCGTTTTGGACGGCACGCTCATCCCAATCGACCGGGTCGCCGCCGATCGGCCGTACTACTCCGGCAAACACCATCATCACGGCATGAACGTCCAGATCGTCGCTGCTCCGGACGGTACGCCGCTGTGGACGTCGGGCTCCCTTCCAGGGTCGGTGCACGACCTGACGGCGGCGCGGATCTGGGGCATCATCCGGCGTCTGGAGAGCGCCGGACTGATCACCCTTGCCGATAAGGCCTACATCGGCGCCGGCCCGCGGGTGCTGGTGCCGTACGAAGGGAGGAAGAAGCCTGCCTCGCAGAAGGCGGCCAACTCCGCCCACGCCAAGCTCCGGGGCACTGGCGAGCGCGCCAATGCGGTGCTGAAGACCTGGCGCATCCTGCGGAAACTACGCTGTTGTACCCTTCGCGCAGGTCAGCTCATCAAAGCCATCTGCGTTCTCCAGACCCGCGAATCGGGATGAAATACGTTCACTGCACTTAAATAGGCATTACGTTTTTCGATGAGCCGGATTGGGGATTGATTCGCGTGCCCGATTTGTTGTGGAGGCGTAGGAAGAATGCATCTCCGTCTAGCAGGTGATCGTATGTGTAGTAATATTTGATGCCACCTTTGGGTTTCACCAAGTAGTTCACGCCTCGTGGCCGGTAGTTACCCGCGTCGTTCGGAAGACTTTCCTGCCGCCATACAAGAACCCCCGGCGTGAGCGCACTCTGCGCATCTAGTGGGCCGTCACACAACCTTGCTGGGGAAACCAGACCTGAAGAGAGCCGGTCACCCGGTCGTGATACCCGGTCAACGTTCGGAGACGGGCCACTAGCCTGAGGAGGTCGACCCTTCAGGGGAGGCAGAGCCTTATGCGCGACGTCATCACGGGGCACACGATCAGACGCCAGCGTGAAACCAAAGGCATGAGCACCACGGCGCTGGCAACGCGGGCAGGGTGCACAACCCGGCACATCGAACTGATCGAGCAAGGCAAGCGAATCCCCTCGATACCGCTGCTGCGGCAGATCGCCTTCGTCCTTGGCGTACGCACCGTCGTGCTCCTCGGCGAGAGTCCCCGTGACTTTCACGAGCCTGACCGTCCGCAGGTCGCCGACATCGAACGTGCCATCTACCGGTTCAAGGGGCGGTACGGGGGCGGCGGGTGAGTTCGGTCTGGTCGGTCAGGGCGGCGCTGAGGCGATCGGGGCAGGCGCGTTGGAGAAAGTATTTGGCTCCGGCCTTGTGTTCCTGGACGGTGAGGGGGCGGTGGCGCAGGGCGATCCAGCGGCCGAGGACGGGATCGTGGTCGATGTACCAGCCGGGGAAGGCCTGGCGTAGTGCGGTGAGCGGATCGTGGGGTGGAGCGGTCATGAGGGCTCCTGTCTGGGGGACGCGGGCGGGGCCGGGTGCGCGGACCCGCCCGCGTCGCGCACCGCGTCGCACTCTCGCGGTACGTCTTGGGTGGCACGGCGGTCTTTGACCGGGGAAGGGACGGGACCGCCGTGCGTGCTCAGGATCGGCCGGTGGTGGGGAGTTCCCAGCGTTGGACGAGTGCGGTCATCTCGGCCTCGCGCATCTGGGTCTTCAACCCGTCGATGGTCCGGTCGCAGATGAGCACCGGCTCGGGGGTGGGTCAGGTGGCGATGGCGTGGAAGAGACGGCTGCTGGTGCCGTACAGGACGGACCAGCCGGGCTGGGTGATCTCCAGCATCGCGGCCTCGGCTCGGGCCTCGTGGTCCCAGGTGTAGTGCGGTACGGAGGTGATGACCACCCCGTCGCGGTGGCGGCCCCGGGCGCGGGCCAGAGTACGGCGGATCATACGATCACCTGCCCGGCCTGCGCCTGCTCCCGTGTCCCCGGCTCTCGGGTCTTCGGGGCAGGAGCCTTCTGCGCTTCCTTTTCTCGTGCCGCCTGCTCCTCCGCCTCGCGGGCGAAGGTCTCCTGCCGGTCGGTCTCGGCCCGCAACGCCTCCAGGCTGTCGCCGTCGACGGTCCGCTCGGCCCCGGCATGGGCCGCGGCCTCGGAGAAGGGCTCCTTCCGGCTGGCCCACAACCGCCCGGCGTCGCTGAGGATCAACCGCCAGCCGGGGATCGTCGTCTCGGGACTGGTGGACTCGGGGTAGGTGGAACTACCATCGCTCACTGATCGGACCTCCATCTGATCAAGGGCCCGTCCGGATGCTGCCAGCGTGGGGCGGGCCTGTTTTATGAAGCGGGAAAGGATTTGGAGGGGTTCGCCGTACCGGCCGAGTGGCCGGGACAGCCGTGCGCGTAGGGGGCCTGCCCGCAGAGGGCACACCCCATCGGCATCGGCGGCACCTCGGCGAAACAGCCGCTGCCCACCTGCCTGTCGAGGAGCTGCACGGAGCGGTCCGCGAATGTCATGGAATCCTCACCCTGAGTTAACGGACCAGGTAGCGGGCAGCCGGCGATGGCGGTGGTGTCGCATGGACACCCTTGCCCCGCCCATCACTCTTAGTAGTTAAGTGACTCCTTGCAGTGTTGCGTGCAACTTACATGATCACAAGTGCCTTGTATAAATTTGCTCGGCGTACGACGGCTGTGATCAGGCATGCTTGTCGGCATGGCTTCTGCGAGTCCCACCGTTCGACACCGCCGCCTCGGCCGTGAGCTGCGAAGACTGCGCGAGAAGGCGAACCTCACTCTGGAAGAGGTGGCCACGCCGCTCCGTTGGTCCACGGCCAAGCTAAGCCGCATCGAGAACGCCCGGACCATGCCCAGCGACACGGACGTGGCTGACCTTTGTGATCTATACGCTGTGGACCCGCCGACGAAGGCTGGGTTGATCCAACTCGGTCAAAATGCCAACCAACGTGGCTGGTGGACCGCCTACAGCGATGTGTTCGCCAGCGCCTATGTCGGCCTGGAGGCCGAGGCGACGACCATCCGCAGCTGGGAACCACTGTTGATACCGGGCCTTCTACAGAACGAGGACTATGCCCGCGAACTTATCCGTACATCTCGTCCCGGACTGGCCTCCGTGGAACTGGAGCGGTATGTCGCAGCCCGGATGGCACGCAAAATCAGCCTTCTCAGCTCACGGGCGCCCGCCCTGCATGTACTCATGGACGAATGCGCTCTGCGCCGCCCCGTCTGCTCGCCCAGCATCATGGCTCGCCAACTGGGAGACATTCTTCAAGTCATGGACTGGCCCAACATCACCGTTCAGGTTCTTCCACTTCGGGTCGGTGCGCACTGTGGCCTGGAAGGCGCCTTCTCTCTGCTGACATTTGATGCCGAAGATCCAGTGGTGGGCTACACCGGTTGCCCAGGCGGAGACGTCTATGTGGAGGCGACGGATCAGGTGGAGAACCTTAAGCTGACGTTCGAGCGTCTTGCTGGTGTGTGCTTGTCCCCCGAAGAGTCTGCGGCGTTCATAGCTGCGGTAAGGAGTGACCATGCCCCCCTCTGACCTGACTGGCGTCACATGGCGTAAGAGCAGCTACAGCGGCGGAAGTAGCGACAACTGCGTAGAGGTGGCCACCAACCTTCCGGGCCTCATCGCTGTGCGTGACAGCAAGGACCCGTCCGGCCCGATGTTGACCTTCTCTCCGGCGGCCTGGAACAACTTCCTGGCCGGCATCCGCAGCGAAGAGATCTGACCCGACCACGAGTGCCGCACGGCTGAGGTGCCTCGGACGTGCCTAGCCGTGCGGCAAGCGCAAGACCTCGTCCGTGCGTCGCGTTGCCTGCCCCATCCCCGTGCGGTAGAGGATTTGCTACACTCGCGGCGTGGAGGAGTGGGAGATTCGCGTCACCAACGAGTTCCTAGCCTGGGTCAACGCCTTGGATGAGAGGTCCAAAGCTCAAGTGGTCGACGCTATCGACCGACTGGCCGAGGGAGGTCCCGGGCTGGGGAGGCCACTGGTTGACCGGCTGGAGGGCTCGCAAGTCCACAACCTCAAGGAGTTGCGGCCTGGATCGGCGGGACGCTCGGAGATACGAGTCATCTTCGTGTTCGATCCCTGGCGGTCGGCGATCCTGCTGGTCGGCGGGGACAAATCGGGAGATTGGTCCGGCTGGTACCGGCGGGTGATCCCGCAAGCCGAAGAGCTGTACGCGCGGTATGTGAAGGAACGGGAAGAAGAGGAGGGCCGGCGATGACGAACTTTCCCAAGTGGAGCGACGTACGCCCCGGCATTGTCGCCGACGCTGGGGGCGAGCAGGTGGTCGCCGAAGCCCGCAAACGCAACCAGGCATACATCGACGGCCACCGCCTCGCCGAACGCCGTACCGCATTGGACCTGACCCAGCTTGAGGTGGCCGAGAGGATGGGCGTCACCAAGAGCCGTGTCTCCCAGATCGAACGCGGCGAGGTTTCCACCGTCGAGGCCATCGCCCGTTACGTCCAGGCCCTCGGCGGCCATCTCCAGATCTCCGCCGTCTTCGGCGACGACCTGTACATCCTGCGCGGCACTGACACCCACGCTGCGTAACCCCTGCGCACGCCGTCAATTCAGCTGCGCGAAACCAACTCAAGGCTTACTTGGTCTCGTTCGGCTTGGATGTGGTCGGGCGAGGAAACGAGGCCGGATGATCCTTATCACGATCGCGTCGTCCACGACGTTCTCACCCGTCACACTCGGGATCACCATGCAGCCTCTTCCCAGTACACATTCCCCGTCGCTGGAGACGCTTCAGCGTTATGTCGCGGAGATGGAGCAAGAACGCGGCTTTTCCGACAGCACGATCATCGAGCAATGTCTGAAGCTTAGCGAGGAGACCAGCGAGGTGTGTAAGGCCGTGCGCAAGCACGCCTCCCTGCCGATCGACCCTGCCGGCTCGACGGGAAGCGTCGGCGCCGAGCTCGCCGACGTCCTCATCTACGTCGCGTCGATCGCCAACCGCGCCGGAGTCGACCTCTCTGAAGCCCTGCGGGAAAAAGAGCGGATCAACGAGACCCGCGTCTGGAGGTAGGCCGGTGTGCTCCTGATCTGGGCGTCATGGCGACGGCCTCCTCGCGCCGGGTTCCGCGTGCGGGAGTAAGTCGGGCAAAAGGTAAATATCGGGATATAGGCCGCATTTACGGCAGTTTTAGGTGCAGTGGTGCATCGTGGTGTCATCGCTCAACTGTCGGGAGGTAGGAAGATGACCCCTGAGCAGGATGGATTCAGCACCGCGGAGACGCCGGCGAACGAGCCGTCCAGGCGCCGTGTCCCTCGCTCCTTGATGCTCGCCGCCGCCACCGCGCTCGTCGTGGTCGCGGGGGCCGGTGTCGCCGGCGCGACCGCGTTCTCGCCCGCGCCGGCCTCGACGCCCACGGTCACCGACACCGCCACGCCGTCGGCTCCCCCGGAGAAGCCTGCCAAGAAGGGGCCGGGCATGGGCCCCAAGATGGGCTTCGGCGGCCACCCCATTCACGGTGAGTTCGTGGCACCCGACCGGGAGGGCAATTACGTGACCTTCGCCGGGCAGTACGGCGATGTCACGGCCGTCAGCCAGGGCTCGATCACGGTCAAGAGCGCGGACGGTTACACCAAGGAGTACGCGATCAACAGCGACACCCGGATCAACCGCGGTGGCGAGGGTACCGAGGCGCTGAAGACCGGGCAGCAGGTCGTGGTCATGGCCAAGGTGGAGGGAGAGACGGCCACCGCCGTCAAGATCCACGAAGTGCCCCAGCGCGAGGGCCGGGGCCGGCACGGGCACGGCAAGAAAGGCGAGGGGCGGGACAAGGGCGAGCGCCAGGACCGCGACCAGCCCTCTGCCTCCTGACCGGCGTACGCACCCGGTGACAGGTGCCAGGGTGGCCTGACACCTGTCACACCGGACTCCGGATGTCCGTCGCCGGGGTTCCGAGCCTGATCGCCGCGGGGAGAAGCACAGCCGTCAAAATGGTTTCAAGCTGATTGGCGTATCCGTGAACCCTCCGGGTGCCGAGGCGCGACAGACGGACGTGAAATCGATGAGAAGTCGGCTCGTATGAGCGGCCACGAGAGTTCGAAGATCGCTGCCGGCGGTGACCGTGACGTGTGCGGGACGCCTGGCCACCCACTGTCGTTCGCGGACGCCACGCCGGGGGTGACCCGGTGACCGCCGAGGTTCTGCGGGCGTCCGCCCCCGGGGTACGGGTCGTGCCGCCGCTCGCCCGGAACGAGACCTGGCGGCTTCTGCGGCATCCGCTCACCCTGCTGGGCCTGGCGCTGTGGATACTGCGGGTCGTCAGCGACGGCTGGGCGGGCCCGCGACCCGCGTTCGCCGCGCTGACCTCGGAGATGACCATCTTCTGGGGGGTTCCGGTCCTCTTCGCCGCGAACCTGGTCGCCGGCGCCACGCGAGTGGCCGAGGAGACGCTGTCGGTCGTCCCCTGTGACCGGCAGCGGCGCACCGCCGCGCTCTGTCTGGCCGCGCTGGGCCCGTTCGCGCTGGCCTGTGTGGCGCAGGCCCTGCTGGCCGGGCTCTACGTGGTCACCGGCAACGAGCTGGAGCGTTTCCCGTTCCTGGCGGAGCTGAGCACCGGACCGCTGAACGTGCTGGGGGCCTGCCTGCTCGGGGTGGCCGTCGCCAGGTGGCTGCCGTGGCCGGGGGCGTCGGTGCTCGTCATGCTGGCGCTGATGGCCTTCAACAAGATCATGCTTGATCACGGGGGCCAGTACATGCTCGGCCTCTACCTGGACTTCACGATCTGGGGGCCCGCGCCGTACCTCGCCCCGGCAGGGTTCGTCCCCGGGCACGCCGGTCCGCACGCGCTCTACCTGCTGTCACTCGCCATCGGGGCGGGGGCACTGGCGATGCTCAGGGACGGCTCACGACGCGAGCTCTGGCTGGGAGCCGGGGCGGTCGCCGTGCTCTGCGCGGTGGTCACGGGCGTCTGGCAGCTTCCATGATCCGTCTGGCTCAGCTGGCCCTGCTGGCGCGGTTGAGCGGCAAGGTGATCCGATGGCAGCCGCTGCTGGGTGCGTTCCTGCTCACCGCTGTGGTGCTGGCCTGGCCCCACGACGAACCGCTCACCTGGAAGGGCACGGTCTGGTCGTTACGCGTGATCGCCGTCCTGGTCACGCTGGCCGTGGTGTTCGTGCTGGACGACGTGGCGGCCGAGGTGCTGGCGCCGGTGCCGGTGCCGCTGGCGGCACGGACCGGGTTGCGCCTGGGGTTCGCACTGCTCTGCGTCACCCCGGTCTGGGGGGTGTCCCTGCTGGTCCTGGCGCCGGGCATGCCGGCGGTGTGGATCTGGTGGTCGACGGTGGAGTTGGCGGGCCTGCTCGCCGCGGGCCTGGCCGGCGCCGCCACGCTGGCCACGAGGTACGGCATGCGGGAGCCCGGTGTCGCGGCGGCGCCCGGAGTGGTGGGCGGATGGCTGCTGCTGTTCGTCCTGCCGGGACCGGTCGCGATGTTCACACTCCGGCCGCAGGACTGGACGGCGGCGCATCTGCGCTGGTCGCTGCTGCTGGTGGCGGGCCTCGCGGTGCTGATCCGGATGTCACGCGACCCGGCGCGGCGGTGAGCCGGGGGCCGGGCCGCCCGGCTTCTCCGGCAGGACCTGGCGATCCGGCTGCCCGGGAACGTTGACGGTCAGCCAGCGCATGAAGCCCAGGTCGACATCGGCGTTGACCTCCAGGCCGAGCTTGCCGACGTAGAAGTCGAGGGCCTCGTCCTGGTCGGGGACGTAGATCTGCGAGTGCGTGACGGCGTTGATGTTCGGACTTCCCAGGCGGCTTCACTGTGAACGCCTTGTTGGCAAAGAAGTTGCATACTAAGTTCACAGTAATTATTCTCAAGACTCTTGCCGCGAAGAGAAGTGAGTGGGTGCGGGCTATGAGATCCCTGCGTGACGGACGGTCGATCCACCTTCTGGACATCGAGAACCTGACGGCGTCCTCCGCGCCGACAACGGCCGAGGTGAGGCAGACGATGAACGAGTATCGGGAGCGCGTCCCGATCGGCCCCAAGGATCAGTTCATCGTCGCGGTGAACCCTCGCTCCATGGTGAGTGCGGGAATCGCGATCCGTGGGGTGCAGCTGCTGATCCGTCCGGGCGCCGACGGAGCCGACAGCGCCCTCACGGAAGCGGCCGTGAGCGACAGGATCGACCTGCGGTTCGAGCGAGTCGTGATCGGTTCGGGAGACGGCTACTTCGTCGACCTCGCGGCCTGGCTGGCGGCAGCGGGACTGCACGTGACCGTGGTGAGCCGTCCCGCCTCGCTGAACTGGCGCCTTTACACCGCCACCAGCGACATCACCTACCTGCCTCCGGCGCTGGCTCTGGCCGCCTGACATCCATCGTGCCGGCCCACATCAAGCGGTGGTCGGCCCGATGCGCTCCGGCCCGCGCACCGAACTGTCCGGACTACCGGGAGAGCCGCAGAGCAGGGTCACGGGCGACCGCGCGGTGTGATCGACGAAGTGTGTCAGGTGTTCCCGGAGTCCGTCGGAGCGGACGCGTTCTGTCTACGGGCGTACTCCAGTAGATCCTTCTCAGAGATGACCTCGTCGGCGGGCGGGGCGGTGATGACGAGACGGCATCCCCAGTCGGTGTAGCGCGTGTCGCTCCGCTTGACCAGCGGCTCCTTCCCCACTCCCGTGGAGTCGGCGGTGACCAGGCGCTTGGGCAGACCGTCACGGCCGGTCCAGAGCCGCCAGGAGACCTTTCCCTTGCTCTTCTTGCCGATGCGCTTGCCCGAGGTCCAGGCGATGGGAGGACTCTTGGAAATCCTGCGCAGTTCCTGGTAGCTCACGGTGCCCTGGTAGAGGAAACCGCCGGAGACGGCTTTGCTCGCCGAGCGTTTCAGTACGGCCTTCATCATGGACGGGTCGTACAGGTCGATCGGCTGCAGACTGGCGCCTCGGGCCATGTCCCGGTTCATCCGTCCCCGGTGCTTGTCCGGGAACTGGACCCACTTCTTGCCGTCCGGCACGGGGCCGGGGTATCGGGTGGCGTCGTCGTAGGTCTTCTTACCGACGCGGATCACCCGGTAGGGGGCCGATTTCTTGGACGGGGTTCCCTTCTCCGGCCGGGAGAGGTCCCACCAGGTGAAATCCGCGGCCGCCGGACCCGACGGGGCCAACTGGAGACGACCTCTGATCAGGATCCCGCTCCCGGAGACCGTGGACTTCTTGCCGTAGAAGAAGCGGTTGGTCTCGGAGATCCGAACGCCGTGCTCGTTTCTGAACTGCTGCTTGACCGCGCGCGCCGGATCGGGAGCGCCCGCCTGCGCGGCGGCGGCGGGACTCAGCGCGCCCGGCATGGACGCGATCAGTACGGCGACCGCCAGGGCGGCCCGTCGTCTCATGGAGTATTCGTCCTTTTCGGGCTTTTTGGGGCATTCGGCGGGAGAGGGGAGTTCGGCCTGTTCGTGCGGATTTTCTCACGGCGACTCCGCGGCTGCCAGAGAGCGCCGACGTCGCTCCACGCGGAGGAGGCGGACGATACTCGCACCGGCCGCCACCCATACGACGAACGCACGGGCGCCGAAAACCTTTTGCGTGGTGGAGGGGAGGGCCGACACACTCTCGGGGTGGTGGAGAGCAGGAGCATCGACGGGCGCGCCGGCATCGACGCGGGGTTGGTGAGACGGCTGGTCGCCGCCCAGTTTCCCCACTGGAGCGCCCTTCCTGTGACACCGGTCGAGGTCGACGGGTGGGACAACCGCACCTACCGTCTCGGCGACGAGATGACGGCGCGTCTTCCCACCGCGGCCGGTTACGCCCCCGCGGTCGACAAGGAGGACCGATGGCTGCCGGTGCTCGCCCCGTCGTTGCCGGTCGACATTCCCGTTCCCCTCGCGAAGGGGGTTCCCGGCGAGGGATACCCGTTCAACTGGTCGATCCGCGGTTGGCTGGACGGCGAGACCGCGAGCCCTGAGCGCGTCGACGACCTGTCCGAGTTCGCGGCCTCGGTCGCCGAGTTCGTCCTCGCCCTGCAACGCGTCGACGCGACCGGAGGGCCGGTGGCGGGCGCGCACAGCTTCCACCGGGGTACGCCACCGGCCTACTACGACGAGGAGACGCGCCGTACCCTCGTCGCTCTGGAGGGCCGCGTCGACACCGTCCGGGCGGCGGCCGTGTGGGACGCCGCGCTCGGGGCGACCTGGTCCGGGCCGCCGATGTGGTTCCACGGCGACATCGCGAGCGGAAACCTGCTGGTTCGGGATGGGAAGCTGAGGGCCGTCATCGACTTCGGGACCTCAGGCGTCGGTGATCCCGCCTGTGACCTGGTGATCGCGTGGACGATGTTCTCCGGTCGGAGCCGGGCGGTCTTCCGTGACGTCGTCGCTCAGGACGCCGCCATGTGGGCGCGTGCTCGTGGCTGGGCACTGTGGAAGGCGCTGATCACCCTGGCCCAGAACATCGACGGGGATGAGCGGAAAGTCGCGGAGCACCGCCATGTCGTCGACGAGGTCCTGGCCGACCACGATCGGGCCGGCTGACGCCATCTGAACGCGTGACGGCCGCCCTCACGCGACGTCTGCGCGGTCACCCGCGCCCGTCGTCGTGAAGTCGGCCGTATGGGGCACGCTCGCCGCCGCTGGGCACACAGCGGCGGCGAGCGGGTTCCGGCGGCTCACGTGGTACGAGGAGCCGGAGCTTGGGCGTGTTGTGATCAGGTGCGGTTCCACCGCTGGTTGGCGGCGCCGTTGCACGACCAGATCTGGGTCTTGGCGCCGTTGGCCGTGGAGTTGCCGACGACGTCCAGGCACTTGTTCGAGCCGAGGGCGGTGACGGTCCCGTCGGCGTTGAAGCGCCACTTCTGGTTGTTCTGGCCGTTGCAGTCCCAGATGATGACGGTGGTGCCGTCGGCGGTGCCGTTGTTGTTGACGTCCAGGCACTTGTTGCCGTAGACCCGCAGCTCACCGGCGGCCGTGGCGGTCCACTGCTGGTTGGTCTGGCCGTTGCAGTCCCAGATCCCCACCTGGGTCCCGTTGGTCTGGGAGACGCCGGTCACGTCGAGGCACCGGCCCGAGCCCACCCCCTGGATCCGGGTCGTGGTCGGGGCGGACGGGGAGACCGTGGGATTGGGCGTGCCGCCGCTCACCCGGAACACGACGGTGCCGTGGGCGGGAACGCTCGCCGAGATGGCGCCGGTGGTCGAGGTGACGGCGTTCGTCCAGGCGTCGCGCAGGTTGAAGGAGTTGCCGGACAGGCCGATCGCGGAGGCGGTGGTGCTGATCGTGGTGGTGCTGCCGCCCTGGTTGAACAGGGCGACCGCGACGTCGCCGTTGCTCAGCCGCTTGGCCAGGATACGGCGCGTGCCGTCGTTGCTGATCTGGGCGGCCTGAAGGCCGAGCGTGTCCTGGTTGATGGCGATCAGGTTCTGGTTCTTCATGATCGTGGAGGTCGCGTTGTCCATGTTCCGGACGTCGTTACCGGCGATGAGGGGTGCGGCCATGATCGCCCACAGGGCGAAGTGGCTGCGCATCTCGGTGTCGTTCATGCCGCCTCGGCCGACCACCATCATGTCCGGGTCGTTGAACTGTCCCGGTGCGGCGTAGCCGGAGAGGGGGGCGTTGACGTTGACGATGTTCTGGATGCCCATCGGGTAGCCGTTGGTCTGATTCGTGTTCCAGGCGTTGGTGATGTCCTCGGTGGTGCGCCAGATGTTGGCGACGTCGCCCCAGTTGCGCTGCGGGCCGGTCTTGGAGTGAATGCTGTTGGGGTTGATGCTGTAGAGGATCGGCCGGCCGGTCGCGGCCAGGGCGTCGCGCATCTTGGCGAAGGTGCGTACCTGGTCGTCGATGCTGCCGGTGGGCGAGCACCAGTCGTACTTGAGATAGTCGACGCCCCAGGCGGCGAACTGCCGGGCGTCCTGGACCTCGTGGTTGAGGCTGCCGGTCGCGCCGGGGTAGGAGTTGAAGTACTGGGCGCAGGTCTTGTCGAGGGGGGCCTGGTAGAGACCGAACTTCAGGCCCCTGGCGTGCAGATAGTCGCCCAGGGCCTTCATCCCGCTCGGGAAGCGCGACAGGTTGGCCTGGAGGTTGCCCGCCGAGTCGCGGTTGGGATCGAACCAGCAGTCGTCGACGACGACGTACTCGTACCCCAGGTCGCGCATGCCGTTGTTGACGAGCGCGTCGGCCGTCTGCTTGATCAGTGTCTCGTTGATGTTGCAGCCGAAGGTGTTCCAGGTGTTCCACCCCATCGGCGGGGTGCGGCCCACGCCGTTGTTCAACGCCTGCGCGGGGGTGGCCGTGGAGAGCGCCACGGCTCCCATCGCGAGGGCCAGCGTCACGGTGACGGCCGGGGCGAGTAACGCGCGTAGCCGGTTCTTTCTCATTGACATCGCTCCTCAGGGGGTGGGGGGTGGGCGTGGCGGCAGGGCCCCGCCTGTCGGGGGATCGACGATCGGGCCCCTGGTGCGGGCTGGCGCCCCGCACCAGGGGCCCGATCGTGCTTGGTCGAGATGCGCGCTACGGTCACGCGGCGCAGGTGGCCGCCGGAGTGGCCGGGGTGCCGTTGCCGGGGAATCCGAAGGGCGTGTTCGCGCTCGCATCGCGGCTCATCGCCACGGCACCCGCGGAGAGGACGAGAGGTGCCGTGGCCGTGACGGCGGTGAGCACGGGTCTGTGCCTGCACATGGGATGACTCCTTTCTGCCCGGATCACTGGAAGGAGGCGTCGTCGATGTAGAGGCCGTCGGTTCCGGCGGCTGTCTCGACGTAGAAGGAGGCGTTGGTCAGGGTGCCGGTCCATGAGACGGTCGCGGTGCCGGTCAGCTGGGTCCAGCCGTTGGCGTTCACCGTTTGCGCAGGGGTGAGCTGGAGGTAGTTCGTCGTGCCGTTGGCCGTGTACGTCAGGGTCGCCTTCGCGCTGGGGGTGCCGCTTTGCGAGCGCACCCAGACGCTCGTGGTGTAGCTCTTGCCGTTGGTGAGCAGCGAGGTCACGTTCTGGTGGGGGCCCTGCCAGGCCGAGGTGCGTCCGGAGTTGAGCAGGGAGCGGCTGCCGGCGTAGGCGACGTTCGTGGCCGACGACAGGGTGCCCCCCGAGGTCGTCCACCCGGTCGTGCCGTTCTCCATGTTCCCGTTGGTGAGCAGGTTTCCCCCGGTGTTGCCGCCGGCGGTGAACTGCCACCAGTTGAGGTTGAACAGGTTGCCGCTGCCGCCGGTGAAGCGGAGATACAGGTCGCGGGTTCCGGTGGCCCCGCTCACCGGACAGGTGACGCTGGTCCAGTTCTGCCACCCGCCGGTCCCCGGGACGGAACAGGTGCCGACCAGGGTGCCGGTGGCGCTGCCCAGGCGGAGTTCGATGGTGCCGCCGCTCGCCGCAGAGGCCACCCGGGCGGTGAACGACGAGGCACCCGTGCCGAAGGCGACGCCCTTGACCTTGATGTTGTCGCCGTTGCTGATGAAGCCGACGTTCATGCCGCCTTCGCTGGCGGGCTCGGTCTCGACGCCGTTCGCCCAGGCGATGGTCTCGGCCTCCTGGCGTACGAACGGGTTCAGCGTTCCCACCTGCGGAGGGCCGGCGGTGGTCATGTTGATGGTCGGGATGGTGCCGTCGGCGTTGTAGGTGAACTTCTCCACGGCGACCGAGCGGGTGTATCCGCCACCGCCCGGCAGCGCGCCGTTGTGGTAGAAGAAGTAGGATCCGCCGTTGAAATCGATGATCCCGGGGTGGTTGGTGAAGCTGCCGCCCTGGCGGGGCATGATCGTTCCCCGGTAGGTCCACGGTCCGGTGGCGCTGGGCGCCGTGGAGTAGGCGATGAACTCCGAGCAGCACTCTGCGGCGAACACGTTGTAGTAGAGGTTGCCGCGCTTGAAGACCCAGGGCCCCTCCTCGTAGAGGGTGGGCCGGCTCGCGTTGCCGCTGCGCGCGCCGAAGCCCGCGGCGGTGAGCGGGATCTGGGTGGGACTGCCGGAGAAGGAGATCATGTCGGTGTTGAGCCGGACGTACCAGAGACGGGGGTTGCCCCAGTACAGGTAGGCCTGCCCGTTGTCGTCGATGAACGCGTGCGGGTCGATCTCGCCGTTCTCGACGAGCGGGCGGCCCAGCGCGTCACGGAAGGGCCCGGTGGGGCTGTCGCCGACCGCGACCCCGATCGCCATCCCGCCGGTCGCCCGGTTGCGCACCGGTACGTACCAGTAGAACTTCCCGTTGCGGGGGACGACGTGGCCGGCCCAGGCGTTGGCGTCGGCCCAGGCGAAGGTGGCCAGGCTCATGGGCGAGCCGTGGTCGGTCCAGTTGGCCATGTCGGTGGAGGAGAAGACCCGCCAGTCGCGCATGGTGAAGTACGTCGAGCCGTCCTCGTCGTGGCCGGTGTAGAGGTAGACACGGCCGTTGTGGACGAGCGGCGCGGGGTCCGCGGTGTAGATGGTCTGGACGATCGGGTTGTCCGCCCTCGCGGAGAGCGGTGACAACGCGATCAACATCAGCAGGCTCAGTGTCCAGAGGATCAGGCGGCGAGCTCTTCTCCTCGCCGTGCGAAGTGCGGGTCTCACCGGTCGTCTCCCTCAGGCGGCGTTCATTGGGGGGGTTGGTGGCCCCGGACGCGGCGGCTCGGCGTCTCCGACGCGTCCGGGGCGGTTCAGAGGGGATCGGTCTCGCGCCGTTCCGGCTCGAACCGGTCCTGATCGCGTGCCGTGACGACGTTCACCCGGTGGGGTGTGCGCCTTCGCGGTGAGCGTCGGAGACGTTCGAGCCGGATCGGCGTCATGGTGTTATCGCTGCAGGGTGAGCAGGCCGGGCCGGTAGGGCAGCAGGCCGTAGTCGACACCGTTGGAGTTGGGGTTGCGGCCCTGGTAGAGCAGCTGCAGGTTGCAGGGGTCGATGGTCATGGTCTGGTCGGCGTTGGTGCGCAGCAGCTCACCGTGGCTGATGTCGTTGGTCCAGGTGGCGCCGCTGTTGGCCTTGCCCGCGAAGGGGTTGCTCTCGGTCGCGGCCTGCGGGGTCCAGTTGCCGCCGAGGCTGGTGGCGGTGAAGGACCGGAAGTAGCGGCCCTGCGAGCCGATCGCCTCGACGATCATGAGGTAGCGGTTCTCGTTCTGGATCTTGTAGACCTGGACGGCCTCGAACAGGTTGTTCGTGGTGTCGGTCATGATGGTCGTGTAGTTCGAGCCGAAGCTGCCGGGGAAGTTGCCGATGGGCATGCTGGCCCGGTAGATCTTGCCGTTGTCGCCGGCGAAGAACAGGTACATGTTCTGGCCGTCACCGATGAGCGCCTGGTCGATGGGGCCGGTGTTGGAGCCGGTGATGCTGCCGGAGAAGAGCGTCTGCGCCGACGACCAGCCGTTGGGGTTGGTGGGGTCGGTGGAGGTCTTGTAGGAGAAGGCGGCCCCGCCCCACTGGTAGGCGAGCACCCAGATGTTCTTCGGCGCGAAGTAGAACAGCGAGGGCGCCACGGTGCCGGAGTTCATCGCGTTCTGGCTGGCCGAGGCCATCTCCGAGTAGTTGGTGAACAGGCTGAAGTTCATCGAACCCCAGCTGCTGCCGAAGTCGTGGGTGGTGGCGTAGACGAGCTGCCTGCCGTTGTAGGGGGCGACGGTGAAGTCCTTGAGCGAGACCCAGCCCGACCTCGGGTTCGCCAGCACGCCCGAGGAGGTCCAGCGGTACGTCGAGGGCAGGGTGCAGGTGCCCGGCGTCGGCGTCACGGTCGGGGTGGGGCTCGGGTTCGCTCCGCCGACCTGGACGAGCTGCCACTGCTGGTTGTTGCCGCCCCAGTCGTCGTACTGGACGATGTTGCCGCCGTCGGCGGTGGAGGCGCCCTGCACCTCCAGCGCCTTGTTGCTGTTCCGGGAGATGAAGCGCACGTAGCCACCCGCCGAGTCGGCCAGGCGCCACTGCTGGTTGGTGCCGTTGAGGTCGGCCCACTGGACGATGGCGCCGCCGTTGGCGGTGGAGAAGCCGCTGACGTCCAGCACCTTGCCGGAGTGGCGGGACTTGATGCGGTAGTAGCCGCCGCCCGAGTCGACGAACTGCCACTGCTGCTGGTTGCCGTTGTTACGGGTCCACTGGGTGATGCGGGCGCCGTCGTTGGTGGCCAGGTTGTAGACGTCCAGGGCCTTGCCGCTGTTGCGGTTGACCAGCACGTACCAGGCGTTCGTGTCGACGGTCGCCGCGTTCGCGGTTTGGACGGCCACGAACAGGCTCACCAGCAAGGTGGCCGCCGCCATGATGACGGCTAGGGGTTTAAATCTCACAATTCACTCCGATTTCGTCCGACGGGGAGCGGAAGGGCTGGTTGGGACGGTTCTCATAGGGTGTTTTTTGGTCTTACGGGGTCGTGAGGTCGAAGCGGCGCACGGTCACCGAGCCGCCGAGGGCCTGGGTGGCGTGGTTGAAGATCCCGAAGCGGTTGCCCATGAAGAACTGCCAGGCGTTGTTCATCGTGAAGGCCGGTCCGAGCGCGGTGAAGTTGGTCCCGTCGGTGCTGTAGGAGAAGCGGGCCTGCCGTCCGGAGCCGGGCCGGATGTCGGCGTTGACCCTCAGCCAGATCCGGCCGCCCGAGACGTTGGCGCTCGCCGCCTCGGTGCCGGTTCCCGTGGTCTGCCAGCTGCTGTTCATGGTCAGCCCGTTGGTCATCACGACGCGGGTCGCCCCGTTGTCGCGTTTGACGCCGATCCAGGCCGACTGGTCACGCAGGATGGCGAGGCCGCTGCGGTCGCCGTTGGCCATCTGCGAGTAGTCGAGTTCGATCGTCGCGGTCGACGACGGCCCCTGGATGCGGTGGGTCAGGGTGTTGCGGGCGTTGTACAGGTCGTTCGTCACGGTCGCGGTCTGCAGGCGCAGGCCGTTCCCGGTCGACCAGCGTGAGTCGTCGGGGTTGTGGTTCCACTCCCACCGGTGGCCGAGCGAGGGTGAGGTGAAGGTGTCGGGGCCGATCATCGACTGAACGGTCTTGTTGGTCTGGATGTTCGGCTTCGGGTAGTTGACGCCCCAGCCGCCGTTCACCGTCTGGATCGTGGGCCAGCCGTCGCCGGTCCAGGTGATCGGCGCGAGAGCGGGCACCCGGCCGCCGGGGTAGGCGTCGACGAACGACATGTAGTACCAGGCGCCGTTCTGGGTCTGCACCAGTCCGCCCTGGTGGGGCACGCCGCCGCCGGAGATCGGGCTGGGCATGTTCAGCAGGACCTGGCGCATCTCGTACGGGCCGAACGGGCTGGTCGAGCGCAGCACGTACTGGCCGTTCGCGGGCTTGGTCAGCCAGATGTAGTAGTAACCGTTCCGCTTGTAGAAGCGGGCGCCCTCAAGGGTGCCGCCGACGCTGGAAGGGGTCTGGAACACCTGCTGGGCGCGCACCTGGCTGAGGCCGTCGGCCGAGAGCTGGGCGACGCTGATCGTGCCGTTGCCGTAGGCGACGTACATCGTGTCGTTGTCGTCGACGAGCAGACCGGCGTCGTAGTAGCAGTTGTTGATCTGGGAGCGCTTGGTCCAGGTGCCGTCGACCGCGGAGGCGGTGTAGACGTAGGTGCGGTTGAACTCGATGCAGCCCATCCAGTAGTAGGTGCTGTTGCTCGGCCGGTAGTTGAGGGTCGAGGCCCAGATGCCCTTCACGTACGCCCGGCCGCCGTTGAGGTCGTAGGCGTTCGAGTTGAAGTCGAGCTTGGGGACCGAGTGGCCCGCGTACTCCCAGTCGACCAGGTTGTAGGAGCGCAGGATCGGCGCGCCCGGCGAGTAGTGCATCGTCGAGGCCGAGTAGTAGTAGGCGTCGCCGACCCGGATGATGTCACCGTCGGCGAAGTCCTGCCACACGACCGGGTTGGTGTAGTTGCCACCGGGACCCGGCGTCGGCGTCGGCGTCGGGGTGGGGGTCGGGTTCGGTCCGCCGCCGACCTGGACGAGCTGCCACTGCTGGTTGTTGCCGCCCCAGTCGTCGTACTGGACGATGTTGGCGTTGTCGGCGGTGGAGGCGTTCTGGACCTCCATGGCCTTGTTGCTGTTGCGGTTGACGAATCTCACGTAGCCGTCCGGGGAGTCGGCGAGGCGCCACTGCTGGTTGGTGCCGTTGAGGTCGGCCCACTGGACGACCGCGCCGCCGTTGGCGGTGGAGAAGCCGCTGACGTCCAGCACCTTGCCGGAGTGGCGGGACTTGATGCGGTAGTAGCCGCCACCGGAGTCGACGAACTGCCACTGCTGATTGTTGTTGTTGTTGCGGGTCCACTGGGTGATGCGCCCGCCGTCGGCGGTGGAGAGGTTGTAGACGTCCAGGGCCTTGCCGCTGGTGCGGTTGACCAGCACGTACCAGGCGTTCGTGTCGACGGTCGCCGCGGTCGCCGCGGGGCTGGCGAGTGTGAGCAGGGCACCGGTGAGCACGATCGAGGTGAGGGCGGCTAGCAGCATGCGCAGGCGATTTCGCCTTTTAAAAGGCATACGTCCTCCCTTGAAGGATTTTGTTAGCGTTAACACTTCGATTACGACCTCACCTTGAATGTGGCGTCCTGCCGGTCGGAGGCACTCGACGACGCGTTGATCGAGTCGATGCGCGGCATGTGGCCCCGGTGCCGCGGAAGGCGGGCCGAAAAGTCGTGCGACCGGAACGCTGCTGGGCGGTGGCGACACTGCCTGCGGCTGGGTGACACAGGCGTTCCTTTCTCTGGGGGGTGAGACAGGTGGGGGGTGCCCGGTCCCGTCGTCCGGTGGACGACGGGACCGGGGGCGCGGGGTGAGGTCAGGTCACACCGCAGGTCCGGCCGTTGGGGGGAGAACGAGGTGGAGCTGCCGGATTACCGCTGTGGTCGGGTTGGGGGACGATGCCACCGAGCCGCCGGTGGTGTGGCCGTCCGCCCGCCGATCACGGGCGGACGGCCTCTCCCCACCGGGAGTTCAGGCGCGGGAGCAGGTGTTCCCGTTGAGGGTGAAGGAGGAGGGCGCGGAGGTGTTGCCGGTGTGGTTGGCCTGGAAGCCGATGTCGATCGAACCGCCGGCGGGGATCGAGCCGTTGTAGCTCACGTTGCGCGCCGTCACCTGGCCGCTGGAGGGCGAGTAGGTGGCGTTCCAGCCCGAGGTGATGGTCTGGCCCGACGGCAGGCCGAACGTCAGCGACCAGCCGTTGATCGCGGAGGACCCGGTGTTGGTGATGGTGATCGCCGAGGTGAATCCGCTGTTCCAGGCGTTGAGGGTGTACCCCACCCGGCACGGCCCGCCCGGACCCGGCGTGGGCGTGGGCGTGACCGTGGGGGTGGGGGACGGGTTGGGGGTGACTGAGTTGAGCGTGTTCAGGACGGAGGTGTACGCGGCCTTCTTGTTGCCCGAGGCATCGAAGAGGAGGGGGTTCTGGCCGGTGCGCCAGGAGTCGCTGTCGCGGATGCCCCAGACGGTGATGCCGTTGCAGCGGGCGACGTTCAGGCAGGCGCGGGTGACGGCGGCGTAGGCGTTGGCCTGGTTGGAGCCGGAGATGTCGAGCTCGGTGATCTGGACGTCGACGCCGAGGTCCGCGAAGCGCTGGAGGTTGGCCTGGTAGTCGCTGGGGGTGGAGTTGGTCAGGTGGGACTGGAAACCGACGCAGTCGATGGGGACGCCGCGTGACTTGAAGTCGCGGACCATGTTGTAGATGCCGGTGCTCTTGGCGTTGATGCCGTCGGTGTTGTAGTCGTTGTAGCAGAGTTTGGCACCAGGGTCGGCGGCGCGGGCCGCGCGGAAGGCGGCTTCGATCCAGTCGTTGCCGGTTCGCTGGAGGCTGGAGTCACGGCGTCCGCCGCCTCCGCCGTCGGCGAAGGCCTCGTTGACGACGTCCCAGGAGTGGATCTTGCCGCGGAAGTAGGTGGCGACCTGGGTGACGTGGTTGATGGCGGCGTTGCGCAGGTCGGAGCCGGACAGACCCTGGGCCCATCCGGGCATCTGCTGGTGCCACAGCAGGGCGTGTCCGCGAATCGACATGCCCCGGCCGATCGCGTGGTTCACGATGCGGTTGGCGTTGTTGTAGTTGAAGTTGCCGCGCTGGGGTTCGGTGGCGTCCCACTTCATCTCGTTCTCGGCGGTGACCGAGTTGAACTCCCGGTTCAGGATGTTCACGTAGGTGGAGTCACCGAGCCTGCCCGCCGCGATGGCCGCGCCGAAGTAACGGCCCGACTGGGCGGCGGCGGCCCCGAGCGTCGTCTCCGCGGCGGAGGCGGTCTGTTGGACGGAGACCACGACGCCGGCCCCGAGGGCGGCGGCGAGCGCGATGGTGATGGTTCGTCGTGCTTTCGAGGCGATGGTTGGGATCGCGGTGAAGAGCATGCCGGTTCCTTGGGGGGGTGATGAGGCGTCAGCGGGTGGAGTCGGTCCGGAGGAGCAGGCCGGGCTTCGAGAGCGGGTGGGAGCCGACCAGAGCCGTCGTCGCGAGGTGGGCGGGTCGCCGGCACCGCGGGAGGCGGGCCAAAGGTCCGTCCTGGGCTCGCGTTCGGGATGAGACGGGCATCCAACGCTCCTTGGCCAGGTCGAGGGGGCAGCGGCCATCGAGCTTTGTTATCGCTAACATCTGGGCTTCCAGATCTCCATGGCCTGCTCCTGTAAGTGCGTTGTCGGGGAGTACATCCGACTGTCCGATCCACCGTCAACGAGTCATGACCCTCGCTGACCTGGGCATTGCTAACGAAACGTTTCCGGCCTGGGCATTCGTCCAGAGGGAGATCGCGTCGCGTTGCCTGCGAATGTGAAAGTTTCACAGAAGTTACCAGTTGGCAACCATGGAATTCTGACCGAATCCAGCTGACTTCCTCAAGACCCCTGGTTGACAAGTTGGGGAGGGGGACCGATCGGTGAAAATCTTCTCGCCGACCCCCGATGCCCGCCGGATCGACGATCGTTCCACGTGTCCGGCGGGGGAGGGGCCGCTTCGGCGGAGGCGAGAGGCGCGGGCGCCGAGCTCCCGGCTCGCGAGGGCGTGGCCCCCCTTTTGGGAGGGCCGAAAACCCCGGCGGAGCCAGGACAGGTTTCTGTGATGTGAACGATTGACGCGGCCGTAACGCGGGCCTTACATTGCTCGCAGGGGTGTTAGCGCAAACACTCATATCGCACCGATCAGCCCTCGCTGCCCGGCTCACCGCCGTTCGGGTGGCCCCTCGGCCATGGGTGATCTCGAGGGTGGTTCGGGACATTCGCCGACACCGTCCCGGCACCAAGGTCCTCGTCCTGCCCTGACACGTGCGGGTCGGTTTGCCGGCGGTAGGCCGGCGCTTTCGGCCTTGAGGTCGCAGCCGAAGGCCTGCGGGGCCACTCCGGGGCGCGAGCGCGCGTTGCCCCCTTCTGATTTCGCCGCCCGGCCCGCCGCTCACAGGAGGCCGGGACGACGCGGGGCTCGCCGTGGCGTTTCACCCTCGTGTTCGCCTGGACGGCGGCCGTCTGGACGGTGTCGCTCCGCACGTACATCACACGCGGAGCCTTCGCGGACGGAGCGGACCACCTCACCCTGACCTTTTCCAGCATCGTGACCGCGGTGTTGCCGGCGGTGAGCGCGGGCACCCGGACGCGTGCCCGCGAGGCCATGGATCTCCAGTGACCCACATCGCATCGGGGTGGGTCGTACGTTACGGAACATCGCAATGATCCATGACTCGCATTGCAAGAACCTGTGAGGTGTCCGCAGGTATAGAGCAAGATTGCGAAACTATTTCGCAAGACTCTTGTGGGGCGAGGCGCCGGAGTCCTACGGTCGCCTCACCCTCGTGGCGTTCGCTCCGCCCCGAGCGTTTTCAGGTGTTCCCCCGAGAGAAACGAGCATCCGAATGTCACGGAGCATCACGGAAGCCGCGGCGAGACGGACAGGCGGGCCACCGCGAAGGGCGTCGGCGGCGGTCGCGGCGGTGATCGTGGCCTTCACCGGCCTCGGCGTCGTGCCCGGTCCCCCCGCCCTCGCGGGCACGGGCGGTGCCCCGGCCCCCGTGGTGACGCGCGCCGCCCTCGACCCGTCACTCGTCGCCGGGCGGGGCGCCGATGTCGCCTTCACCGAGCAGGAGGCCGAGAACGCCACGACGAACGGCACGACCATCGGCCCGGACCGCGATGCGTACACGCTCGCGGGGGAGGCGTCAGGCCGCAGGGCGGTCAGGCTGACGCCAAGGCAGCACGTCGAGTTCACGCTGCCGAAGGCGGCGAACGCGATCACCGTGCGTTACAGCATTCCGGACGCCCCGAACGGCGGTGGCATCACCGCGCCGCTACACGTCACGGTGAACGGCGGCGGCAGGAAGGTGATGACCCTCACGTCGCAGTACTCGTGGCTCTACAACCAGTATCCGTTCACGAACGACCCGAACGCCGACCTGCTGCACCCCGACTGGTGGATCACCGAGTGCGCCTGCGTTCCCAGTGCCACGACGCCCGCCCCGACGATCACGAAGCCGTTCCGCCCGACCCACTTCTACGACGAGCAGCGTCTCCTGCTCGGCAGGACGTACCGCGCGGGTGACAGGGTGCGGCTCACGGTCCCGGCCGGGAGCAACGCGGCGTGGACGGTCATCGACCTGCTCGGCTCGGAGCTCGTCGGCGCGCCGCACGTCAGGCTCGTCGCGGCGAACGTGCTGGCGTTCGGCGCCGACCCGCTCGGCAGGCGCGACTCCGCCGACGCGATCGACAAGGCGATCGCCTTCGCCAAGCGCGGCCGCCTCAAGGTCTACATCCCACCGGGCGTCTACCAGGTGAACCGCCACATCGTCGTCGACGACGTGACGATCGAGGGCGCCGGCAACTGGTACACGATCATCAAGGGCAGACAGGTCGCCCTTCCCTCCCCGGCCCCCGACGGCTCGGTGCACACCGGAGTCGGCTTCTACGGCAAGGACGCGGCAAAGGGCGGCAGCAGGAACGTGCACCTGTCCGGCTTCGCGATCGAGGGCGACGTCCGCGAGCGCATCGACACCGACCAGGTGAACGGCATCGGCGGGGCGCTGAGCGACTCGACCGTCGACGGCCTCCACATCCACCGCACCAAGGTGGGCATGTGGTTCGACGGGCCGATGAGGAACCTGAGGATCACGAACAACATCATCGTCGACCAGATCGCCGACGCCCTCAACTTCCACGGCGGCGTCACGGACTCGGTCGTGTCGAACAACTTCATCCGCAACACCGGTGACGACGGCCTCGCCCTGTGGTCCGAGAAGATCGCCAACGCCCGCAACACCTTCGACCGCAACACCGTGCAGACGCCGACCCTCGCGAACGGCATCGCCGTCTACGGCGGCACGGACAACACCGTCTCGGGCAACCTCGTCGCCGACCCGATCCGCGAGGGCAGCGGCATCCACGTCGGCTCCCGCTTCGGCGCCGAGGCGTTCGCGGGGAAACTGTCGATCAAGGACAACACCACGGTCCGGGCCGGCACGTACGAGCTGAACTGGAACATCGGTCTGGGAGCCATCTGGCTCTACGCGCTCGACAAGAACATCGAGGCCGACATCCAGGTGGTCGGCAACCACTTCCTCGACAACACCTACAACGCGATCATGCTGGTCAGCGAGTGGGGAGTGAAGGACCTGTACTCGATCACGAACGTCCACTTCAAGGACATCAGGGTCGACGGCACCGGCACCTCGGTGGTGAGCGCGCGGGTGAAGGGATCGGCCTCCTTCGAGAACGTGGACGCCCGCAACGTCGGCGCGGTCGGCGTCAACAACTGCGGTTCGTTCAACTTCCCGCCCACCGGCTCGGAGTTCTCCCTGACCGACCTCGGCGGCAACGACGGGGGCGGCGCCACCGGGGCCTGGCTCGCCCCGTGGATGCTGCCCAACACCATCACCTGCGACGACCGCCCACCGGTGGTCACGCCGCCGGCGCCCTCCCCGTGGTGATCGTCCGGTCGTACCGACAGAGCGTACGTCGCTTTTCGAAACCACCGGCCTCTCCATAGCGGGTGCCGGTGTCACGGCGGCACCGGCCGGACGGCCGGTGCCGCGGTTCGCGGGGCCGTCGGACCGCGGGGAGGTCCCTCCCCGCGGTCCGGGTTCCGTACGGACGGTGGCCACAGGAGCCGGCCGAATACCGAAAGGCGCGCCCAAGACAATAAGTGTACTTTTCGACAAAAGTGTCTTTAATGGCGAAAGTTCCGGAAACTAGAGGGTCGGGAGTGGAAGTCGGTCTCTTTTTCATCACATGATCCGATATGGCAGCGTGGATCGTTCCCACCTGGCACTCTTGTCGAGCCGCATCACGGCCTTCCCTTCTTTTCTGGAGTTCCATATGCGTTTCAAGACGCCTCTGGCGATAGCGGCTACCGCGGTTCTCGCGGTCGGCATGTCCGGCATCACCACCGCCTCCGCCGCCCAGACCTCAGGCGCCGACCTCATCTATGCGTGCAAGCTGAAGAGCACCGGTCTGGTGCGTCTGGTCTCCGCCACCACGAAGTGCAAGCCGACCGAGGTCAAGACGTGGTGGGCCAAGCAGTCCGCCCAGGGCCAGAGCACGGTCGCGGGCCCCGGCCCCCAGGGACCCGCCGGGCGTGATGGCAAGGACGGCAAGGACGGCGTCGGAACCCAGGGGCCGGCCGGACCTCGCGGCTACCAGGGGAAGACCGGCCCGCAGGGACCCGCCGGTCCGGCCGGCCCGAAGGGCGCCCCCGGTGAGACCGGCCCTGAGGGGCCCCAGGGCCCCGCGGGGGAGGACGGCGGACTTCCCGCCATCTACGCGTACAAGGTCGGTCCGGTGTGGACGACCTGCAAGCTGCTGCCCGGGTACGCCATCGCCGCCTACGACTGCAAGGTCACCAGGGAGCCGGCGAAGGAGCGCTCCGCCCCCACTCCGACGGCCACCGCCTCGCCCTCGCACACCCCCACCCCCCAGTAGCCGCGCACCGCGAAGAGCCTCGTCCTTCATCTCGAAGACGGGGCTCTTCGGCTTTCCACGTGGGTCGAGGGCGGAGCGACCCGCTCCCGACCCGCGCGCAGGGAACCGCCCCGACCTCGCTGCACGCTCCCGAGGGCGCCGAGGTCAGATGCCGCGGCGCATCGACCTGGTGCCCATCGCGAGGCCCGCCGCGGCGACGGCGCAGGCCCAGAGCGTTCCGTACAGCACCGAGGCGTCCGCGAAACGGCCGGCGAACAGTGCCCGCTCCGCGTCCACGATGTGGGTGACCGGGTTCAGTGTGGCGGCGACCTGGAGCCACGCCGGGCCGAAGTCCATCGGCAGCAGCACGCCTGAGAGCAACATCAGCGGAAACAACACCAGTTGGGTGACGCCGTAGAACAGGTTGCCGCTCGGAGCGGAGGCGATCGCGAGGGTGAAGGAGAGCGCGCCCAGGCCGATCCCGAACACGGCCAGTATCGCCAGTCCGGTCAGCACCCCCGGCAGGTGCGGGCGGAAGCCCAGCGGCACCGCGAGAACGATGATCAGCACGGCCTGGGCGAGCAGGATCACGAACTCCTTCATCGTCCGGCCGACGAGCATCGCCGTGCGGTTCAGCGGGGTGACCAGCATGCGCTCCATCGAGCCGCCGATCAGCTCCACCAGCAGCGAGTATCCGGCCATCATCGGCCCGGACAGGCACATCATGATCAAAATACCGGGCACGAACCACTGCCACGGCGAGCCCTCGAAGCTCCACGTTCCTCCGAGCAGCGGGCCGAACAGGAACAGGAAGAGCAGTGGCTGGCCCATGGTGAACAGGAGGCCGAGGGGTTCGCGCGGCACGGGGGCGAACTCGCGGGAGAACACGGTCACGGTGTCGCGGAGGAAGGATCGTACGCGCACGGGGCGGCCTTTCTTACCGGTGGGGAGGGGGCTGCGCGGGTAGGTGCCGCGCGGGCCGCGGTCGCTGGGCGCGGCCGGTCGGCGTGCGGGGCTGTGTGGGCAGGAGGTGTGCGGGCCGTGGTCGTTGGGCGTGGCCGGTCGGCGTGCGGGGTGCGCTGACACCGGTCAGGCGTCGTGCGCACCGGCCGCATTTGCGCCAGGGCTCTCGTCGCTCTCGCGCAGGCTGCGGCCGGTCAGCGCGAGGAACACGTCGTCCAGGGTGGGCCGGGCGGTCTCGGCGGTGGCGACCTTCACCCCCGAGGCCTCCAGGGAGCGCAGATACTCCGGCAGCGCCGCGCCCGCGTGGGGGACCCGCAGCCGTACCGTCGTCCCGGCGACGGTGACCGCGTCCGATCCCGCGATCCGCGCGGCGACCTCGGCGGCCCTCACCGCCTGTGGCTCGTCGTGGACGGTGACCGTGACGCGGTCACCGGCCAGATCACCCTTCAGCCGATCGGCGGTTCCGTCGGCGATGATCCGGCCGTGGTCGATGATCACCACCCGTTCGGCCATCGTGTCGGCCTCCTCCAGGTAGTGGGTGGTGAGGAAGAGGGTCGTGCCGTGCAGCGCGCGCAGCCGCAGGATGTGCTCCCAGATGTTGGCGCGGCTCTGCGGGTCGAGGCCGGTCGAGGGCTCGTCCAGGAACAGCAGGCCGGGCCGGTGGATGAGCCCCAGGGCGATGTCGAGGCGGCGGCGCTGGCCGCCCGAGAGGGTGCCGGGTTTGCGGGTGGCCAGGGACTCCAGGTCCAGCAGGCCGAGGACCTCGTCGGCCCGCCGGTGCGCCTCGGACCGGCGAAGGCCGTAGCAGCGCGCCTGGGTCACCAGCTCGTCGCGGACCCGGAAGTTCTCGCCCGAGCCGTTCTTCTGGCCGACGTACCCGATGCGAGCGCGGACCCCCGCCGGATCCGACACGACGTCGCGGCCCGCGACGGTCGCGGTTCCCGACGTCGGCGGGAGCAGGGAGGTCAGCATGCGCAGGCTGGTGGACTTGCCCGCGCCGTTCGGACCGAGGAAGGCCACCAACTGGCCCTCCTCCACATCGATGTCGAGGCCGCGTACGGCGTCGACGACTCCTTTCCCGACCTTGAATCGCCGGGTCAGCCCTCGGGCATGGATCATCGTCCCCTCCTCGGGGTGGGCGGTCGGTGGCATGCCGAAGAAACCCCTGGTCGGGGGCCCGGCTGGAAGATGACTCATCCTTACCCATGGGATCCGGGCGAGGCAAACGTGAAACGTACATTCACATTTGCTCTGACCTGCGGAAACGCGCGCTCACCCGACCGATGGGAACGTCCTTTCCGAAACTCCCCGGAATTGGGATCCACGGGCTGACCTGGGCTTTTTCATATCGGGCCGGAGCGACGGGAAACGATGTGATTTTTTTCTTTCCGCCGGAGATTCCCGGACGCGGTGACGCCCTCCGAGTCTCGGGAACGCGAAAGAGCCCTGGGCGCCGGATCGGCGCCCAGGGCTCGGTGGTCAGGCCACCGCGCGGTCGTGGGCCGTCAGCCGGGGCCCGCGGGACGCGAAGGTCAGGAGTCCTGCCACGACAGGGCGAGGGTGGTGTGGCGCTTGCGCAGAACCAGTACGCCGGGCGGAGGGGCGTCCCGGTAGGCGTCGATGTGGAGCCCTGTCGTCATGGGCCTGTCCGCCATGTCCCACGCCTGGATGTGGGCGACCATCTCACGGGCCAGCCGCACCCTGTCAGGCCCGTGGCCGCGCGCGATCAGCGTTCCGTCCGGTGACGGCTCCAGCAGGCAGAGATTGTCGCCCTCGACGATGCCGACGGCCATCCTGAACCCCGTCGTGTCGAGCGGGGGCGAGGCCAGCCACCCGGGCCGAGCCTCCGAGATCGTGCACCAGCGGGGCTCGTGCACCGCGAGCCACAGGCTCAACCCGTCGAGGAGCTGGGAGAGGCTGACGCTGATCTCGGTGGACAGCTCGACCACGGGCCCGTCGAGCGCCCCCAGCACGTCGCCGATCTCGCCCGCCTCGGGCAGTGAGATCATCAGGTCGGACTCCCGGTCCAGCACCAGGGTCGTCTCGGGGCCCGCGAAGGGTCCGCGCATCCGCATGAACCCGCAGGGCAGCACCGAGCGGCTCGTCCAGTGTCCGTTGTCTCGTTCCATCGCCACCGAGCGTTGCACCCCACGCAGGTCCAGCGGGACGACGAGGCGCCCGCCGGGCGCGAGCTGCTCCAGCCAGGCCGGGGCGAGATCCCACACGCCCACGGTGGCGATCACCCGGTCGTAGGGCGCTCCCGGTGCGAACCCCTCGGATCCGTCGCCGCACGCGAGTCTCACCTCGGAGTGCCCCGCGGCCGACAGGTGCTCCCCGGCGAGCGCCACCAGGTCGGGGTCGATGTCGACGCTCACGACCTCTCCCTCCGGCCCCACCAGGTGGGCGAGCAGGGCGGCGTTGTATCCCGTCCCGGTCCCGATCTCCAGCACCCGCTGTCCCGGCTCCACCCCGAGCTGGTCCAGCATCAGAGCCATGATCGCCGGCTGGGAGGAGGAGCTGATCGGAAGGCCGTCCGCGTCGCGCTTGGTCACGATCGCGTCGTCCTGGTAGACGGCCTGAGCGGGAAGCTCGGGCAGGAAGACGTGCCGTGGCACCGCCAGAAACGCGTCGGCCACGGCCTGGCTGATCCCCCGGGCGCGTACTTGCGAGACCATTTCCTCCCGTAACACGTGCCACCCAGTCATCGTTGACCTCCGTGCCGTATGCGTATGTGGCGGCCTGAGCCATATGCCCCGTCAGGCGAAAAACGTCCGTATGTTAGATGTCGTATGAGAAAACGAAGCCTGCGGGCCGTGACGGTACCTCGCATATGGGAGCCACGCAACGTCCGCGCGGACGGGAAATTCTGGTGCCCGACCGGCTGGGAATGTCGTGAAACGGCTTTAACATCTCTGCATGAACAGTGATTTCGACTTCCTGCACGGCACCTGGGACATAGACAACCGCAGGCTCCTCAAACCGCTGAGCGGAGACGACGAGTGGGAGGAGTTTCCCAGCGTCGCCGTCTGCCACGGCTTTTTCGACGGCGCGGGCGTTTTCGACGAGATCACCTTCCCCACGAAGGGCTTCAAAGGGGCGTCGATACGGACCTTTGACGTCGAACGCGAACTGTGGGCGATTTACTGGATCAGCAGCGAGACCGGAGTCCTCCACAATCCCGTCTTCGGCCGGTTCACCGACGGGAAGGGCGTGTTCTGCGGCGACGAAACCTACGAGGGCACACCCGTCCGGATGCGATACACCTGGTCGGAGATCACGCCGAACTCGGCCCTGTGGGAGCAGGCGTTCTCCGCGGACGGGGAGAAGACCTGGGAGACCAACTGGACGATGAGGCACACCCGCCGCGCATGACACGGCACGGGTGAAGGGGTGGGTGGAGGGCGGAATCGGCCGCCCTCCACCTGTGGCCCTGGAAACGTGGACCGCCGTCCGGCATTCGGGGGACGGAGCCGGACAGCCATGAATCTATGCGTCCACCGGCATGATGTATGCGTAGAAATGCACGCTTATTGCAGGCAGAACTCGTTGCCCTCCGGATCGGTCATGACGGTCCAGTATTCGCCGTTCTCCTCCGCCGTGCGAACCTCGACGGCGCCCAGAGCGGCGAGCCGTCCCGCCTCCGTCTTCACACGCTCGCGGCGCTCCTCCAGCGACGTGCCGGGTGAACCACCCACGTTGACGTCCAGGTGGACGCGGTTCTTGGCGGTCTTCCCCTCGGGCACGCGCTGGAAGTAGAAGCGAGGTCGTCCCTCGGCCGGGTCCACGATGGCCGACCAGTTGGAGCGCCGCTCCTCGGGGATGCCCTCGGCCTCCTCCCAGGCCTCCCAGCTGCCGAACCCCTCGGGGGGCGGCTGAAGGCGGTAACCGAGGGCCTCGGCCCAGAAGGCGGCGAGCGACGGCGGATCGTTGGCGTCGAAAGTGATCTGGATCTCCATGGGGACCCCTATGCCCATTCGGCGAGGATCCTGGCCTCCTTCTCGGGATCGATGCCGTGGTTGCGGAACGAGCGCTCCGCGGGAGGGACGTCGCGGAGCCACGCCCAGGTGTCGCGGACGGTCTCGGGGACGGGGCGGCAGGTCAGCCCGGCCGCGATGGCCTTCGCCGACGACGGCAGCCAGACCGCGGCGAAGTCGGGGCCGGCCGGTACCCAAACCGGGAACTCGCTCCACGGCGCCACCTCGCGGTCGAGCAGGAACCGGTCGTCGACCCAGACGAACTCGGCGTCCGAGCCGGTCGCCGCCCGGCACTCGGCCAGCCAGTCGCCGTAGGTGATGTTGCCCCGCACCCCGGAGGCGAGGAAGCGGTCGGCCTTGCCGGCCTCGGTGCGGTCGAGGACGAACGCGGCGAGGTCACGGACGTCGATGACCTGCATCGCGCGGTCCGGGTCGCCGGGCGCGAGCACCCGCCCGCCCCGGGAGATCCGGTCCAGCCACCAGGGCAGGCGGCCCACGTCCTCGTACGGGCCGAGGATGAGACCCGGCTGGACGATGAGCGCCTTGCCCTCGAAACCCTCCTCCACCGCCCGCTCGCACCCCGCCTTGAGCGTGCCGTAGTCGCCGTCCTGCGGGCCGGCGTCCGGGGCGCACTCGTATCGGGGCGAGCTCTCGTCACACTCCCGCACGGGGAAGTCGGCGATCGCCGAGATGCTGGAGATGTATGTGTAGACGCCCGCCCGGCCGTTGAGCCTGCGCACCGACTCGCCGACCACCCTCGGGACCCTGCCCATGACGTCGACGACGGCGTCCCACTCCCGGCCCTCCACCAGGCGGTCCAGATCTTCCGGCACCTCGCGGTCGCCCCTCACCGCCTCCACACCCGGCAGGTCCACCCCGCTGCGCCCTCGGTTGAACGTCGTGACCTCGTGCCCGCGCCGCAGCGCCTCTTGTGTGATGGCCCGGCCCAGGAAGACCGAGCCACCGATGATCAGGATTCTCATGCGCCCCATCCTGGGCGCCCGGCAGATGCGCGGCTACCGGCGTTCACCCCCGGCGCAAGCCGTCCGCTCAGAGCGGACGGCTCGCGATCGGGGGATGCTCCAGCAGGTGCACCCGGGCGGTGCCGATGTCGAAGTACAGGCCGACCAGCTCCAGGTGCCCGGTACGGAACAGCCGGTCCACCTGCGGATAGGTCCGCAGGTTCTCCAACTGCTGGAGCACGTTGACCCGGCAGAGACGGTCCAGCGGTCCCTCGTCCTCACCGGCGCTCTCGCCCGCGATGAACCGCGCCAGCGTGTGGTTGCCGTGGCGCAGCCAGCGGCCGAGCGCGGGCAGGTCCGCCGCCTTCTCACCACCGCTCAGCAGCGTGGCCATCCCCCCGCAGCCCGAGTGCCCGCAGACCGTGATGGTGCGGACGTTGAGCGCCTTCGTCGCGTACTCGATCGTCGCCGCCACCGAGTCGTCCGCCGGCACCGACCCCAGCCGGGGCACCAGGTTGCCGATGTTGCGGACGGTGAACAGGTCGCCGGGGCCGCTGGCGGTGATCAGGTTCGGCACGATGCGGGAGTCGGCGCAGGTGATGAAGAGATGTGAGGGCTCCTGCCCGCGGGCCATGTCGTGCAGGAGAGGGCGGACCAGCGGTGCCGTACGCCGGTGGAACTCACGCGCCCCGGCGAGCAGATTGGGCACGGCGGGACTGTCGTCGCGGGGCGCCTGCCGGGCGACCGCCTGCGGCCTGCGGCCCGCCCCCTGCCCGTTGCGCCGGTGCGACCAGGGCAACCACCACCGGTCGGGGGCGCGAGGCGGGGTCTTGGCCGGGAACACCCTGGCCCCGCTGGCCGCCATGGCATACCACTCGTCATGGATCTCGTCGATGTCCACGGTCCCGCCGCCGCGCTCGTGCTCGTTCCGCCAGTTGTGGATGGCCTCGAAGGCCGCGTTGTCCATGAAGTCGATGTTCAGGTCGAGGTCGACCGTGGTTCCCGCGGGGATGGCACGCAACTCCGAGGTGAGCGTGGGCACCCCCAGGAAGGTGAGAGAGCCGCCGATCACCACGTGCCAGCGGCCGTCCGGCTCGGCCGTCGCCCGCACGGTCACCCGGGTGAGGCGACGCAACGCGAACAGCGCGGCGAGGCCGAAACCGACCAGCACGCCCTCGGCGAGGCCAAGCAACACCACCCCGGCCATCGTGACGACGTACACCGGAACCTCGCTGTGGCCGCGCAGGTTGCGCAGATGCCCCATGTTGACCATCTGCACACCGATGAAGACCAGCAGCGCGGCCAGCGCCTCCATCGGGATCAGCGCGATCATCCATCCCAGCCCGACCGCGAACAACAGGATCCAGAACCCGTGCATGATCGTGGACCAGCGGCTTCGGGCACCGGCACGGACGTTGGTGGTGCTGCGGACGATGACCCCGGCCACGGGCAGCCCGCCCAGCGCGCCGGTCACCATGTTGGCCACGCCCTGGCCGGTGAGCTCCCTGTCGAGGTCGGAGCGCCTGCCGTCGTGCAGCTTGTCGACCGCCACCGAGCACAGCAGCGACTCCACCCCGGCCAGCAGGGCCACGAGCAGCACCGCCCCGATGATCCCGTGCCAGTCGCCCCTGGGCCAGGCGGGTCCGGCCCAGGCGTCCAGACTGGCCGACAGGTCGATCCTGGTGACCTCCCAGTCGAGCGCCCAGGCGGTCACCGAGGAGGCGAGCAGGGCCGCCAGCGGTGCGGGTATGGTCCGCAGCTGCTGCGGCAGGCGCGTCCAGGCGATCAGGACCGCGATGGTGAGCAGGCCGACGAAGACGGCGTGCGTGTGGTTGTGGATGATCTGCTGGGGCAGCTCGATCAGGTTCTCGATCGCGGAGCGCTGCGGGCTCCCGCCGAGCACCACGTGCAACTGGGCGAGGGCGATCACCACCCCCACCCCCGCCAGCATGCCGTGGACCACGGCGGGGGAGACCGCGAGCGCGGAACGGGCGACCCGGCAGAGACCCAGCAGCAGTTGCAGGACGCCCGCGAGTAAAGTGATCATGCAGGTGGCCCGCCAGCCGTACGTCACCACAAGATCGGCGACCACCAGGGAGAGCCCCGCCGCGGGCCCGCTCACCTGCACGACGGAGCCGCCCAGGAAACCCGCCACCACGCCGCCCACCACGCCGGCGACGAGGCCCGCCGCCAGTGGCGCTCCCGAGGCGACCGCGATGCCCAGCGAGAGGGGCAGGGCCACCAGGAAGACCACCAGGGAGGCGGGCAGATCGTGCCTCAGCACAGCGGTGAGACCACTCTTTGTCAGAACACCGTCGCTCTTCGTGTCCGTCTCCATGGGGCAGACCATACGGTGCTGCCCCTCGGCACCTGGGCGTTTACCCGAGGCCTTTACGGAGGACGGAAAGAATTAGCGGTAATAGTCGGGGTAGTCGGGCTCCTGGACCCGGTGATGGTTGCCGCGCGAGCTCGCCCGGCCTCGTGCGTCGGTGCCGGTGGCCGCGGCCTCGGGGGCCGGTGCCGTGCCGTAGAGCTCGCCGTAGCTCGGCCAGCTCGTCGCGTCGCTCCCGTTGGGGGTGCCGGGCTCGGGCCACGCGGCCGGGCTGGCCGGGGTGGCGGGCCGGGGCTCGTAGCCGTATCCGCCCCCCGCCCCGCCCCGCGCGTCGGCCGGACGCTCAGGGGTGGAAGAGAAGGTCCTGGAAGGGCCGGTCGAGGTGGAGACCGCCGGGCTCGGGCCGGTGACCGCGTCGTCCTCGAAGGTGGCCCAGCCCGAGCTGACCTCGTACGAGCCCGCGGGCGGAGCGCCGTATACCGGTGTCTGG
The DNA here is from genome assembly GCF_040635605.1 of Streptosporangium sp. NPDC006930. Taxonomy (NCBI): domain Bacteria; kingdom Bacillati; phylum Actinomycetota; class Actinomycetes; order Streptosporangiales; family Streptosporangiaceae; genus Streptosporangium; species Streptosporangium sp. NPDC006930. The sequence goes on along the minus strand of NZ_JBEYID010000007.1, from coordinate 260,837 downwards.
TACGAGGAGTAGGACGGGGCGGGGTCGTCGAGGATGTCGGCGGTGTTGACCGCCGGCCAGCCCCCCGAGGAGGGGTTGGTGGCCTGCGCCCACGCGTTGTCCGTCGCGTTGTCGTCGGGCTTGGGCGGCTGCGGCGGGTTGCGGTAGGAGGCGGCGAGCGGGTCGGTCGCGGCGGGGAAGCCGCCGCTGGTCGTGGGGCCCATCGGGGGCATCGGGGGAGGCGTCGGGACGCCGCCACCGGCGGGACGGCCACCGGCGGGACCGGGGCGGCGGGCGCCGGAGGTGCCGGTGCCGTTCGCCGGGGAAGCCGGAGAACCGGCGTCGCTGGGCCGGGAGGCCGCGTTCGCCGTGGAGCCCGCGCCACGGCGGGAGTAGGAGCCGCCGAGAGGGTCGTTCAGCGGGTCGGGCCGGGACGGGCCACCGGCGGGGGTGGACCGGGATGTGCCGCCGCCCGGGGTGGGCCGGGGCGAGCCGCCACCCGGGGCGGACTGGGCCGCCGGTTGGGAGGACGTCCTGCTGCCGCCGCGACGGGAGCCGGACCGGGAGGAGCGGGAATCGCCGAAGGCGCCGGGGGTGGGAGCCGCGAAGGTCACGGTCTTCTGCTCGGCGAGCGAGGCGGCCGTCGGAGCCGGGTTCGGCTGGACCGGGGCGACCAGGTCGGAGAGGCCGGAGGGCAGGGAGGAGGAGGCGATGGCCGGCTCGGGGGCGGGCCTGGCCGGTGGGGCCGGGGGCCGCTGCGGGGTGTTGCGGGACGGCTGGGGCCTGGTCGGCAGCGGAGCCTGCACGGTCACCGCGTCGGCATCGGCCTTCTGATCCTCCTGCTCGACGGGACGGCTCGCGCCCATCCGGGCCGCCAGGGATCCTCCGAAACCACCCTCGTCGGCCTGGAGTCGCGTCCAGTAGTCGTCGTCATAGTCGTCCACCTGGCCGAACTCGTTCATCCCTCGCTTGCCCCGAGAGCTCGGCGGCCGCGGCTGGCGCGGTGGCTTCGGCTCGTCGAACGGGGTCAGATCGGGGGTGAAGTGGTTCATCTTCGGTTCTCTGGTGGCGAAGTCGTCGCTGGACATGGTCTGGGTCAGCGCCTCCTTCTCCGCCATCTCCCGCAGACGCTCCGGGGGAAGGGCGCTCTCTCTGCGGTTCATCGACCGCATTCCCAGTGCCACGACGACGAGCACGAGGAGCACGACGGCGACCAGGCTTACTACGACCGCGATCATTGCACCACCCTCAAGGCCATGGCCTTACAGCGGCGCCGGTGAGGTCGCGCGGCCATCGACGCGACCTTCCCCCATGCATCACCTGCGCTTGGACATTGGATCTGATTGTGTCGGACCACTATGAGCGTTGTCACACCCTAAGTGAAGAATTGGTAACCATTACTACCTCCGGTGTTTGGCCGGTTACTCGATGTGCGCCGCGGTGAGCCGTCCCCAGGCGATCGTCTTGTCCGCGATGCTCTTCAAGGTCTCCTCGAGGAGGGCTCCCTTGCGAAGCTCGACCTTGCCGGTGAGCGCGTAGACAGTGAAACGATAGTTCTCCTGGGCGTCGCACGGAGGGCTATAGCCCACCTTGCCGCTCGTCGTGCTCCCTTCGATGGCGCCCACCGGAACGCTACCCTCTGGTAACTCGTTGGTGCGCGGATCGATGTCGAAAACGACCCAGTTCACCTCGCCGCCCGTCCGGGAGTTGCTGTCCACCACGATCGCGACGGACTTCGTGCCCTCCGGCACGCGTGACCAGCGCAGTGGCGGGTTGCCGACCGAACCCTTGCACGAGTAGTCGGACGGCAGGGGGCCACCGTCTCTGACCTGAGGACTGGAGACGCTGATCGGCTCCAGTTGCAACCGTTCGGCCGAGGCCATCCCGCAGCCCGAGGACATGACGACGAGCGCCGTGGCCACCGCCACTCTCGGGGTGTGCCACGGGCGGCGCGTAGACGTTTTCGGCTGCCCCATGCCCGATGATGCTACGCGTGTCTGGAAGATGCGCAGACCGGATCGCGAGGTTCGGCGGCGGGAAAAAAGTCGGAAATCAGGGTAAATCGAGGGATGGAAGGGGTTGGAGTGACTTCCAAAACGAGTTTCGCCGGACCGCGCGGGGGCCACAGGGACCCATCCATCAGTGACCCGTCAGTGGCCCGAGGTGAGCCCCGAGGACCTCAGTCGCCGCCCAGCTCTCGGTAGGGCTTCCTGAGCAGGTCGACCAGCGGGATGTGCCGCACCTTGACCGCGGGCGGTTCAAGGGCCCGCAGCAGCAGGTCGGCGGGGGCTCCGGTGCTGTCGGGCCGGGGGCGCAGGCGGTTCAGGGAGACGGCGGGGGAGTAGAAGTCCCCGATCCGCTCCTCGAAGGTCCGCCCGTCGAACGGCCTGTCGCCGGATCCGGAGTCGTCCATGTCAGCTCACCGCCCCGGGACCGAGCAGGAACAACTCGCGCAGCTGGTCGGTGGACAGGTCGGTGATCCAGTCCTCGCCGGTGCCGACCACGCTCTGGGCGAGGGCCTTCTTGCGTTCGATCATCTCGTCGATCCGTTCTTCCAGGGTGCCGAGGCAGATGAACTTTCTGACCTGGACGTTTCTGGTCTGGCCGATCCGGAAGGCCCGGTCGGTGGCCTGGTCTTCGACGGCGGGGTTCCACCAGCGGTCGACGTGGACGACGTGGGTGGCGGCGGTGAGGTTCAGGCCGGTGCCGGCGGCCTTGAGCGAGAGCAGGAACAGCATCGGCTCGTCGTCGTTCTGGAAGCGCTCGACGAGCGCCTCACGCCTGTTCTTGGGCAGTGCGCCGTGCAGCCACAGCACCGGCCGGTCCAGGTGGGCGGCGAGATAGGGCTGCAGCATGGCGCCGAACGCGGCGTACTGGGTGAAGACCAGGGCCTTGTCGCCCTCCTGGACGATCTCCTCGGCGAGCTCCTCCAGCCGGGCGAGCTTTCCCGACCGGCCCGCCAGCCGTGAGCCGTCCTTGAGCAGCTGGGCAGGATGGTTGCAGACCTGTTTGAGCTTCGTCATGGTCGCGAGCACGTTGCCCCGCCGCTCGATGCCCCTGGAGGCGTCGATCCTGTCCAGCATCTCGCCGGTCACGGCCCTGTACAGCTCGGCCTGCTCGGGGGTGAGCGTGCACCAGACCTTCATCTCCTGCTTGTCCGGCAGGTCGGAGATGATCGAACGGTCGGTCTTGAGACGCCGCAGCACGAACGGGCCTGTGGCCCGCTTCAGCGCCGCGGTGGCGTCGGGGTCACGCCGCGTCTCGATCGGCTCCTGGTAACGGGTCCTGAAGCGCCTGGCCGGGCCGAGCAGGCCGGGGTTGCAGAATTCCATGATCGACCAGAGCTCCGCCAGATGGTTCTCCACCGGCGTGCCGGTCAGCGCGAGCCGGGTGCGGGCGGGGATGGAGCGCACCGCCCTGGACTGCCGCGCCGAGCTGTTCTTGATCGCCTGCGCCTCGTCGCAGACCACCCGCTCCCAGCCCAGGCCCGCGAGCGCCCCCAGGTCCCGCAGCGCGGTGCCGTACGTGGTGACGACCAGGTCGGCCTCCCGTACGGCGGCGGCGAGCTCCTCGTCGCGCCTGCGCGCGCCGCCGTGGTGGACGTGGACACGCAGCGAGGGGGCGAATCTGGACGCCTCCTTCTGCCAGTTGCCGAGCAGCGACATCGGGCAGATCAGCAGCGTCGGGGCGGGCGTACCGCTCTCGCGCTCGGAGAGCAGGAGCGAGAGGGTGGAGACGGTCTTCCCGAGCCCCATGTCGTCGGCGAGGATTCCCCCCAGGCCGAGCCCGGAGAGGAAGCTCAGCCAGGACAGGCCGCGCTCCTGGTAGGGGCGGAGAGACCCGCGCAGCGCCCGCGGCGTGGGCACCGGGGTGAGACGGCGGTCGGCCTCGCCGGAGAGAAGATCACCCAGAAGGCCGTCGGCGTCGACCGTGATCAGCGGCAGCCTCTCGTCGCCGCCCTCCACGACCTCGCGGATCACCTCGCCGACGGTCCTCTCGCCGCCGCCGCGCTCCTCGATCACCTTCAGGGCCGCCTTGACCTGCTGGTCGTCCAGCTCCACCCAGCGGTCCTCGACCCGCACCAGGGGGATGCGGCGCCCGGCCAGCTCGGCCAGCTCCTCCGCGCCGATCGTATGGTCGCCGACGGCGACGTCCAGCCGGACGCTCACCCGCCCGCCGAGCCCGGCCCCCTCGTTCTCGCCGCCGGTGAGCGCGCGGGTGGTCAGCTTCAGGCCCAGCCCCTGGCGCCCGGCCCAGGAGGGCAGTCGTACGCCGTATCCCGCGGCCCTGAGCATGGGCGCGCCGTTGCGGAGGAACGAGAACGCCCACGCCGTCTCGACCGTGAGGGTGACCGGCTCGGGTGCGCGCAGCGCGATGTGGAGGTCGGGGTGGAGACGCACGGCCCGGCCGAGGTCGGCGCGGATCAGCTCCTCGGGCCGCTCGGGCAGCCACGGCGCCCGCTCGCCGGCGCGGATCCGCTCGACCGGCAGGTAGGCGTCCGGTTCGTCCGTCGGTGCGAGGCCGAACTCGACTCTCCAGGAGTCGCCGTCGCCGACGGGCTCGATCAGCCGGAAACAGACCCTGACCGGTCCGCCCAGCTCGTGTGCCGCGTCGAACCAGCCGGTCAGGGCCTCGCCGAGCGCCGCGACCTCGTCCGGCCTCGCACCCGGGAGTGAGGCGTCCTCGGCGGTCAGCGCGTACAGCCAGCGATCGGCCAGGGCGGTCTTGGGGCCGGGGCGGTTGCCGAGGATGAGCCGGCCGGGCAGCGACAGCCGCGCCGCGCCGTCGACCAGGCCGTCCAGCGCCTCGTCCAGCACCTCCCTCGGCGGTCTCTCCTGGGCCACGGCCCTGCACACCGGCGGCATCGCGTCGGCGAGGCCGGGCAGCGCGGCCAGGTCGGCGCCGGTCAGCACCGGGCGCCAGCGGGCCGCGTGGACGTCACCCTCGAAGGCGAGCTGGGGCAGGATCCGGCCGCGCCTGACCAGGCCGCGAGCGTGCTCGGCGACCACGGCGAGGTAGCGCAGGGAGAGGGCGGGCTCCCACGTGAGGTCCTCCGCGCCGCGTCCGCTCCCGGAGACGAGATCGGGAGGTGTGGGGCCGGGATCGGGCAGCGAGCCGAGCAGACGGAGCGCGTCGGCCGGATGGAAGAGCAGGGCGGGCACCCGCCAGGCGGAGATCCTGGGTCTCCGCGCCCGGCTCGCGAGGCCGGAGTCGGGAGAGGGCAGAGGGCCCGAGGCCGAACCGGGAAGCAGGACGACGAGCTCCCCTTCGACGGCCGTGGTGTTCGTCAGGACCGTGACGGTCCCGGTGCTCGTGGCGCCTGGGAGGTGTGCGACAGCGGGGACGCCCGCGACGGCGGGGATGCCCGCGATGCCCGGGGCGGCCCCCTGGGGTGCCGTCCCGCCCCCGCGGGCCCCGTCGGCACCTCGGGGAAGGGGGGCGTCCGAAACCTCGCTTAGAGCGGCATTTAGGGCCTCTCCGTAATGATCACCTGAAATTTCACCAGTTCCGCCCAGGGCCGCGGCCAGCGCGGCCGTGGACGCCGCGAAGGGATGTGGGCGAAGAGCGGCGCGGGAAACGGACGTCGAGGTCTGGGCGGTGTCCTCCGCCCAGACACCCACGAGCCCGTTCACCCACGCGCCATGGACCACGAGCACCTGACCACACCTCTGGTTCTTCCGATTCCGGTTCGTCACCATGTGGCGGACGCGAACGCCCCCGCGAGCCCGGCCTGCCGACAGATTAGACGTGGCTGCGGAACGCGCGGATCGCCAGAGGCGCGAAGACCAGGGCGAAACCCGCGGCCCAGAGCAGCGAGAAGAGGGCGGCCTGGCCGATGTCGCCACCGATGAGAAGGCCGCGGATGGCGTCCGCCAGGTGCGTGACGGGGTTGATGTCCGACCAGGTCTTCAGCCAGGACGGGAAGGTGGCGGAGGGCACCAGCGCGCTGCTGGTGAAGGTGAGCGGCATCATCGTGGAGAAGGCGATCATCTGCACCTTCTCGGGACTGGAGGCCTTCAGGCCGATCAGCACCGACATCCAGGACATGGCCAGGGCGACCACGACCAGCAGGGCGAGGGCACCCAGCAGGCCGAAGACGCTGGTGGTCACCCGAAAACCCAGCACCATGCCGAAACCGATCAGCAGGGCGAACGCCCACATCTGCTTGACGGTGTCGGCGATGATGCGCCCCGACAGCGGCGCGGTGCGGGCGATGGGCAGGCTGCGCAGCCGGTCGAAGACACCCTTGGTGATGTCGGTGTTGAGGCCGATGGCGGTGGACAGCGTGTAGAACAGGGCGTTCTGCACGAGCAGGCCAGGCAGGGCGAACTGCAGGTAGTCGCCGGTGGACCCGGAGATGGCGCCGCCGAAGACGTAGGTGAACAACAGCAGGAACATGATGGGCTGGATGCTCAGGTCCAGCAGCTCCCACGGGTTGTGCTTGATCTGGACCAGACTGCGCCAGGCGAGTGTCATGGTCTGCTGCAGCGTGGCCAGGGGCGTGACGCGCTTGGCGGCCACCTGCGGGATGGTCGTCGTCAGCGTGGTCATGCGAAGGCCTCTTCCTTGCGCGTGGTGTCCTCGCCGTCGGGGGCACCGTCTTCGTCCGGCAGGTGGCCGGTGAGGGACAGGAACACCTCGTCCAGACTGGACTTGCGCAGCGCGAGCTCCGAGGCGGTGACGCCCTGGTCGTCGAGGAGGCGCACGATCGCGGGGACGACGGCGGGGTCGTGAACGGGGGCGGTGGCCTTGCCCCCGCCGAGGTCGGGCGTCTCCCCGAGCACGTCGGCCATGATCGTGCCGACGAGCTGGAGGTGCTCGGCGAGCAGGGGGCGCACCTCCAGGACCTGGGCGCCGGTGGTCGCCTTGAGCTCGTCGGAGGTGCCGGAGGCGATGACCTTGCCGTGGTCGAAGACGACGATGTCGTCGGCGAGCTGGTCGGCCTCCTCCAAATACTGGGTGGTGAGCAACACGGTGACGCCGTCGGCCATCAGGCCGCGCACCACGTTCCACAAATCGGTGCGGCTGCGCGGGTCGAGCCCGGTGGTGGGCTCGTCGAGGAAGAGCACCTGAGGACGGCCGACCAGGCTGGCGGCGAGGTCAAGGCGGCGGCGCATGCCGCCGGAGTAGGTCTTGGTGGCACGTCCTCCCGCGTCCGACAGGTCGAAGCGCTTCAACAACTCGCCGGCGCGCGCCCGGGACTCGGCACGCGTCAGGCCCAGCAGGCGGCCGATCATCGTCAGGTTCTCGACGCCGGTGAGCATCTCGTCGACGGCGGCGTACTGCCCCGTCAGGCCGATCAGCGAGCGCACCTGGTGGGCCTGGCGCGTCACGTCGTAGCCTCCGACGCTGGCGGTGCCCGCGTCGGGACGCAGCAACGTCGCCAGGACGCGCACCGCGGTGGTCTTGCCCGCCCCGTTGGGGCCGAGCACACCCAGCAGGCGCCCCTGCGGCACGACGAGATCCACCCCGTCGAGCGCGCGGGTCTCCCCGTAATGCTTCACCAGGCCCTCGGCCTGGATCGCGTAGGTCATCGTTCACGCCTTTCCATAGTCACGGATCTCCAGCATGCCCTGCGCCACCGACACTTCTTCGACCTCCGGCCGGGGCGAAGGCGGTGAATCGCCCCGCCTTCGCCACGGTGTCCGCGGGAGCCCGTTCCGTGACACGACCGGAACGCCCTTCGGGACAGGAGCGTTTAGGCTGACAGCGTGAGCGACCGAGTCGATGAGCACAGCGCGGCCCTCGGGGGAAGCGAGAGGGCCGAGGCGGGCGATCCGCCGGGTGGGCGCCGCACGGGCGTTCCCCTGCGCGCCCCCGCCAACCCGGTCTCCCGCAAGGCCATCGTTTTGTGGCTGCTGGACGGGCTGTTCTGGTCCGTTCTCCTGGTCGTGGGCTCCTTCACCCTGGCCGGGTGGATCGCCGACGACCGGTGGTCCTGGCTACCAGGCTGGGTGCTCGAGAACATCGGGTGGCTGCCGTGGCTGATGGTGTTGCTTCTGATCCCCGGCACGCTCGTCGAGCCGTTCTGGCGGTACGCCGTGCACCGCTGGGAGCTCAGCGGGGACGTCGTCTACGCCCGTTCCGGGTGGCTCAGCAGGGAGTGGGTGTTCGTCCCCGTCAGCAGGATCCAGACGGTCGACAAGGCACAGGGCTGGTTCGAGCGCATGCTGGGACTGGCCACGGTCGAGATCCGCACCGCCTCGCACGCGGGCTCGTCCACGATCAAGGGTCTTGAGTACGGGGTCGCCGCCGAGCTGGCCGAGGGCCTCGCCCGGCGCGCCGAGGAGCTCAGGGACGACGCGACGTGACCGATTCCTCCTCCGATCGTCCACCGGCAGGGCATACGCCCGGCGAGCGCCCACCGGCCGGATCCGGTCCGCGGATCGGGCCGGGTGGTCCAGAGGCGGGCGCGTGGGTCGCGCCCGACGGAGGCGGCGAGCCGGATGCGCCGCATTCGCCGCCCGTCCGAACCGGCGCAGGACCGGAGCATCCACGTGTGCCCGACGGTGGCATGGACGCCTGCGTGGCAGGCGTCCCACCTGGCCGAGACGGTGCCGGGCCGGATGTCCCGCACGTCCAGGGGGGTGCCCCGCACGGCTGGGCCGGCGGCGGCCCGGGTTTCCCGCGCGGGCCGGGCGGCGACATGGCCGGACCGGGAGCCGGACCGGGAGGCCCGCCGACGGAGAGACCTCTGAGGCTCAGCCCGAAGGTCCTGCTGACCGATCCGATCCGGATGCTGCCCTCGCTGCTCCTGCCACTCGCCGGTCTCCTGTTCCTCGGCGGCTTCTCCCTGGGATCCTTCGGGTGGGCCGGGACGGCGGTCGTCGGCTCCGTCGTGTTCGCGGCCGCGCGCTGGCTCACCTTCACCTACCAGATCGTCGGTGACCGGCTGGAGCTCACCCGGTCACTGATCAGCAGGTCGGTGCGGACGATCCCTCTGGAGCGGATCCGTGGCGTCGACGTCAGCGCCCCGCCGCTGCACCGCCTGCTCGGCATCGCCGTTCTCAGGATCGACACCGGCGCGAGCGGCGACGAGAAGCAGGAGGGCGAACTCGACGGGGTCACCGTCGAGGAGGGGGAGCGGCTCAAGGCCGTGCTGCTCTGGCACGCCCGTGCCCGGACGGCGAGACGCGTCCAGGCGCGTGGAGCGGCGCCGGTGGCCGGTGCCGCCTCCGGCTCCGATGAGCTCGCGGCCGGTGCGCCCGATTCATCCGGTATGCCCGTCGGGGCGCGGGAGGAGTCCGCCGGATCCTCCACCCGCCACGAGGTGGGCGACACGACCCCCGAGCGGGTGTTCTTCGTGATGCCGAGGAAGTGGCTCGTGTACGGCCCTCTCTCCGGCGCCTACCTGCTCACCCCCTTCGCACTGGTGGCCGGTGCCGTGGGCGCGGCGTTCCAGTGGGGCAGCGAGCTCAGAGTCGACAGACGGGTCGTGCTGGACTTCGGGGAGTGGCTCTGGGGGCATCCGCTCCTGCTCGTCGCGGCCCTGATCCTGCTGTTCCTGGCGATGCCGGTGATCGCCGCGATCATGTACGCGGTGTTCAACTGGAACTTCACCCTCCGCGCCGCCGACGGATACCTGATCGCCGGGCGCGGTCTGGTCACGCACAGGAACGTCTCCCTGGAGCGGCGCAGGGTGCGGGGGTTCGAGTTCGTCGAGGGGCCGGCCGAGCGCTGGGCGGGGCTGGGCCGCGCGTGGGCGATCGTGACCGGTCTCGGCGACTCGGAGACCAGGGGCCAGCTGATGCCCGTGGCCCCGAGGGACACCGTGCTCGAGGTGGTGGGCGAGGCGATCGGCCCGATCGCCTCAGGGCTGCGGCCACACCCGCCGGCGGCGCGCAGGCGCAGGCTGTTCAGGGCGATCTTCCCGTGGCTGGTGATCGCCACGTGTGCGGTGACGGCCGCCTGGACGTGGTCCGGGTTCTGGTGGGCGCTCGCGGTGCCGGCCCTGCTTCTCGCGCTGCTGGGCGTCCCGCTCGGTCTCGATCGCTACCGTTCCCTCGGACACACGTACGACGGGAGCCGTCTGTCGGTCCGGTCGGGGTCGCTGCGGCGTTCCCAGGCGGTGGTGGAGCAGCGGGCCGTGGTCGGCTGGACCCTGAGGCAGACCTGGTTCCAGCGTCGCGCCGGTCTGCTGACCGTGATCGCGGGCGTGGGGGCGGGCACCGGTGGCTACGCGGCCATCGACGTCGGCGAGGCGGAGGGACCGGCCTTCGCCGTCGAGGTCACTCCCGCCTGGCTCGCCCCGTTCCTCATCCCGCACGCGCCCGCGACTCCGGGGACCTCCGGCAGTCCGGAGCCCTCCGCGCCCGGCGGGCGGCTCTCGCCCTGAGGGGTGCGCCTTTCTGAGGCCTCCTCGTTCTTGCGGCAGGCCGGGGCCTCGCGGCGCCGAAACCCAGGGTGCCCACCTCTCGGGGACTCCGCACACCCTCATGTCCACGATCGTCGAGGTCGTGGGGGCGGCCTCACGCATCTCACGTTCTGGGTCCGCCGAGGTCGTGGACGGCCCCTCGCGCCCAGGGCCGGCGACGACGAGACGGGGGTGACCGGGAACCCCGGTCACCCCCGCCTGGTGCGGTGCGGTTCAGTCCTGGCGGCGGGCGCCGAACATGATCTCGTCCCAGGTGGGCACGGACGCGCGCCGCCCCCTGGACTTCTTGGCGGGCCGAGCCGGAGCCGGAGCGGGCTTCGGCGGCTCCGCGGGCTTCTCCGCGGCGGGCTTGTCGGCCTTGGTCTCCTGCATCGCCCCCGTGTCCCCCTGTGTCTCTTGCCTGCCAGGCGTGGTCTTGGCCCGCTTGTCCACGCTGACGCGCGCCGCGGGTACGGCTATCGAACCCTCCTGGGCCGCTCCGGTCTCGGAAACGGGTTCGGAGGCGGGGGTCTCCTTCTCCGCGACGGTCCTCTCCGCTTCCGCGGGAGCCTGCTCGGTGGCCTTGCCGGTCTCGGGGGAGCGCTGGTCGGCGAGGTCGGACAGGGCATCGGCCGGAGCGGTCGCGGCCGGTTCCGGCGCGGCCGCGGCGGGAGGCGGGGGGTTCGCGCTCTCGGTGCTCTCGGTGCTCTTGGGGGCCTCCGGAGCCTTCGCGGCCCCCTCGGTCTCTTCGGCCTTCGTGGCCTCCGGAGCCTTCGCCGCCTCCGGAGGCGGCGTGACCTGCGACTCCTTCGCCGTCTCCGGAGCCCGCTCGGCCTCGGCGGCCGCGGAGGGCCCGGCCGCACCGTCCTGCCCCGGAATCGCTTCCTCGGGCCCCTGGGGAAGGAGGTCTCCCCGCGCGGCGGCGGATCCGCGCGCGGTGGTCGCCTGCTCCGGCGTGGTCGCCGTAGACGGCTCGGACGCCGTCACGGAGGGCTGGGAGGTGACGGCGGGCCGTGGCGCGACGGGTGCCGGGGGCTCCGGCTCCGGAGAGGAAAGCGGCTCGTACGAAGCCGGCGCGACCGGCTCGTACGGAGCCGGGTACGGAGCGGGAGGCTCGGGCAGCACGGGCTCGGGAGGCTTGACCCGTGTGACGGGGTCGGAGTCCTGGGCCGTGGGCTCCGGCGCCCTTTCCTGCTGGTATCCGGCAGGGTCGGGAGCGCGCAGCGGCGGCACCGACACCCTTGGAGCCTCGTATCCGGCGGGGAGCGGGGGCATGGGCGGCTGCTGATAGGCGGCAGGGGACGCCGAGGGCAGGGCAGGGGCCGCGGGCGAGGGGGATGCCTGAGGCGCCTGAGGTGTCGGGGATGCCGGGGAGACGGTGGGATCGGCCTGCGCGTAGGCGGGCCGGGGCTGGGCCGGGGTCTCGTGCCGCAGAACCGAGGGGAAGGCCACCGGAGGCTGGTTCAGCGGCTCCGGCGCCAGCGACGGCACCGGAGCGAGCTTGGCCACGCGCGGGACGAACGGCGTGACCGTGGTGTCCGCGAACGGCTCGACGTCCTCGCCGCTGGACAGTCGCAGCGCCTCGTCGTCGTGGGGCGTGATGTGGCGCCGGCGCGGGTCGAAGAGCCACTCGGCGTTGCGCGTGTGGCCGTTCCACACGAATCCGAGCTTGATGCGCCACATGTTGTCGTCCCGCTTGGCCGAATCCCACTCGATCTCGTCGGCGGGGACGCCTCGGCGGGTCAGCCGCTCGGCGACCAGGTCGCCGAGGGTGGGACCTGGAGCGGAGTCGCCCGGCAGGCGTACGGCGCAGCGCTGCGCCTGCTGTGCCATGTACTCACGTTCCTGGAGCACGGGGCCCTCGAACCACCGCACGCGCTCGACCGGGATGCCCGCCGTGTTGGCGATCTCCTCCGCGGTCTCGCCGGCACGGATCCGGGCCTGGATCTCCTTGGGGCGCAACGGACTCTCCACTTCGATCTCGTACTGGCCGAGACGGGAGAAGTTGCCGCGGACGGCAGCACGGAGCCGGTCGTCGACGGGCAGCGTGAACCGGGTACCCCGGCCGGCTGTCGCCAGCACGAGATAGGTCCCGTCCTCACTCACCGCGACGAGTCGGAGCTCCTGCATGCGAGTCCCTTCGTCGTCGTGCTCAATCTTCCCCCGGACCCTTGAGTCTCTCGCGTGTGCCGGTTGCCTGCCAGCACCGTACCCGGCATGTCCGAACATCGCCTTCCTGGATGGGGCTCGCAGCGATGTGACGCCGGTCACATTTGCTCCATTCATCTATTACAGGGCACCGGTCTGGAGCAGCGACTTCCGGGTCCTCAAGGGATTCTCACGGATAACTCCGGGAACCGCTGCGGACTTCCACCAAGAACCGGGAGATGGCGGTGAGGCCGGTCCGCCGGTTCGGGTGGGATATGCCGCGATTGCGGTGTTGTGCGGGAGCCGGTCGTCGCGCTCCGTGACGACGGGACGCGGCGGCGGCTGGCATGGACGGCGGGAGAAGGTCATCTCCGGCGGACTCCCTCGGGGTCGAGCGGCGCGGGTGTCTGCGAATCTGCCCCTCGTACGCCTCAGGGGAACGACGGGACACGCGGACGCGTCACTCTTCGAGCGAGCCTTTGCGACATCCTTTACCGAAAGCCGGAGAGAAGCGGCCGATTGGGGGGAACGGTGCCGGGCCGACGGCCGTACGGCCGCGAGAGGTCCGGGGCAGGTCACCCCAGCACGGTGTCGAGATGGTCGTTGGAAAAGGCGCGCCCCGGGTCGAGGGTGTCGCGTATCGCGAGGAAGTCACCGAATCGGGGATAGGCCGCGGCCAGGTAGGACGCGTCACGGGTGTGCAGCTTGCCCCAGTGCGGGCGGCCGCCGAGCCTGGTCATGATCTCCTCGACGCCCTCGAAGTAGGCGGGGTTTGGAGTCGGCCGGTAGACGTGGCAGGCGACATAGGCCGAGTCCCTGCCGTAGGCGGTGGACAGCCAGGCGTCCGAGGCCGGGGTGACCCGCACCTCGACGGGAAAGCTGATCTTCCAATCTCGCCGTTCCACCAGGTCACGAACCTCGTGGAGGGCCTGGCCGAGGTGCTCGCGCGCGATGGCGTACTCCATCTCCAGAAAGCGCACCTCCCGCACGCTCGTGAAGATCTTGTGCGAGGCGTCGACACAGGACGAGGCCGAGAGCGTCGCGGCCGAGAGCGCGTTGAGCCGGGGGATGGCGCGCGGGTAGCGTCCGCCGACGCCGCACACCGCGCCGAACAGGGTGTTCTCCATGAGGTGGTTGTCGAGCCAGTACTTCAGCGCGCTCGGCGGCCTGGCCGGTCCGGGGCTGCGGTTGTTGCGCTTGGTCAGGCAGGTGTCGGTGTGCGGCAGCCAGAAGAAGTCCAGGTGCTCGTTGCCGGTGACGAGCGCCTCCAGGGAGTCGAGGATCGAGGTCAGCGCCATCGGCTCCCGCACGCTGCGCAGCAGGAAGGCCGGCTCGACCCGGAAGGTCACCGCGGTCACCACGCCGAGCGCGCCCAGGCTCACCCTGGCGGCGTCGAACAGGTCCCGCTCGGCCACCCCCCGGATCTTCCCCTCGCCGTCGCCGCGGACCGTGACGATCTCGCCGTCGGCGAGCACCATCTCCAGCGCCAGCACCTGGTCGGCGAGCCCGCCGACGTCCCTGCCGGTGCCGTGGGTGCCGGTCTGGATCGCCCCTGCCACGGTCTGGGCGTCGATGTCGCCCATGTTGGCGAGGGCGAGGCCCATCCGGTGCAGCTCCCGGTTGAGCGCGCCGATCGTCGTCCCGGCCTCGGCCGTCACCCAGCCGTCCCCGGTCTCGCGGATCCCGGTCAGCGCGTCGGGCCGCAGCAGGAGGCCGTCGGTGAGCGCCACCGCGGTGAACGAGTGGCCGCTGCCGGTCATGCGCACCCGGCGGCCCGCCGCGGTCGCGTCCCGCACGGCCCGCGAGACCTCCTCGGCCGAGGAGGGCGCCCGGACCTCCGCGGGGGTGACGGCCTGGTTGCGGGCCCAGTTGCGGAAGGTCTCGCCCATGTTCACTCCTGCCCGGCGGGCGGCACCCCGCCGTCCGGGGGCGCCGACGCCCCGCTCGCGGGGGAGTCCCGCCCACGGTCAGGTGGGCCGTCACCGGTTCGTGTTCGCGTGCTTCTCCAGCGAATATGAACGATACTCACGATTGTTGCTGGGCGACAGGGGTTCGCAGCCAGGCGGAGCCGCCGACGCCGACCGCGACGGCGAGCAGGGCGCAGGCGAAGGAGAACCCGTAGGCGTTGGAGGCGCCGAACGTGTCGGTGAGCCTGCCCCCCGCCCACGCGCCGATCGCCACGCCGAACCCGACCGACGTCGAGATCCACGCCATGCCCTCGGTGAGCAGGCCGGCCGGGACCAGCTGCTCGGTCAGGCTGTAGCCGGTGATGACGGTCGGGGAGATGGCCAGCCCGGCCAGGAACAGCGCGCCCGCCATGACCCTGATGTCGCCGATGAGCATGATCGGGGTGAGGCCGGCCGCGAACGCCGCGAGCGAGCGGACGAACCTGCTGCTCAGCGGGATGCTCCACTGCCGTGCGCCGTACCAGAGGCCGGAGACGAGGCTCCCGCCGGCGAACGAGGCGAGCAGCAGCCCGGCCGCGGCCCTGGAACCCCGCTCCTCGGCGAACGCGACCGTGATCAGGTCGACCGAGCCGAACACCGCACCCATCGCGAGGAAGGCGCACGACATCAGGGCCACGCCGGGAATGGTGATCGGGGTGCCGGAGCGCGCCTCCCTGCGGCGGATGGGCGGCTCCGTGCCGCGCTGCAGGGCGAAGGCGATGGTGCCCAAGACCGTGCAGGTCAGAGCCACGATCAGGCCCGCGTACGGGTTGATCATGGTGGCCAGGGCGGTGACCAGCGCCGGGCCCGCGACGAAGATGATCTCGTCGGCGACCGACTCGAAGGAGAACGCCGTGTGCAGCCTCCCCGACCCGGACAGCAGGTGCGACCAGCGGGCGCGCACGAGCGAGCCGAGCGACAGCGCGGTCGCGCCGACCATGACGCCGGTGGCGAAGAGCGTCCAGAGAGGAGCACCGTACTCGGCGCAGAGCATCATCGCGGTCAGCGTGGCGCCGTGCGCGAGCGTGAACGGGATGACTATTCTGGCCTGGCCGAACCTGTCCACCAGGCGTCCCGACAGCGGGGCCGCGACGGCGAAGGAGACGCTGACGGTGGCCGCGACCGCGCCCGCCGTCGCGTAGGAGCCGGTGAGTTCTTTGATGAGCAGCACGATGCCGATGCCGAGCATCGACATGGGCATCCGCCCGAAGAACCCGGCGATGACGAACCCCTTGGCGCCGGGCATGCTGAAGAGCCCTCTGTACGGCCCGACCACCGATAATCCCCTTGCTGATCTCCGTGCGTGGAACATGCCGACGATTTCGCACAGAACCGCCGGTCGGCAAGTGATTTTCCAGGCAATGGCTCACGGAGCGGTCCGTTGGAGCTAACGTGAGCGCGGTGTCACGTCTTCCCGGGTTGCGGTTGTTTGTCCCAGTAGTGGTCGCCATGACCGCTCTCCTCGCCCTCGGCGGCGTCGCTCTCGCGATGATCAACGCCGGTCGCCCCGCCACCCCCGCCACTTCGGCGGGAAGCGCCGTGGTGGAGTCCCGCGTCCGCGACCTGGCGGCGATCGCGCCGGTGGCGAGCCCTCCCGCGATCCCGGTGAGCCCGGCGGACCCCGATCCGACGAGCCCGGTGAGCCCGGCGGATCCCGGCCCGGCGAGCCCGGCCGCTCCCGTGGGGGACGATCAGGCCCCGCGCGACCCCGTCTCCCAGGGGACGGGAGGCGGACAGAGTTCCGCCCCCGAGCCGGGTGCGACGGGCGCCTCCGGTCTCACCCTCACCCCGCCTCGGCTGCTGGTCATCTCCCCCTCGACGCTGACCGAGCAGACCAAGGAGGACATCTCCCGGCTCAAGTACGTCCAGAAGATCGACTCCTTCGACGGCGGGGCGGTCAAGGTGTCCGGGATCGGGCTCAACCTCATCGCCGTCGACCCCGCCCGCTTTCGCACGTGGGCACCCAGGATCGTCGCCGACCAGCAGGGGATCTGGGACGCCCTCGCCAAGGGGGAGCTCGTCGCCGACAACTCGGCGGCGCGCCGCCTCGGCCTGGTCCTCGGCTCGGAGTACCAGGTGGACGGCGGTCCCCGGCTGCGGGCCGCGGCCTCCGCCTCGTTCGGCCTGCCCGGCGTGGACGGCATCGTAGGGGAGGAGACCGGCCGCAGGCTGGGTCTGCTGCCCGGTGTGGCGCTGCTCGTGCACGGCCCCGAGAAGGCCTCCACCGTCCTCAGGACACGGGTGGGCAGGCTGCTGAGCCCGGGTTCCCAGGTGGTCGCCGTCGGCGGTGCCCGGAAGGCCGCCCGCGAGCCCGCCGCGAAGGCCGCCGGCGCCAAGACGGCGGGAACCGGCAAGGTGCGGCAGGTCACGGTCGGCAGGCCAGGCAGCTACCTGGAGCTCTACCGCAAGGCGGCCGAGGTCTGCCCGGGGCTCTCCTGGACGGTCCTGGCCGCGATCGGCCAGGTGGAGAGCTCACACGGGCGAAACAACGGCCCCTCCTCCGCGGGCGCGCTGGGACCGATGCAGTTCATGCCCGCGACCTGGAAGGCCTACGGCGTGGACGGAGACGGTGACGGCGTCGCCGACATCTGGAACCCGTACGACGCGGTCCCCGGCGCGGCCAACTACCTGTGCGCCAACGGGGCGGGCAAGGGCGGCAAGAAACTGGAGAAGGCCATCTGGTTCTACAACCACTCCTGGTCGTACGTCGCCAAGGTCATGGGCATCTCCCGCGGCTACGCCGCCGCCTACCCCTGAGGCCCCGGCGAGGCACCCGTGACCGGCCGCGGCCCCGCGGACGTCCACGCCCGTGATCGTCGGCCATCCCGTGGAGGCCCGCACCGGTGATCTTCGGGGTTTCGCGGCCGTCCGCGATCGGCTCGCGCCCGCGCCCTCGCGGCTACCCGCGGCGGCGCGGCGGGGCCGGGCAGCAGGTGGCCGCGCACGCCACGGGCTCCGGCTCGGCGAGCAGCTCCCCGACCATCGAGACGAAGCGCGGGTGGGTCCCGGCCGTGGTGGCCCTGACCAGCGGCAGGCCGATCTTCTTCGCCGTCTCCGCAGCCTCCACGTCGAGGTCGTAGACGACCTCCATGTGGTCGGAGACGAAGCCGATCGGCACCAGCACGACCGCGGGGGCGTCGACCGCGAGCAGGTGGTCGCAGACGTCGGGTTCCAGCCACGGGATGTGCGGGGCACCGCTCCGGCTCTGCCAGACCAGGTCCCACTCTCTGCCGCCGCCCACCTCGGCGGTGACCAGCGCCGCGGCCCGGCGCAGCTGCGCCTCGTACGCGCCGCCGCCTGGACCGGCTGTCGCGGCCATCGAGGTCGGGATGCTGTGGGCGGTGAAGACCAGCCGCGCGGGATCCCTGAGCTCGGCGGGCAGCCGGTCCAGGGCCTCACGGGTGTGGTCGGCCATCGCCGCGACGAACCCGGGATGGTCGAAGTAGTGCCGGAGTTTGACGACCTCCGGGGCACCCTCGACCGCGGCCCTGGCGAGCGCGATGTCGTCGATGTACTGACGGCAGGCCGAGTACGAGCTGTAGGCGGCGGTGACGAAGGCCGCGGCCCTGCGCACCCCGTCCGAGGCCATCTGGCGAAGCGTGTCCTCCAGGTAGGGATGCCAGTTGCGGTTGCCCCAGTAGACCGGAAGGTCGATCGTCGGCTCCACGGCCGCGATCAGGTCACGGCACTGCTGGTTGATCGGGCTGGCGCCGCCGAAGCGCTGGTAGTGCGCCTCGACCTCCAGCAGCCGCTCGCGCGGGATCCCCCTGCCCCTGACCACGTTCTCCAGGAACGGCATGACATCGTCTGGTTTCTCGGGCCCCCCGAACGAGACGACGAGAAGCGCGTCGTAATTCCCCATGGCATTTATCAAACCGCATGCCGGGGTGTCCTCTTGCATGGTCACCTTGAGGACTTCGTTATCAACAAGGTTTGTGGATGCATGTTCGGAGGCGTGTTCGGAGACGATCGCCGAGGTAAGTTCGAAACCGTGACCCCATTTAACGACATCCGCGATTATGTCGGCGTACCGCGGGTGACATCCCTGCGGCTATCCCCCGATGGAGTGCGCCTGGTCAGCGTGGTGCAGGCGCTTAATCCCGACGGAAGATCCTACGGGACCTCCCTGTGGGAGATCCCTCTCGACGGCCGCCGGCCGTACCGGCTGACCAGATCCGTCAAGGGCGAGACCGGGGCCGAGTTCACGCGAGAGGGCGACCTGCTCTTCGCCTCGCGCCGTCCCGACCCGACCGTGAAGGAGGCGGACGAGGAGGTTCCCGCCCTCTGGCTGCTGCCCGCGACGGGAGGAGAGGCCCGCCAGATCGCCTCCAGGCCAGGAGGCGTCGCCGGATTCGCGATCGGCGGCAGGACCGTGGTCTTCTGCTCCGACGTGCTCCCCGGTGACGAGGCGGGCGAGGCCGAGCGGCGCAAGACACGCAAGGACGCGGGAATCAGCGCGATCCTGCACGAGAGCTACCCGGTGCGCTACTGGGATCACGATCTCGGACCCGGAGAGCCGCGGCTGTTCGCCGGCACCCTGGGCGACGGCGAGCGGCTGACCGAGGTGAGGGACCTCACCCCGCAGCCGGGCAAGGCGCTGTCGAGCCACAGCGCCTGCGACGTGGCGCCGGACGGCTCCACGGTCGTGACGACCTGGGGCGTGTCGATGCCGCAGGGCGAGCTCCGCTTCGAACTGGTCGCCATCGACACCGCCGACGGCGGCGCCCGGCGGGTCCTGGCCGCCGCGGACGACCACGACTTCGACGGGCCGGTGAAGATCTCTCCGGACGGGCGTCTGGTCGCCTGCGTGAGGAACAACCACGCCGACACCGAGCGGATCCCCGAGAGCACCCTGTGGATCGTCGACCTGGCCACCGGGGAGGGTCGCCCGGCGGGTGGCGGGCTCTGGCCGTCCGACATGGTCTGGGCGCCCGACTCCCGCTCGCTGTTCGTGGTCGCCGACGACCACGGCCGCCGTCCGATCTTCCGCGTCCCGGCCGACGGGGGCGCGCCGGAGCGGCTCACCCTCGACAACGCCGCCTACAGCTCGCTCAACGTCGCGCCCGACGGCGCCGTCTACGCGCTGCGCGGGGCCGTGGACGCGCCCGCGGCCCCGGTCAGGGTGGCGCGGGACGGGACCGTGGAGAAGCTGGCCTCTCCGGTCCCAGACCTGGAGCTGCCGGGCACGCTCACCGAGGTCACCGCGACCGCCGACGACGGCGCGGAGATCAGGGCCTGGCTGGTGCTGCCCGAGGAGGCCTCCGCGAAGAACCCCGCACCGCTCCTGCTGTGGATCCACGGTGGCCCGCTGGGCAGCTGGAACGACTGGTCCTGGCGCTGGAACCCGTGGATCATGGCCCAGCACGGGTACGCCGTACTGCTGCCCGATCCGTGCCTGTCCACCGGCTACGGGCCGGACATGATCCGGCGCGGCTGGGCCGACTGGGGTCCGCGCACCCACGCCGACCTGATGGCGATCACCGACGCCGCCCTGGAACTCCCCGAGCTCGATCCCACCAGGACCGCGGCGATGGGTGGCTCGTTCGGCGGCTACATGGCCAACTGGGTCGCCGGGCACACCGGCAGGTTCAGGGCGATCGTCACCCACGCCTCGCTGTGGAACCTCGACCAGTTCGCGGGGACCACCGACGCGTCCATGTACTGGCAGCGGGAGTTCGGCTCCCCGGGCACCGGCCTGTACGCGAAACTCTCCCCGCACCGGTCACTGGAGAACATCTCCACCCCGATGCTGGTCATCCACGGCGACAAGGACTACCGGGTCCCCATCGGGGAGGCGCTGCGCCTGTGGTGGGACCTGCAGCGCTCGGAGGTGGAGTCGAAGTTCCTGTACTTCCCCGACGAGAACCACTGGGTGCTCAAACCGGGTAATGCGGTTGCCTGGTATGAAACAGTCCTGGCCTTCCTTGACCAGCATGTCCTCGGACGCGAGTGGAAGCGCCCGGAGTCACTGTCGTGATCCCGTCGTGATCCCGTCGTGAACACGGCACGGTGGGCGGTGACCGCCCACCGTACCGAAAACGACGAGGATGGACCCAGACTTCGGTGGGGCGGGCGAGGACTGCCGTACGTCCGGCCGGGCATGGGGAGGGCGGGTCCCGTCAAGGAGGACCCGCCCGAATGAGCGAGAGTGGTGAGGGGATCGTGGACAGCGCCGTGACCTTCGGGCGGCTGACGGAGGAGATCGCCAGAGAGGCCGGTGAGATGCTGCTGGCCAAGCGACCGGCCCGGCCCGAGGTGCTGGTCACCAAATCCAGCCCCACCGACGTGGTGACCGCCCTCGACCGGGCCTCGGAGGAGCTCATCCGAGACAGGATCAAGGCCGTCAGGCCCGACGACGCGATCCTCGGCGAGGAGGGCGGCGCCACCGGCGAGGGCAGGATCCGCTGGATCGTCGACCCGATCGACGGGACGGTCAACTTCCTGTACGGGGTGCCCGAGTGGGCGGTCAGCATCGCGGTCGAGGTGGACGGCGAGGTGATCGCGGGAGCGGTCAACGTCGTGCCCCGCGGCGAGGTGTTCACCGCTGTCAAGGGCGGGGGAGCGTGGCTGGCCGGAGAGCGGCTGAGCTGCAACACCGGGGTGCCGCTCGAGCGGGCGCTGATCGCCACCGGGTTCGGCTACGAGAGCGGGCGGCGAGAGGTGCAGGCTGAGGTGCTCCGCCACGTGCTGCCGCGCGTGCGCGACATCCGCAGGGGCGGCTCGGCGGCCTCCGACCTGTGTTCGGTGGCGGCGGGGCGGGTGGACGGCTATTACGAGCGCGGTCCTCAGTACTGGGACTACGGGGCCGGCGGTCTCATCGCCGCGGAGGCCGGGGCGAGGGTCGGCGGGCTCGAGGGCAGGCCGGCCAATCCCGGCCTCCTGCTGTGCGCGGCCCCCGGCCTGTTCGAGGAGCTGCACGACCTGCTGCTCCTGCTCGACCCGGAACGCGACGCCTGACCTTCACGAGGGCCCGTGCGCCTCGCCCGTCCTCACGGATGAGAGGGCGGGCGAGGGCGTGAAAGAGCCCCCCGGCGGTCGGCCGGGGGGCTCCCTCCCATCAGCGCTGAACGGGGACGCCGTTGTCTGTGGCCAGACGGCGGAGATCCTCGATCTCGGCGGTGAAGGTGTCGGCGAGGTAGTCGTCGCCGGAGGACCTGGCCTCCTGCAAGTTCTTGTATGCCTGGTCGAGGCGGTGTTCGATTGTGGCGGTGAACTCGCCCATCTTCACCTTCTTTCTCACGGGCTCATGGGGAACGGAGGATACCGCTATGGAGACTGGAACCGGCTGTACCCAGGGTGAACCACGCGCTAAACCTGCGTGTTTCCGACATCACATGGAGTGCCCCCTCTTGTGAAGGGCTTACCGTGTGCTTACAGGTGGTGAGGGGAGAATGGGGAGGCCGTCCCAGCGGCTGCTCTGGGAATGTGACGGGAGGTGCCATAGGCCATGCGAGTGCTTGTGGTCGAGGATGAGCGGGTGCTCGCCGACGCGATCGCGACCGGGCTCCGGCGCGAGGCGATGGCCGTGGACGTGGCCTACGACGGTGCGGGGGCGCTGGAGCGGACGGGTTACATCGACTACGACGTGATCGTCCTGGACAGGGATCTGCCCAAGGTCCACGGCGACGAGGTCTGCCGTCGCCTGGTGGCCTCGCGCACCGCCTCCAGGATCCTCATGCTGACCGCCTCCGGCGACGTCGACGACAAGGTGGAGGGGCTGGGGCTGGGGGCCGACGACTATCTGGCCAAGCCCTTCGTGTTCGTCGAGCTGGTGGCGCGGGTGCGGGCGCTCGGCCGTCGTTCCGCCCCGGCGCTGCCGCCGGTGCTCGAGCGCTCCGGGGTGCGTCTGGATCCGGGCAAGCGGCTGGTGACCAGGGACGGCGCGGAGGTCGCGCTCACCAAGAAGGAGTTCGCGGTCCTGGAGGAGCTGATGCGCGCCGAGGGCGCGGTCGTCAGCCAGGAGGACCTGCTGGACAAGGCGTGGGACGAGAACATCGACCCGTTCACCAACGTCGTGCGCGTCACCATGATGACGCTGAGGAAGAAACTGGGCGAGCCCCAGGTGATCGAGACGGTGCCAGGGGTCGGGTACAAGCTGTGAACGCTCCGGCAGGTGGGGGAGAGGAACGCCCGACGTTCGTCCCGGTGGGAGAGAACCGCGACACGGTGCCGACCCATCCGATGATCAGTCCTCACTCCGAGCGGGGCGCCTGGAAGAGCGAGCGGCTGGAGTCCGGGCCCGCCGGAGAGCGGAAGCCGGACGGGCCCCCGCCGCCGACCGGCCCGCCCGCCTGGGACGGGCCGCCCCCGGCGGGCGCCGCCCCGATGGAGAGGACCCCGCTGGAGCGGCTGAGGTCGATCATCGACCGGATCAGCATCCGGTGGCGGCTCACCATCACCTACGCCGTGCTGTTCTTCACGGCCGGCGCCCTCCTGCTGGCCGTGATCTACCTCCTGGTGGGCTGGGCGCTCTACGGGGCGTGGCCGCCCTTCCCGTCCGACCTGGACGGGCTTGTGGGGCCGCAGTTGGCGGCCGAGATCAAGCGGCAGTGGTACTGGCAGCAGCACGTCGCGATCACCGGGGCGCAGCGGGAACTGCTGGCCCGCTCGCTGCTCGCCCTGCTGGGGGTCGGCATCCTCGCCGTCATCATCGGGTACATCGTCGCCGACCGGGCGCTCAAGCCCATCCAGCAGATGACCGCCACGGCACGCAAGCTGTCGGGCTCCACGCTCGCCCACGAGCGGATCGACCTCAAGGGCCCCGACGACGAGCTGAAGGAGCTGGCCGACACCTTCGACGCGATGCTCACCAGGCTGAATGTGGCCTTCGACACACAACGAAGATTCGTGGCCAACGCCTCGCACGAGCTGCGCACCCCCCTGACGATCAACCGGACGGTCCTGGAGATCGCCCTGGGCGATCCGGAGGCCTCGGGCGACCTGAAGGCGCTGGGCCGCACGCTCCTGGAGGTCAACGCCCGCAACGAGCGCCTGATCGAGGGCCTGTTGCTGCTCGCCCGCAGCGAGCGCGAGCTGAGCGTGCGCAAGCCGGTGGACATGAAGGACGTGGCCGAGACCGTCGTCGAACAGCTCGCCGCGCGGGCCGAGGAGGCCGGGGTCACCGTGATCCCGGAGCTTCGCAGTGCCGAGACGGTCGGCGATCCGGTGTTGCTTGAGCGGTGCGTGGCCAACCTGGTGGAGAACGCTATAAAGCACAATCTCTCCGATTCCGGACGCCTATGGGTGAGGACGGGAATGGTGGAGGGTGCGTTGGTTGTTCAGGTGGCCAACACGGGGTCGCATGTGCCCGCGTACGAGGTGAACAGCCTTTTTGAGCCGTTCAGGCGGCTCAATGCCGACCGGGTCGACTCGGACAAGGGGGCGGGGCTCGGACTCTCCATCGTGCGCGCGGTCGTGCGCGCCCACGGGGGCAACGTGACCGCCGTACCCAGGGACGGAGGGGGTCTCGTGGTCACCGTGCGACTTCAGCCACGTTGATCCGGCGGGGGGCGTCTCGTTCACGCCGTACATGTGGTTGGATGTGCCGTCGAACACGGTGGTGCATGCCGCCGATGCTGTGGTTTACGCCATATTTGGCTAACCGTGGCCATTGGCAGTACGTCCCTCACGTGTAGGGAGGTTCAGTGACCATTCCGGCGGGGTACCGAAGCAGGAATCTCTCTGGCGGATCGGGCACAAGTCGTGCCTCCCAAGCGTTACACACGCGCGAGTCAGCGCAGACAGATAGATGAGGGGGATGGATCAGACCGATGGCTACCGATTACGACAGCCCACGCAAGACCGACGACGACCTCAGTGAGGACAGTCTTCAGGAACTGCAGGCCCGCCGTACCGACAAGTCCTCGGGCAGTATCGACATCGACGAGACGGATCTCGCCGAGTCGCTCGAACTGCCGGGCGCGGACCTGTCGAACGAGGAACTCTCGCTTCGGGTGATCCCTCGTCAGGCCGACGAGTTCACCTGCGCGCGCTGCTTCCTGGTGCACCACCGCAGTCAACTCGCCGTTGAGAAGAACGGCCAGCAGATATGCCGGGAATGCGCGGCTTGAGATGATTCCGATGGCCTGTCCGAGGTGTGCTCTTCCAAGTACGGGTAGGGCCCCAGGACAGCCTTGAGGAGGTTCCGAGACATGACGTCAGAGAACAGGCAGAGCGGTGCCGCGCCGGACGACTCCACGGCCGAGGAGTCGGACGGCGCGCCTGATCACGAAACGGCCCCCGAGACCAAGCGGGAGGCGACCCCGGAAGGCGGTCCCGATCGCAGGGCTACCCCGGAAAGCCGTCCCGATCACGGAGCGGCCGCGGACGACGGTTCTGATCAAGAAGTGGCCGAGATCGTCGGCAGGCTCGCCGAGCCGGGCGACATGGACGCGGCCGAGCGGCGAAGGCTGCTCGGCCGCCTCACGAGATCACTGGCGCGAGGGGCGAAGAGGGCCAAGGCATCGGGAGAGAATCGAGGCCGCTGGCTGACCGACGTGTTCATGGCCGTGGCGCCCCGCATCCCCATCCGCGACCTGCAGACCCTTTCCGAGCATCACCGCGGCCTCACCTCCGAGGCGCTCGCCGACGACCTGGTACGTACCGCGACCAAGGGAACCATGACGGTCGGGGCGATCGGCGGGGCCGTCGCCGCCGCCGAGTTCGCAGCTCCCCCTCTCCTGCTCTCCGCCCCCGCCCAGCTCGTCGCCGAGACCCTTGTCGTGGCCGCGATCGAGGTCAAGCTCATCGCCGAACTCCACGAGGTGTACGGGATCCAGGTGCCGGGCACCGGCTCCCAGCGCGCCATGGCCTTCGCGATGGCCTGGTCCAAGCAGCGCGGTGTCGACCCCATGGCGCCGGGGACGATGACCGTCGCCCTGGGCACCGCGGCGAAGACGGCCCTGCGCAACAGGCTGATGCGCACCCTCGGACGCCACCTCACCACCTTCGGCCCGTTCCTCACGGGCGCCGTGGCCGGAGGGTTCCTCAACCGGGCCGCCACGAAGAAGCTCGGCGAGGTCGTACGGGCCGATCTGAGGGTCCACCGAGCCCTTCCACCTGGTAAGCCATAGAAACCTCGCAAACGGGTAGTTAGTTCAGTAAGCCCCCGACTACCTGGAGGAATTTGTGCTGGGCCGCAGCGCATTCGTGATCGTCGCCAACCGCCTGCCCGTCGACCGCGTCGGGGAGGACATGTGGAGGCGTAGCCCCGGCGGCCTCGTCACCGCGATCGCCCCCGTCCTGCAGCGCAGGGAGGGGGCCTGGGTCGGCTGGCACGGCGCTCCCGACGAGACCCTTGAACCCTTCGAGCACGACGGGATGCAGCTCGTCCCCGTCCCGCTCTCCAGGTCCGAGGTCGAGCTCTACTACGAGGGCTTCTCCAACGCCACCCTCTGGCCGCTCTACCACGACGTGGTCGCCACGCCCGTCTACTCCCGGGTCACCTGGGAGGCCTACCGCACCGTCAACGAGCGCTTCGCCGAGGCCGCCGCGGAGGAGGCCGCGGAGAACGCCGTCGTGTGGATCCAGGACTACCAGCTCCAGCTGGTCCCGGCCATGCTGCGCAAGCTCCGCCCGGACCTGCGCATCGGCTTCTTCCTGCACATCCCCTTCCCGCCGGTCGAGCTGTTCTCCCAGATGCCGTGGCGGCGCGAGATCGTCGAAGGGCTGCTCGGCGCGGACATGGTGGGGTTCCAGCGCCCCGGCGGCGCGTCCAACTTCATCCGGCTCTGCCGCCGCCTGCTCGGCCTCCAGCACCACAAGCACGAGATCTACGTGGGCGACCGGGTGGTGCGCGCCGGGGCGTTCCCCATCTCCGTCGACTTCGGCGAGCTCGACTCCCTGGTCAGGGAGCCGCACATCATCTCCAGGGCGAGGGAGATCCGCGCGGAGCTGGGTGATCCCGAGTGCCTGCTGCTCGGCGTCGACAGGCTCGACTACACCAAGGGCATCGGCCAGCGCCTGAAGGCGTTCGGCGAGCTGCTCTCCGAGGGAGCGATCAAGCCGGGCGAGGCGGCGTTCGTACAGATCGCCACGCCGAGCAGGGAACGGGTCGAGGAGTACGTACGGCTGCGCGACTCGATCGAACTCCAGGTCGGCCGGATCAACGGGGAGCAGGGGGAACTCGGCCAGCAACCCGTGCAGTACATGCACCAGTCGTACGGCAGGGACGAGCTCGCCGCGCTCTATCTCGCGGCGGACGTGATGATGGTGACGCCGCTGCGCGACGGGATGAACCTGGTCGCCAAGGAGTACATCGCCTGCCGCAACGACCTGCGTGGCGCGCTGGTGCTCAGCGAGTTCGCCGGGGCGGCCGACGAGCTGCGCCAGGCGTTCATGGTCAACCCCTACGACGTCGACGGTCTCAAGCGGACGATGCTGACCGCGATGCGGGCCACCCCGCACGATCTGTCGCGCAGGATGCGGTCGCTGCGCCGCAGGGTGGCCACCTACGACGTGGACCGCTGGGCCAAGGAGTTTCTCACCTCGCTGGAGTCATCCGGCGCACCCGGCTCCCAGGACTCACCGGAACCCTCCGGAGTCTCGGAGTCCTCCTGACCTCGACCTCGCCGCCCTCGGGCGGGGCGAGCGGCGCGGCGGGTCCTTGACGGCGGTCGGGGACGACGGGTCCTGAAACACCGGGGCAACGCCGGTGACCCCGGCCGGGGTCACCGGCGAGGCACGGCCTCACCGTCAGGTGGTGACGTCCTTGGCCGCGTCCTTCATGGCCTTCCAGGCGTTGTAGCGCTTCTTGGCGGTGCGGGCGACCACGATCTGCGTCACCTGCATGCCGACCCCCATCACCACGGCGTAGCCGATCGCCTCGCCGAGGCTGATCTCCAGGGACTCGTTGTCGACGGGAGGCTTCTTACCGGTGGTCTTCTCCCACGCGAACCCGATGACCTTCTTCGCCCCCCACGCGGTGGCGAGCCCCAGGAGGCCGCCGATCGCCCTCCACGCCATGTCCTGCTTCTCGCTCTTGTCGGCCATAGGGTCCTCCCGTTTCGTGGCTCGCCCCAAGAACACTAGTCTCCCCGAGCGTCGTATCGCGTGAAGCCATACCATAGGGAGGCATGACACATCAGCGTCCGCGCCCCGCTTCCATGCCCGAGAAACCGACTCTCGACGGCCTGGAAGTCGTATGGTCGGGCCGCTGGGAGACCGAGGGGATCTACCGCTTCGACAGGTCACGCACGCGCGAGGAGATCTACTCGATCGACACCCCGCCGCCGACCGTCTCCGGTTCCCTCCACGTCGGCCACGTCTTCTCCTACACCCACACCGACACCGTCGCCCGCTTCCAGCGCATGCGCGGGCGCGAGGTCTTCTACCCCATGGGCTGGGACGACAACGGCCTGCCCACCGAGCGCCGGGTGCAGAACCACTTCGGCGTGCGCTGCGACCCCTCCATCGCCTACGACCCCTCGTTCGAGCCTCCGGCCAGACCCGACCCCAAGCGGCAGATCCCGATCTCCCGCGGAAACTTCATCGAGCTGTGCGAGCGGCTCACCGTCGAGGACGAGAAGGTCTTCGAGGAACTCTGGCGTCGCCTGGGCCTCTCGGTCGACTGGTCACTGACGTACGCCACCATCGGCGGCGCCGCGCGGGCCGCCTCCCAGCGCGCCTTCCTGCGCAACCTCGCCAGGGGTGAGGCGTACGTGGCGCAGGCGCCCACGCTGTGGGACGTCACCTTCCGCACCGCCGTCGCCCAGGCCGAGCTGGAGGACCGGGAGTGGCCCGGCGCCTTCCACCGGCTGGGCTTCGGCCTGTCGGAGGAGCAGCGGGCCCGGGGGTTCGGCGACCGGGTCTGGATCGAGACGACCCGCCCCGAGCTGCTTCCCGCCTGCGTCGCGCTCGTCGCCCACCCGGACGACGAGCGTTACCGGCCCCTGTTCGGCACCACGGTCAGGACACCGCTGTTCGGCGTCGAGGTGCCGGTGCTCGCCCACCACCTGGCCGAGCCGGACAAGGGTTCGGGCATCGCGATGATCTGCACCTTCGGCGACGTCACCGACGTCGTCTGGTGGCGCGAGCTCGACCTGCCCACCCGCGCCGTCATCGGCTGGGACGGCAGGCTGCTGCCGGACGCGCCCGAGGGCGTGCCGGAGGAGCCGTACGCGGAGCTGGCGGGCAGGACCGTGCACGGCGCCCGTGAGCGGATCGTGGAGCTGCTGCGCGCGTCGGGTGACATGGAGGGCGAGCCGCGGCCCACCAGGCGCGCGGTGAAGTTCTACGAGAAGGGCGACCGGCCGCTGGAGATCGTCACCACTCGCCAGTGGTACATCCGCAACGGCGGGCGCGACCTCGCCCTGCGCGACGCGCTCCTGGCGCGCGGCGCGGAGCTGTCCTGGCACCCGCCGCACATGCGGGTCCGCTACGACAGCTGGGTGCAGGGCCTGGCGGGCGACTGGCTGATCTCCCGGCAGAGGTTCTTCGGCGTGCCCATCCCGGTCTGGTACCCGCTGGACGACGAGGGCGAGCCCGACCGCTCCGCGCCGATCATGCCGCCGGAGTCCGCGCTGCCGATCGACCCGTCCACCGACGTTCCGCGCGGCTACACCGAGGACCAGCGCGGCAAGGCAGGCGGTTTCATCGGAGACCAGGACGTGATGGACACCTGGGCCACCTCCTCGCTGACGCCGCAGATCGCCGGGGGCTGGGAGCGCGACCAGGACCTGTTCGAGCGGGTCTTCCCGATGAACCTGCGCCCGCAGGCCCACGAGATCATCCGGACCTGGCTGTTCTCCACCGTGGTCCGCGCGCACCTGGAGCAGGGCACCCTGCCCTGGAGCGATGTCGCGATCTCCGGGTGGATCCTCGATCCCGACCGCAAGAAGATGTCCAAGTCCCTGGGCAACGTGGTCACCCCGCTGGGTCTGCTGGAGCAGTACGGCTCCGACGCGGTTCGCTACTGGGCGGCGAGCGGCCGTCCCGGCACCGACACGGCGTTCGACACCGGTCAGATCAAGGTCGGCCGCCGCCTGGCCATCAAGATCCTGAACGCCTCCAGGTTCGTCCTTGGCCTGGGTGAGGGGGGTGGGGAGGTCACCGAGCCGATCGACCTGTCGATGCTGGCCCGGCTGTCGGAGGTGGTCCACGAGGCCACCGAGGCGTTCGAGGGCTACGACTACACCCGCGCGCTGGAGCGGACCGAGCGGTTCTTCTGGGAGTTCTGCGACGACTACCTGGAGCTGGTCAAGGCGAGGGCCTACGACGACGCGAACACCGCGACCGGAGGCGACGGGAACGGCGGGAACGGCGGGAACGGCGGAAACACAGCGGCGCGTTCGGCGCACGCGGCGCTGCGCGAGGCGCTCGACGTCATGCTCCGGTTGTTCGCCCCCTTCCTGCCCTTCGTCACCGAGGAGGTCTGGTCCTGGTGGCGTGAGGGCTCGGTGCACCGGGCCGCCTGGCCAGAGGCGCGTGAGCGCGGAGGCGACCCCGAGTTGCTGCCCGTGGTGGCCGCCGTCCTCGGCCGGGTCCGCAAGGCCAAGTCCGACGCGCGCCTCTCCATGCGCGCGGAGGTCTCCCGGCTGACCGTCACCGGTGCGCGGGCCGCCCTCGTGCGCCAGGCGCAGGACGACCTGTGCGGCGCGGGCGTCATCGACGAGTTCGTGCTCCACGAGGGCGAGGGAGATCTTCTCGTGGAGGTCGCTCTCACCTGACGGTGGGCCCGAGGCGCGGAGGTACGCCTCCCGGTGAGGTCCGGCTCCTCGCCCGGCCGAGGTGTCCCGGGCGGGATCCGCGCTCCGGGCGCGCACGCGAATCTGTCCTTCCCGTCGGGGCGTCCTGCCGTACGGTCGAGGCAGGACAGGTGAGAGGAGGACAGGCATGCCGCCAGGATGTGGCAACTGCAGCTGCTACCTCGAAGACAGGGTGATCTCGCGCCCGCCGGATGAGCGCTGACCCCTGCCGGGTGAGCGCTCATCCGGTGAGTGGTGACCGGTGGGCCTCGGCTCGGGATCGGTGAGCATCGGCCCGTGACCAGGGGCGCCGGTTCCCGGTCACGGGCGGGTGTCGATCCCGCCGGGGTGTGCCACCGACCCGGCAGGGTGGGTGCCACCCCGGCGGGATGGGCGCCGGCATCCCTGCCGGGTGGGCGCGGGACGGGCGCCGGCGCCCGACGCACGGACGAACCACCGCGTTTCGTGTTCCTGCGATAACCCCCGCGCATTCATACTCCCGGCGTGACAGTCTTGAACATGTGATCTCCGACCGGGAACGCCTCACCAACCTGGTGCCTCGCACGCTGCTGCGCATCGCGATGTGGAGCCTCTGCCTGATCATCATCGGCTGGGCGGTCCTCTACTTCGCGCAGTTCATCGCGACGCTGCGCATCGTGGCGCTGCCGGTGGCCGTCGCGCTCCTGCTGACCGCGCTGCTGTTCCCGCTCACCCGGAGGTTCGGCGCGATGGGCATGCGGCCCATCTACGCCACCTGGCTCACGATGATCATCGCGCTCGCCGTGCTCGGCGGCACCGGCTGGATCATCGGGGTGCGTGCCAACGACGAGTTCCCCGGTCTCCTCGACCAGTTACGCGTGACGGTCAAGAGCGTCGAGAACTGGCTCTACACCGGCCCCCTGCACCTGCAGCCGACCCAGATCTCCAGCTGGGTCGACGAGATCGGGCGGCAGATCACCACCCAGCGCAACCAGATCACCCAGACGGTCCTCACCGGCGCCACGGTGGCACTGGAGGTGCTCGCCTCCATCGTGCTGCTGCTGTTCGTGACGTTCTTCCTGCTCAAGGACGGCGACCAGATCTGGTCGTGGTTCCTGAAGGGCTTCGGTGACGTCGCGCCCCGCGTCGACAGGGCCGGCAGGGCCGCCTGGGTGACGCTCTCGCACTACGTGCAGGGTACGGTCGCGGTGGCCGCCGTGCACGGTGTGATCATGGGCATCGTGCTCGCGGGGATGGGCGTGCCGCTCTGGGCGCCGCTCGCGGTGCTGATCTTCCTGGCCAGCTTCATCCCCATCGTCGGAATCTTCTTCGCCGGGGCCGTGGCCACCCTGGTCACCCTCGGTGCCAAGGGCCCGATCTACGCTCTGATCTTCCTCGGCGTCCTGGTCGTGGAGCAGCAGCTGGAGAACCACGTGCTCCAGCCGCTGATCGTCGGCAGGGTGCTGCACTTCCACCCGCTGGCGATCATTCTGGTGCTTGCGGTGGGCGGCATCCTGGCGGGCATCGCCGGGGCCGCCGTGGCGGTGCCGGTGGCCGCGGTGATCTACCGCGCGCTGCCGGAGCTCCTCAGGGGTGATTCCCGGCCTGCCCTGCCACCTGCCCCGCCACGCCCCGATCCCGGGGAACCTCACGGTCCCGGCGGTCCCGGTGGTCCCGAAGGTCCCGAGGGGCCGAGCAGCGGTTCCGGCGGGCCGCGGGCCGGTGCGGAGGGAAAACCGGCGAATGAGGAATCACCGCAGCCCAGGCGGTAACGTTCTGCCCCGTGACCCGTTCCGCCCTGACCACCCCTCCGCCGGATGCGACCCGCCCGACGCCGCATCCCGGCGCTCCCGCTCCCGGCATCCCGCTCGGTTCCCACTACAGCCGCTGCTTCGGCTGCGGTGCCGACCACCCGAACGGCCTGCGCCTGACCGCTCTCAGCCCCGACGGGATCACGGTGGTCGCCGAGTTCACCGTGGAGGAGACCCACCAGGGCGCGCCCGGCCTGGCGCACGGTGGTGTGCTCGCCGCGGCGATGGACGAGGTCATCGGTATGTCCGTGTGGCTCTTCCAGCGCCCCTACGTCACCGCCCGGCTGGAGACCGATTATCTCGCGCCGGTTCCCGTGGGCACCGCCCTGCATTTGCGCGCCTGGTGCAACGGCATGTCCGGCAGGAAGGCGTACCTTGAGGCTGAGGGCCGGATCGGTTCCCCGGACGGCCCGGTCGCCGTGCGGGCCGCTGCCCTCTTCGTCGAGGTGGGCATGGAGCATTTCGCCAAGCACGGTGACATTCAGAAGATCGCCGACGAGCACCACGAGTACGAGGTGAACCCGTGACCCACACCGTCGAGGTGTTGATCCACCGGCTCGACCCCGACCTGCCGCCGCCTTCGTACGCCCATCCGGGCGACGCGGGCGCCGACCTCCACGCCGCCGAGGACGTCGAGCTCCTCCCCGGTGAGCGAGCCGTGGTCGGCACGGGGCTGGCGATCGCCCTGCCCGACGGGTACGCCGCGTTCGTCCACCCGCGTTCGGGCCTGGCCTCCAGGTATGGCGTGACGCTCGTCAACGCGCCCGGCACCGTCGACGCGGGGTACCGGGGGGAGATCAAGGTGACGCTGATCAACACCGACACCAAGAGCGTCGTACGGCTGCGCAAAGGAGACCGGGTCGCGCAGCTGGTGATCCAGAAGGTGGAGAAGGCGGCGTTCCACGAGGTGGACCGGCTGCCCGGTTCGGTGCGAGGCGCCGGTGGGTTCGGGTCCACCGGCCGCTGACAGGAAGTGATCCCGGCGAGGTGGACGGAACGGCCGGCGATCCGAGGGCGGGGCATCCTCCCGGCCCCGGAGAGCGGCCGCCGCGCCCGGCGGGTGACGAGTGACGAGTGAATCTTCAAGGAGCGTGAGAGAAGTGTTCGGACGTAGCCGTCGTGAGAAGTCCCCGGCCGCCAAGGCCGCGGTGGAAGAGGTCGAGCGGGTACCGTCGCGGGAGTCGGGGCCGTGGGACGCGGACGAGCCCCACCCCGAGCGCGAACGGGTCGACCTCGGAGGCATGCGCCTGCCGGTGGACGCCGGTTTCGAGGTGCAGCTCAATCTGGCCGGCGATCAGATCGTCGGTGCCGTGGTGCTGTTCGAGGGGAGTGCCCTGCAGGTGCACGCCTTCGCGGCGCCCAAGCGGAGCGGGATCTGGGACGAGGTCAGGGCCGAGCTGGCCGAGGGGGTCAAGGGCGCCGGAGGCACCGCCGAGGAGCGGGAGGGGGCGTTCGGTGTCGAGCTGAGCGCGAGGATCCCCGCGGAGGGCGGCGAGCAGCCGGTCCGCTACATCGGGGTGGACGGGCCGCGCTGGTTCCTGCGCGCGGTGATCAGCGGTAAGGCGGCGGAGGACGCCGGGGCCGCCGAGACGCTGGAGGGTGTCGTCAGGGACATGGTCGTGGTACGCGGCGACGAGCCCATGGCTCCCAAGGAGGCCATCGAGCTCCGGCTGCCGCCCGAGGCCAAGCAGGCCGCGGAGCAGCAGGCCGCCGGGGGAGAGGTGCCCGATCTCAAACCGTTCGACCGGGGACCGGAGATCGCCGAGATTCGCTGACGGGCCCGATCGCGTACGCTGGTTCGACTCGGGTGTGAAGGAGAGGTCCGTGGGTTCTCAGGAGCCGCACAAACAGGGCGGTCTGCGGGGATTCTTCCGCCGGTTGACCGCAGGCCAGGCCGAACTGGAGGCCGACGAGCTCCAGCAGGACCTCGATCGTCACGGCGCCACACCCATCGTCTCCTGCGGCACGCGCCGCCGCTTCTGCGTCACCGGCACCCTACGGACGGTGACGCTGCGCCCTCGCGGGGGCGCTCCGGCGCTGGAGGCGGAGCTTTACGATGGTTCCGATGTGATTGACCTGATATGGCTGGGCCGTAGGAAGATCGCCGGTATCGAGCCGGGACGCCTGGTGCTGGCGGAAGGGCTCGTCAGCGTGCAGGATGGCCGCAAAGTCATGTTCAATCCGAGATACGAGCTGCGCCCAGCGGGCGGTGCGTGAGTGATTGACGATCCCAAGACGGTGAGCGAGAAGATGACCACCACCGGTGAGACCGCCGCGCACGACACGGTCGAGGCCGTGATCCGCAGCCAGCTTGCCAAGGCCTTCGGCGGAGTGCGAGGCGTGATCGAGGCCGCCGTGCCCACCATCGCCTTCACCGGCATGTGGATCACCACCTCGGAGCTGAGGCCGTCCCTGATCGTGAGCATCTCGGCCGCGGTGCTACTGCTCGTCGTGCGGCTGCTGCAACGCTCGACGCCGCAGTTCGTGATCAACAGCCTGATCGGCATCGGCATCGGCGCCTTCTTCGCCTCCCGTACCGGCCAGGCGGAGGATGTCTTCCTGCCGGGCATCCTCTACAACGCCGGATACTCCGTGGTCATGCTGCTGTCGATCATCACCCGATGGCCGGTCGTGGGCTTTCTCATCGGATCCGTCACCGGCGACCCGACCGCGTGGCGCGCGGATCCGGCGGTGGTGAAGTTGTGCATCAGGCTCACCTGGCTGCTGATGATCCCGTGCGTGATCCGGGTGGCGGTGCAACTCCCCGTCTATCTGATCGGCAGGGACGACGCGGTCGCCCAGCTGGGCATCCTCAAGATCGCGATGGGCTGGCCGCTCCAGGTCGCGGCGCTCGCTGCCATGGTGTGGCTCCTCGCCCGCGGCAGGACCCCGGTGCGGCCCGCGGTCTCCTGACCGCCGCGCCGCCTTCGTCTTCGCGAAGAGCTTCTCGGTCCGCCGGGCGGCAACCCGTCCGGCCCCTCCGGATGTCACATACGGCTTCCCGGCCCTGGACCCGGCGCCGATCCCCCGGCACGCGGTGCGGGAGGACCGGTTCGCCCGGTGCGAGGGAGCGCGGGTTCAGCGGGGCGTGCGGTGCGGGGACAGGAGCTCGGCCAGCTCCTCCTCGACCTCCTGGCTGGCCACGAACATCAACTCGTCGCCGGCCTCCAGCGGGTCGTCGGCGGTGGGCACCAGCACCCGGCCCTCGCGCAGGATCGCGACCAGGGCGGTGTCGTTGGGCCACGGAACCGAGCCGGCGCGCTGGCCGACGACCGGCGCGTCCTCGGGCAGGGTGAGCTCGACCAGGTTGGCCTGGCCCTGGCGGAAGGTCATCAGCCGCACCAGGTCGCCGACACTCACCGCCTCCTCGACCAGCGCGCTCAGCAGGCGCGGGGTCGAGACGGCCACGTCGACGCCCCACGACTCGTTGAACAGCCACTCGTTCTTGGGGTGGTTGATCCTGGCGACCACGCGAGGCACGCCGTACTCCGTCTTGGCGAGCAGTGACACCACCAGGTTGACCTTGTCGTCACCGCTGGCGGCGATGACCACGTGGCAGTCGGCGAGGCCCGCCTCGTCCAGCGAGGAGATCTCGCAGGCGTCGGCGAGCAGCCACTCCGCCCGCGGCACGGTATCGATCTTGATGGCCTTGGGGTCGATGTCGACGAGCAGGACCTCGTGGCCGTTCTCCAGGAGCTCGGCGGCGATCGACCGGCCGACCGCCCCCGCGCCGGCGATGGTGACGCGCATCAGTGCTCCTTCTCCGGCGCTCCGGACAACACCTTGTTGATGCGGTCCATGTCGGCCTCGACCGCCATGACGTGCAGTATGTCGCCCTCCTGCACCACCGAGTCGTTCCTGGGCAGCAGGGTGTCGCCGATCCGGTTGACGAACGCCAGGCGGGTGCCC
Source organism: Streptosporangium sp. NPDC006930 (assembly GCF_040635605.1). Classification (NCBI taxonomy): domain Bacteria; kingdom Bacillati; phylum Actinomycetota; class Actinomycetes; order Streptosporangiales; family Streptosporangiaceae; genus Streptosporangium; species Streptosporangium sp. NPDC006930. Next base: position 225,028 of record NZ_JBEYID010000007.1, on the reverse strand, counting down.
GCCGCCGCCTCCAGGTCCCTCGTGAGGGTGCCGATCCAGCCGGGGTGGTAGGCCACCTCCGCCAGCACCACGCGCCCGCTGGGGTCGCGCCAGAGCGGCTCGGCGCCCTCGGGCAGGACGCGGCGCAGGATCTGGTCGGCGGTCCAGCGGACCGTGGCCACGGTGGGGATGCCCAGCCGCTGGTAGACCTCGGCGCGCCGGGAGTCGTAGATCCTGGCCACGACGTTGTCCACGCCGAACGTCTCGCGGGCGACCCTGGCGGAGATGATGTTGGAGTTGTCTCCACTGCTCACCGCCACGTAGGCTCCCGCGGCCTCGATGCCGGCCTCTTCCAGGACGTCCCTGTCGAAGCCGACCCCGGTCACCCTGCGACCCCTGAACCCCGCCCGCAGGCGGCGGAACGCCTGCGGGTCCTGGTCGATGATCGCGACCGAGTGGCCGCTGTCCTCAAGGATGTGCGCCAGGGTCGAACCGACCCGCCCACACCCCATGATCACGATATGCATGCTCCCCCGCCGGTCGCTGTGAGGCGGATCTTGTTCCCGATGTATTCAGCCAGTATGGACCGCCCCGGGAGTGCCGCGTGAGTGGGGCCGAGTAATAACGGCTAGCATCTGCAGACGTGTCGAAGGTGACGGACCTTGTCAAACGCCTTTTCATCGGGCGGGCGCTGCGTAGCACGCAGCTACACGAGCAACTGCTCCCCAAGCGCATCGCGCTCCCCGTTTTCGCGAGTGACGCCCTCTCCTCCGTCGCGTACGCCCCGCAGGAGATCCTGGTCATCCTCTCCCTCGCGGGACTCTCCTTCTACCACTTCAGCCCCTGGGTGGCCGTCGCCGTCGTCGTGGTGATGCTCACCGTCGTGGCGTCGTACCGGCAGAACGTGTACGCCTACCCCAGCGGGGGTGGCGACTACGAGGTCGCCACCGTCAACCTCGGCCCGAACGCCGGTCTCACCGTCGCCAGCGCCCTGATGGTCGACTACGTGCTCACCGTCGCGGTCTCGGTCGCCAACGGCGTCGACTACGTGGGCGCCACCATCCCGTACGTCGCCCAGCACAAGACGCTGGTCGCGATCGTCATCGTCGTGCTGCTGACCGTGGTCAACCTGCGCGGCATCCGCGAGTCGGGCGCGGCCTTCGCGATCCCCACCTACACCTTCATGTTCGCGGTCCTCGGCCTGATCGCATGGGGCGGATTCCGGGTGCTGATCCTCGGTGACGAGCTGCACGCGCCCACCGCCGGGTACGAGATCATCGCCGAGCAGACGAACCTGACCTCCTTCGCGGCGGCCTTCCTGATCCTGCGCGCGTTCTCCTCAGGCTGTGCCGCGCTCACCGGCGTCGAGGCGATCAGTAACGGCGTGCCCGCCTTCCGCAAGCCCAAGAGCAGGAACGCCGCGAACACCCTGCTGATGATGGGCCTGGTCTCGGTGACGATGTTCGTCGGCATCATCACCCTCGCGCTGGCCTCGGACGTCAAGGTCGCCGACCCCGCCGTCGCCTACCGCGACGTCCTCATCGACGGCCGGCCCGCCGGGCCCGGCTACTACCAGCAGCCGATCATCGCCCAGGTGGCGGACGCGGTCTTCGGGAACGGCTCGCTTCCCTTCTTCTTCATCGCCGCCGTCACCGCGCTGATCCTGTTCCTCGCCGCCAACACCGCCTTCAACGGTTTTCCCGTGCTCGGCTCGATCCTGGCCCAGGACCGCTACCTGCCCCGCCAGCTGCACACCAGGGGTGACCGGCTCGCCTTCTCCAACGGCATCGTGATCCTCGCCGCCGGGGCCTGCCTGCTGCTGTGGGGCTTCGACGCCGACGTCAGCCGCCTGCTCAACCTCTACATCGTGGGCGTCTTCGTGTCGTTCACGCTGAGCCAGATCGGCATGGTCAGGCACTGGAGCAGGCACCTGAGAACCGAGACCGACCCCAGGGTCCGCCACCAGATGCACCGCTCGCGGACGATCAACTTCTTCGGCGGCGTCATGACCGGCCTGGTGCTGGTGGTGGTGCTGGTCACCAAGTTCACCCACGGCGCCTGGATCGTCTGCGTGGCCATGCCGGTGCTTTTTTTGATGATGAAGGGCATCCACCGCCACTACGAGAACGTGGCGGCCGAACTCGCCGTCGCCGAGGACTCCCAGGTGGACGAGACGATGCTGCCCGCGCGCAACCACGTCATCGTCCTGGTCTCCAAGATCCACAAGCCGACCCTGCGCGCTCTCGCCTATGCCCGCGCCACCCGTCCCTCCACGCTGGAGGCGATCACCGTGGGCGTGGAGGGACCGGAGGCCAGGGCGCTGCAGGAGGAGTGGGAGCGGCGCGGCATCCCGGTGCCGCTGAAGATGCTCGACTCGCCCTACCGCGAGATCACCAGGCCGATCCTGGAGTACGTCAAGTCGCTGCGCCGCCGTTCCCCCCGGGACGTGGTGAGTGTCTACATTCCCGAATATGTCGTCGGCCACTGGTGGGAGCACCTCCTGCACAACCAGAGCGCGCTGCGCCTGAAGGGCCGCCTGCTGTTCCAGCCAGGCGTGATGGTCATCAGCGTGCCCTGGCAGCTGCACTCCTCCGACCGGCTCAAGGGCCGCCCCGAGCCCCTCGCGCCGGGCGCCGTACGCCGTCCGCGTCAGGAGGCGGCGCGGGACGAGGACGTCAAGGCATAACCTTTCGTAGGTGCTCCTGACGCGAGGAGGCTCGACCGACGACGATTTTCTCTTGGGGGCGACGGCCATGACGATCGAACTGACGGTGGGACCGGTTGCGCACGGTGGCTGGTGTGTCGCCCGCCATGACGGGCGGGTCGTCTTCGTGCGGCACGCGCTGCCCGGCGAGCGCGTCGTCGCCGAGATCACCGAGGAGACCTCCCGGTTCCTGCGGGCCGACGCGGTCGAGATCCTGGAGCCCTCCGCCGACCGGGTGACCCCGCCGTGCCCCTTCGCGGGCCCCGGCCGCTGTGGCGGCTGCGACTGGCAGCACGCCTCCCTCGACGCCCAGCGCCGACTGAAGGCCGACGTGGTGGCCGAGCAGCTCAAGCGACTGGCCTCGATCGACTGGAAGGGCATCGTCGAGGAGGTCCCCGGAGCCCCCGACGGGCTCGGCTGGCGCACCCGCGTCCAGTTCGCCGTCGAGCGAGACGGGAGCCTGGGCCTGCGCCGCCACCGCTCCCACGACATCGAGCCGGTGGACGCCTGCCTGATCGCCCACCCCGAGGTGGAGAACGTCGGCGCCGAGGTGATGAACTGGCGCAACGCATCCTCGGTGGAGGTCATCGCCTCCAGCGCCGGTGACCAGGCGGTCGTGGTCGCCCCCAAGCCCCGGCGCACGGTGGCCATCCCCGACCTCGACACGAGCGTGGCCGTCTTCGTCGACGAGGGCAAGGGCCGCAGCCGCGTCGTCCACGGACGCAACCATCTCGTCGAGCGGGTCGCCGGCCGCGACTTCCAGGTCACCGGCAGCGGTTTCTGGCAGGTGCACCCCGGTGCCGCGGCCACCCTCCTCGACGCCGTCATGGAGTTCGCCGCCCCGCGCCCCGGCGAGTGGGCCCTCGACCTCTACTGCGGCGTCGGCCTGTTCGCCGCAGGGCTGGCCGAGGCGGTCGGTCCCGAGGGAGCCGTGTTCGGTGTCGAGTCCGAGTCCGTTGCGGTCCGCGACGCGGAGCGCAACCTCCGCGACCTGCCCCAGGCCCGTTTCGCCAGGGGACGCGTGGAGAACGCCCTCGACCGCTTCGGCATCGAGCGCGCGGACCTGGTCGTCGTCGACCCGCCCAGGGCGGGTCTGGGCCGCGACGTCGTCGAGAACGTGACCACCCTCCAGGCGACCCGGATCGTGTACGTCTCCTGCGACCCGGCCACCCTCGCCCGCGACCTGGCCTGGTTCGCCGAGCGAGGCTACCGCCTCGCCGACCTGCGGGCCTTCGACGCCTTCCCGATGACCCACCACGTGGAGTGCGTGGCGCTGCTGGTCAGCGAGTCGATCTAGGCTCTGACCGGCGGCGGTCTCACGGGTGCTCCGGCGCGCCCGCGTCGTGGACCAGCAGCGCGATCTGGACCCGGTTGTTGAGATCCAGCCGGGTCAGGATCCGCGACACGTGCGTCTTCACCGTCGGCAGCGCCAGATGCAGCTCCCGCGCGATCTCGGCGTTGGAGCGGCCGCGTCCGACCGCGAGGGCCACCTGTCGCTCCCGTTCGGCCAGCAGCGCCAGCCGGGCACGGGCGGCGGCGGCCCGGTCGCCCTGCCCCGAGCCGTCCGCCACCTGCTCGATGAGCCGGCGGGTGACGGCGGGGGAGAGCACCGGATCTCCGGCGGACACCGTCCGGATGGCCGTGACGATGTCCTGCGGCGGGGTGTCCTTGAGAAGGAACCCGGCCGCGCCGGCGCGCAGCGCCCGCAGCACGTGCGCGTCGGTGTGGAAGGTGGTCAGGACCAGCACCTCCGGAGCACCGGGCCTGGCCCGGAGCCTCTCGGTGGCGGCCAGCCCGTCGACGCCCGGCATCCGGATGTCCATCAGCACCAGGTCGGGGCCGTGCGCGGTGACCAGGGCGGGTACCTCGGACCCGTCGGCGGCCTCCGCGACGATCTCGATGTCCGGGGCGCCGCCCAGCATCAGGCGCAGCCCGGCCCGTACGATCGCGTCGTCGTCGACCAGCAGGACGCGGATCACCTCATCCCCCCTTCCCGTCCGCGGAACTCCGGCACGCGGTGGACGCGATGCCCGCCGTGGACCAGGGCAGCCAGGCGTGGACCAGGAACCCGCCGTCGGCGGGGCCGGCCGTCAGCTCGCCGCCCGCCAGCCTGGCCCGTTCGGCGAGCCCGATCAACCCCCGCCCGCCCTCGCTTCCGCTCCCGTTCCCGCTCCCATCTCCGATTCCGTCCCCGCTTCCGCCCTCACCTAGGCCACGGACCGAAGCCGGTCCCGGTGGCGGTGGCGGCGTGTTACGGACCTCCACCGTGAGTCGGCCGTCAGGGGACCCGCTCACCGCCACCGCCACCGCCGCGCCGGGCGCGTGCTTGCGCGCGTTGGTCAGCGCCTCCTGCACGATCCGGTACGCCGTGCGCCCCACCACGGGCGGCGGTACCTGCCCGTCAGGCGGCCCGGTCAGCTCGATCCGGCCGCCCGTCGCCCGTGCCTCAGCCACCAGCCGGGCCAGGTCCGCCAGTTCCGGCTGCGGTCGCTCGCCCTCCTCCGGTCCGGCCCGCAGTATCCCGATCACCTCGCGCAGGTCGCGCAGGGCGAGGTGGGCGCTCTCCCTGATCACTCCGGCGGCCCGCGCGATCTCCTCCCGGGGCGCGCCCGGGTTGAACTCCAGCGCTCCGGCGTGCACGCTCAGCAGTGACAGCCGGTGACCGAGTATGTCGTGCATCTCGCGGGCGATCTCCTCCCGCGTCTCCCGCCGTGCCCATTCGGCCCGCAACTCCGCGTCCGCCTCGGCCAGTTCCGCGCGCTCTCGCAGCGAGGCGATCAGCTGCTGCCGGGAGCGCCGGAACAATCCCCACCCGATCGCCCCGGCGATCAGCGCGAAGTACGTCAGCGCCGATCCCGCACGTTCCCCTGACAGCTCCGCCACCTGCCACAGGAAGACGGGCAGCGGTGCGAAGGCCAGCGCCGCCACCCACGCCGTGACCCGCCACGGACGGGTCGCGGCCACCGTGAACACCGCCACCATCGCCGGACCGGTCAGGTAGTGCGCCCAGGTGCCCGCCAGCAGCAGCACCACCGCCAGCGGTACCGGCCGACGCCGCCGCAACAACACCGCCGCGCACCCCAGTCCTCCGACCATCTGATCGACGTTCCGCCACACGGGGTCGAGGGACTCGGGAACCGGTATGGACTGCGAGCTGACAGCGGCGAAACAGGCGGCGAAGAGGAACAGCGCCACGTCGGTGACCCAGTCGCGGCGGGTGCGGTGGATGCGGCGCATACTCCGGAAATTTACGCGGCTCCCGCCCGTGTCCCGGCGTCCGCGCCGCGACCGGATACTTAAGTACGACCGAAGGGCCCGCCGACGGCCATCCTTGGTCACCGCCCGGCCATCCTGAGCCCGATCCCGAGCCCGGCACCACATGCCTACCGTCGAGGCATGACCTTCACCACCCCGCCGAAGTCCCCGCTGGCGGCACTGTCCGGCCTGATCTGCTTCGTCCTCGTCGCCGGCGGCGCGAGCGGCCTCCTGCACGAATGGTTCGGCTGGATTCACTTCATGGGATTCCTCCGTTTTCTCGCCCCCGGCGGTTACGAGATCTACAGCTACGTCATCATGATCGTCCTCGGTCTCGCGGTGGGCGCGGCCGGTGACGCGGTCACCCGGCGAGGCCGCGGATGACCGTGCGGAGAGGAGAAACGACGGCCCCCGGCCCTCCGTGGCGGCCCTCCACGCCCTCGGCGGGTGGGGGTTTCTTGCCGGCCCGAAAATCCGCGTAGCTCAGAGATCGCTCAAACCCCGGGTAGAGCACCGCTCGAGAAACGGTCTAACCTAGGACGACGAGGGGAGTACTTCCCAAGAGCCGACCCGGTCAATACGGACGTTTCATAACGGCCCCGGGCGGCCGCCTGCGAAAACAGGCGAAGGAGACCTCGAACAGCCGAGCGCGCGTTCGAGGAGGGTCATGTCCGCTGAGACAGTCCTGTCGGTAGCCAGTCTTGAAACCATCGGTTCGCCGCAACTGTGGGCGATCACCGTAGCCGCCCTGATATTGCTGCTGGCCGTGGACTTCCTGATCACCCGGCGCCCGCACGAGGTGCGGATGCGCGAGGCGGTGGGCTGGTCGGTCTTCTACCTGGTGCTCCCTCTGATCTTCGGCTTCTACGTGTGGGGGGCCTTCGGGTCCGGTGTGGCGGTGGAGTTCTTCACCGGCTACGTGGTGGAGAAGTCGCTGTCGGTGGACAACCTGTTCGTGTTCATGCTGCTGCTGTCCGCCTTCGCGGTCCCGCCCGCGCTGGCCCAGCGAGTCCTGCTGTACGGCATCATCGGGGCGCTGGTGCTGCGCGCGATCTTCATCGCGCTGGGGGCGGCCGTCCTGCAGAGCGGCACGTGGGCGTTCCTGCTCTTCGGCGGGATCCTGCTCTTCACCGCATGGAAGATCTTCAAGGACGCGCTGAGCGGGGAGGAGCACAAGATCGACGTCTCCTCCATGCGCTCGGTGCGGCTGCTACGGCGCTTCATGCCGGTTACCAACGACTACCACGGCTCCCACCTGGTTGTTCGCCAGAACGGCCGCCGCGCCCTGACTCCGCTGGCGTTGGCCATCGTGGCCGTCTTCGCCACCGACATCGTCTTCGCCGTCGACTCGGTGCCCGCCGTGTACGGCGTGACCGAGGACCCCTTCATCGTCTTCGCCACCAACGCCTTCGCCCTGATGGGCCTGCGGGCGCTCTACTTCGTGCTCCAGGGCGTCCTGGCGAAGCTGCGGCACCTGAACCACGGGCTCAGCATCATCCTGGCCTTCATCGGGATCAAGCTCGTCCTGCACTGGGCGCACGGCGTCTGGTCATGGGTCCCGGAGATTCCCACCCCGCTCTCGCTGGGGGTCATCGTCGGGGTTCTGGCCACCGTCACGATCACGAGCATGTACGCCAACCGCCGTGAGCCGAAGCCCGTCCCCCCACCCGCCGAACGAGAACCCCAGCCGGGGCCGAAACCCTAGGCACACCGCTCTTTCCGCCTCCACGACGGCCACGTTCTCGAGCCTCTGTTCGAGCGTGGCCGTCGTGGGTTTCGGGGGCGGCGACCGCGTCTTCCCGTCCGCTCCGTTCTCTTGATCCACAGTTTGCGCCTCCTTGCCCGGCGACCGCCGCTCCCTCGCGCGACGCGCGTTTAGCGTGATCGTCAGGGGTGGGGGACGGTGGACATGCGGCGCGACTGGTCCGTGCGGGCCCGGATGACGGTGCTGGCCGGTGTCGTGATGGCGCTGCTGTGCACGACCTTCTGCGCGTTGATCCTGGTGGGCGCCTACCAGGACGCGACGGAGGACCGTGCCGACCGAATCCTTCGCGTGAAGCTGCGCGTGCTTCCTCTCCTCCTGCGTGACCGGCTGCCCCCGGTGCTCCCCGAACTGGGCATCGTGGCCCTTCAGGTGGTGGGACCGACCGGCCGGGTCGTGGCGGCGAACTCCCGGATGACCGGCAAGCCGCGCATGGCCTCCTTCGTCCCTCCGGAGGAGTTCTCGCCGAAGGGCGGGGTCGTCTGCGGCACGCCGAAACCCGACGCGTGTGTGATCGTCGTGGGCCTGCGGGTCCACGCGCACGGAGACCACTGGATCATCTACGGTGCCGAGCCCGTCGTCCCGCCGTATGTTCACCATTTCCTGCTGGCCGCGCTGCTGGGCGGATCCGCGTTGCTGGTCGGAGTCACGGCGGTCGGCACCTACCGCACGGTCGGCAAGACCCTCGTCCCCATCGAGGCGATGCGCGCCGAGCTGGCCGAGATCACCTCGACCGACCCGGGCCGCAGGGTGCCGGTGCCCGAGCACCACGACGAGATCCGGCAACTGGCCGAGATCGTGAACCAGACCCTGGACCGGCTGGAGGCGGCGCTCCAGCGGGAACGGCGGTTCGCCTACGACGCCTCCCACGATCTGCGCAGTCCCATCACCGCCATGCGCACCCAGGTGGAGGAGGCGCTGCTGCATCCGAAGGAGGCCGACTGGCCCGCCACGGCGGACGCCCTCCTGGACAGCCTCCACCGGCTGCAGGCGATCGTCACCAACCTGCTCGAACTCGCCCGGGTCGACGCGGGCGGCGTCGACCTCGGGGAACGGGTGGACCTGAGTGAACTGGCCGATTCCGAACTCGCCCGCCGTGTCCGCCGGGCGAGGGTCGTGGCCGACCCCCAGCCGGACGTGGTGGTCACCGCGGACCGGCTCCAGCTCGCCCGGCTGATCGCCAACCTCCTGGACAACGCCGAGCGGCACGCCACCTCCACGGTCACGGTCTCGGTCCGCCGAGAGGGGGGCGACGCCGTGCTGGAGGTCGGCGACGACGGGCCCGGGATCTCTCCCGACCAGCGGGAGTACGTGTTCCAGCGCTTCGCGCGGCTGGAGGCCGCCCGCAGCAAGGACCAGGGAGGCACCGGACTCGGCCTCGCGATCGCCAGAGGAATCGCCGAGCGCCACGGCGGGACGCTGACCATCGAGGACTCCGAACGCGGCGCGCGCTTCGTGGCCAGGATCCCCATCCGCGACCCAGACGAGACAGAGGAGAGCGGGTAGCGGTCCCCTGTCACCGGTGCACCTTCGCCTCTCTCCGGGGACGGCCCTTCGACGGTGTCACTCCGTTGGCTCGTGCGCGGGCAGAGGTGAAGTCGCGAGCATCCCGCCAGGTGTGCGCAGGTGTGAGCGATGCCGGTCGGCCGGTCATGGAAGGGATCTTTGGTGCCGTGCCCTCCCCGCGCACGGGAGGCGCACGATCATGCCCGCGATCATGCCCGCCGGCACCCCGGCGAACACGCCGGAACCCATCCCCACGAGCACGCCGACGGTCACCCCCGTGACCAGCCGTGCGATCACGCCCGCGGCCAGGCACAGGACCGGGTGTACGGAACGGGGAGTGGGCGTGGGTACGGGCGGGGACGTGGTCGCGTGGGTGGGCGCGTCCACGACTACGCCTCGTCCGCCGGGCCGAGGCGCTCCTCCAGTCGTTCGAGCCTGAGCAGGACGGGGCGCAGTTCCTCGCGTACGGCCGCCGACAGGGCGCTCGCCGCGTCGGCGGGCAGGACCGGGGGGGTGACCGGGGGAGTGGTGGCGGTCCGGGTCTGCGCTCTCAGGTGGACGTATCCGGCGAGTGCGGCCGAGACCGCGTGGCGGGTCAGCCGGTGCTCGGCGCCCAGCTCCCGCAGGATGCGCCCGGCCGCGCCGTCCGGTTCCGCGACCAGCCCGAGGAGCAGGTGCTCGCAACCGACGTAGTTGTGGCCGAGCGAGGTGGCCTCGGTGACGGTCATCTCCAGGGCCGCCGCCGCCGGAGCGCCAAAGGTGAGGTCGGACTCGGAAGAGGTGGTCTCGGCGACAGGGGCCGGGGCGTCGAGGCCGAGCCGGTCCAGGCGGCGCCGCACCTCCTCGGGGTCGATCTCCAGGGCGCCGAGAACCTGGAGCGCTAGATTGCCTCCCTCGGCGAGCATGCCGCCCAGCAGGTGCTCGGTGCCGACCTCCGTCGCGCCCAGGGCCCTCGCCTGCTCCACCGAGAGCTTCACCACCTCCCTGGCCCGCGGGGTGAAGTGAGTGAGGCGCGCCGTCAGGTCGTCGAGGCCGGAGGCGCCGAGCGCCGTCTCGCGGATGGCGGTCACCCGCCGTACGGCCTGCTCCAGAGCCCGCTGGCAGACGGCGGAGACCGGCACGCCCGCCTTCTTCACCGCCTCGGCCAGCTCGTCCGGCAGGTAGACATTGATCTTCGGCATTAGGTCGCCCCCTTGGGGTTACAGAAGGGTTATAACCCATTCATAACCCCAAAGGAGGCGCTTGTCTAGCGCGTCGCGCCGATGAGGAACCTGGCGATGCCGGGGGAGAGGGCCGCGCCCCTGGCGGAGATCCACGCCAGGTGGTTGCGGCTGCTGAAGGCGGCGAGCCTGCGGGCCTCCAGTCGCGTGAGGTCGCCGGACCTGGCGAGCACGGGCGTGAGGGCGATCCGATGCCAGGCGGCGCTCTCGCCCAGGGAACGGGCTATCTGCGGATGCGCGGCACGGACGGCCGAGGCGATCGGGCGCAGGCGGCTCCCGGCGCCCGGGGCGGTGCCGACGGGTGCCAGGAGGTTGACGGCGGCGATCTCGGCGCCCGCCGACCGGGTGGCCCGGAGCATCTCCTGGTCGCCCGGGGACAGGCCCGCCCTCGTGACCGGCAGGGTGAAGCTCACGGTGAGGAAACGGTCCTCGCGGACGGCCTCGCGCTGCAGGGCCGCGATCGCCCTGGCCCGCCGCAGCACGACGGCGTCATCCCCGAGGTCGTGGACCTCGAAGTCGATGTAGTCGGCGCCGAAGACACCGATAGCCCGGCGGTAGGCGGCGGTGAGCCTGGCCAGATCGGAGCAGGCCGCGGCGAGCTCGCGCCCCTCGGGGCCGCCGAAGGCGATTCCCGCGTTCCCGCCCGCGGCGCGCAGCGGGGCGAGCCGATCGGGGAGCGGGTCGCCGACCCGCGCCCCGAGCCCTCCCCACCTGGGCACGCAGCCCTTCTGCCCGGCGGTGAGGTGGCCCAGCGTGAACCAGCGCACATGGCCCCTCCTCATCTCCCTCGACAGGTTGAAACGCGGCCCGCGGGCCGCGTCCACGAACGTCACGAAGCCCGACGGGCGGACGACGGCAGGTGTGGGCGACGGCGTGGCCGTCGGTCCCGGGACCGGCCCCGAGGACGTCGCACTCGGCCCGGCCTGCCCGACGACGGCCCACTCGCCGTGCGCCCTGGAGGGCAGCAGCCAGATCGCGGTCCCGGTGCCCGTGGCGAGCGCGATCGAGGCGAGCACCACGAGGGGCCGGGGCGGAGTGCCGGGCTCGCGGGTCCTGCGGGTGCCGGGGCGTTCGGTCGCCACAGACATGTGATCCCCTCCTCGACGACCAAGGGGGGGTGATCGCTGTGAGTGGTCGACCCGCTACCCGTTGCGTCAGAGGCCAGAACGTTAGCAAGCGTTCCCGCCGTGGCGCGGGCTTTCAGCGGATGCCGTCCGGAGTGCCCGGATAATGGCTCTCATGAAGTTGAGGATCTTCACTGAACCGCAGCAGGGTGCCACCTACGACGAGTTGCTGGCGGTAGCGCTGGCCGCGGAGCGGCTGGGGTTCGACGCCTTCTTCCGCTCCGACCACTACATGCGACTCGGCCCCGGCGACGCGGGGGCCGGCTCCACCGACGCCTGGACGACCCTGGCGGGCCTGGCCAGGGACACCTCCACGATCCGTCTCGGCACCCTGGTCACGCCGGTCACCTTCCGGCTGCCGGGCCCGCTCGCGATCAGTGTGGCCCAGGTCGACCAGATGAGCCGCGGGCGGGTCGAGCTGGGCCTGGGCACCGGCTGGTACGACGCCGAGCACATCGCGTACGGCATCCCGTTCCCGCCGGTCGGCGAGCGGTTCGGGCGGTTCGAGGAGCAGCTGGAGATACTTGTCGGGCTCTGGACCACGCCGGTGGGCGAGACCTTCTCCTTCGAGGGCGCCCACTACAGGCTGGCCGACTCGCCCGCGCTGCCCAAGCCCGCGCAGAGCCCGAAGCCGCCGATCATCATCGGCGGCACCGGCGCCAGGCGCACCCCGCGTCTGGTCGCCCGGTTCGCCGACGAGTACAACGTGCCGTTCCGCACTCCCGAGGACACCTCGGAGGCCTTCGACCGGGTCAGGAAGGCGTGTGAGGTGGAGGGCAGGGAGCCGGTGATCCTGTCCGTGGCGCAGACCGTCTGCGTCGGCTCCGACGACGCGGAGATCGAGCGGCGGGCCGCGGCGACCGGGCAGGACCTCGCCGCGCTGCGGGCGGCGGGTCTGGCGGGCACCCCCGCCGAGGTTGCCGAGAAGATCGGCCGGTTCGCCGAGCTGGGCGCCGAGCGGATCTACCTGCAGGTGCTGGACCTGGACGATCTCGACCACCTTGAGCTCATCGCGGACGAGATCCTGTTCCGCGTGTAGGTCGCGGGCCTTCGCGTCATCCACATCCACGTCACCGCTCGTGGACGGGGTCCGCTCCTTTCTGGCGCCCGAGGTCACCGCGTCACCGGCGGAACGACCGGGGCGGGGCGCGGCTCACGGGAGGCGGGGTGCGCGCCGTTCACGGGCGGGTCGGCCGCGGACCGGCCCGCCCGTTAACCGATGGCCGTCCAGGAGGGCGTGCGGCACACTGGGCCGGGTGTTACTGACGATCTCCACCACCGTGCGGCCCGCCACGGACCTCGGCTTCCTGCTGCACAAGCATCCCGACCGGGTCCAGGAGTTCGGGCAGTCGTACGGCGTGGCACGTGTCCTCTACCCCGAGGCGGGCGAGGAGCGTTGCACGGCGGCGCTGATGCTCGACGTCGACCCGATCCGCCTGGTGCGCTCGCGCGACCGCGCCACGCCCGACTACACGCTGGGCCAGTACGTCAACGACCGGCCCTACGCCGCCTCCTCACTGCTCGCCGTGGCGCTGGCCGACGTGTTCCGTACGGCGCGTACCGGGCGCTGTGCGAGCCGTCCCGAGCTGGCCGCCGGGCCGATCCCACTGGAGATCACCTTGCCCGTGCTGCCGTGCAGGGGCGGTCCCGGGCTCGCGCACCGGTTGTTCGAGCCGCTGGGCTGGCGGGTCGAGGCGACCGCACTCCCGCTCGACGAGGAGTTTCCCGAGTGGGGCGACTCGCGCTACGTGCGGCTGGTGCTGCGCGGGGAGGTCCGCCTGGCCGACGCGCTCAACCAGCTCTACGTGCTGCTTCCTGTGCTCGACGACGCCAAGCACTACTGGGTGGCCCCCGACGAGGTGGACAAGCTGATCAGGGCGGGCGGGTCGTGGCTCGCCTCCCACCCCGACCGGGGTCTGATCACCCGCCGCTACCTCGGCCGTCGCTGGGCCCTCACCCGTACGGCCTTCGCCCGCCTCGCCGAGATCGGCGACGACGTGGAGGAGGACCTCGAACCCCCGGTCGAGGAGGATCCCGCGGCCGAGGTCGCCACAGGGGATCACGCGGGGAAAGACGGGGAGGACACCGCCGCGGAGAGGGCCGCCGAGGAGGGCTCCGTCGGGGGGAGTTCCATCGGGGAGGACCTCGCCGAAAAGGAGTACGCCGGGCGGAGCGGTCCCGCGAGTGGGGCCTCCCAAGAAGGTTCCTCGCCCGCCGGTGCCGTCAGGCGCCCGTTGAACACCCTGCGTCTGGAGGCCGTGCTCGCCACCCTGGAAGGGCTGGACGCGAGCACCGTCATCGATCTCGGCTGCGGTTCCGGCCGGCTGGTCGGAGCGCTGCTCGAACGGCCCCGCTTCACCAGGGTGACCGGGGTGGACGTGTCCTCCCGGGCGCTGGCGTTCGCGGCCAGGCGGCTGAAACTCGACCGGATGCCGGAGCGACGGCGAGAGCGGCTGGAGCTGTTCCAGGGGGCGCTCACCTACACCGACGCCCGGTTCGCCGGATACGACGCCGCGGTGCTGATGGAGGTCGTCGAGCACGTCGATCCACCGCGCCTGGACGCGCTGGAGCGGGTGGTCTTCGGAGCGGCGCGGCCGGGACACGTGATCGTCACGACCCCCAACGTCGAGCACAACGTCCGCTACGAGTCCCTGGACGGCATGCGCCACCCCGACCACCGCTTCGAGTGGACTCGCGCCGAGTTCCGCGCGTGGGCGGCGAAGGTGTGCGGCGAGTACGGCTACCGCGTCGAGTTCCTGCCGATCGGCGACGACGACCCCGAGGTGGGACCACCCACCCAGATGGCCCTGTTCGGCCTCGCGGGCGCGTCGGGCGGTTCCGGAGGCACCGAAGGTTCCACGGGCACGGGCGGGGTCGTGGGCGCGGCGGGCCACACGAGCGTGAGAGGCCCCGTGAACGTGAACACGGACGGGCACGCGGGCGCGGGAGACGCGGGAGGTGGAGATGACTGAGATCGCCGTACCGGAGATGTCGCTGGTCGTGCTCGTGGGGGTGTCCGGCAGCGGCAAGTCGACCTTCGCCGCCAGGCACTTCGCGCCGACCCAGGTGATCTCCTCCGACTTCTGCCGGGGCCTGGTCTCCGACGACGAGAACGACCAGGCCGCCACCCCCGACGCCTTCGACGTGCTCCACTACATCGTCGGCACCCGGCTGCGGCGCGGGCTGCTGACGGTCGTGGACGCCACGAACGTCCAGTGGGAGGCGCGCAAGCAGCTGGTCGAGCTCGCGAAGTCGCACAACGTGCTGGTCGACGCGATCGTCCTGGACGTGCCGGAGGAGCTGGCGATCGCGCGCAACGAGACCAGGCCCGACAGGGACTTCGGGGCGCGCGTGGTCGTCAGGCAGCGCAAGGAGCTGCGCCGTTCCATGAGCAGGATCTCGCGTGACGGCTTCCGCCGGGTCCACGTGCTGCGCGGGGCCGAGGAGATCGAGGCCGCCACGGTCGTCACCGAGAAGGCGTGGACCGACAGGCGAGAGCTGACCGGCCCGTTCGACATCATCGGCGACGTGCACGGCTGCCGTGCCGAATTGGAGGCGCTGCTGCGCGACCTCGGCTGGAAGATCGACCCCGGCGGCGCGGGGGCCGTACACCCCGAGGGCAGGACGGCGGTGTTCGTCGGCGACCTGGTGGACCGGGGGCCGGACTCGCCGGGCGTACTGCGGCTGGTCATGGGCATGGTCGCGGCCGGGACCGCGCTGTGCGTGTCGGGCAACCACGAGCAGAAGCTGGCCCGCGCGCTCAACGGCCGCAAGGTCAGGGTGGCCCACGGCCTTCAGGAGTCGCTGGACCAACTGGCCGCCGAGCCGGAGGAGTTCAGGCGCGAGGCGCTCGCCTTCATGGACGGGCTGATCAGCCACTACCAGCTCGACGGGGGCAGGCTCGTCGTCGCCCACGCCGGGCTCAAGGAGGCCTACCACGGCCGTGCCTCGGGCAGGGTCCGCTCCTTCGCGCTGTACGGCGACACCACCGGTGAGACCGACGAGTACGGCCTGCCGGTTCGCTACCCCTGGGCACGCGAGTACCGAGGGTCGGCCATGGTCGTCTACGGTCACACGCCGGTTCCCGAGCCCGAGTGGATCAACAACACGCTCTGCCTGGACACCGGGGTGGTTTTCGGCGGGCGACTGACCGCGCTGCGCTACCCGGAGCGGGAGATCGTCTCGGTACCCGCCGAGCGCGTCTGGTACAAGCCGGTCAGGCCGCTCACCGCCCCCGGCCACCGCGACCCCGGCCTGCTCTCCGTCGAGGACGTGCGGGGCACCCGCCACATCGAGGTGCGCCACGGCGGTGGCCGCGTCAAGATCCGGGAGGAGAACTCGGCCGCGGCCCTGGAGATCATGAGCCGGTTCGCGGTCGACCCGCGCTGGCTGGTCTACCTGCCGCCGACAATGGCGCCCCCGGAGACCTCCCGCCTCGACGGCTACCTGGAGCACCCGGCCGAGGCGTTCGCCGAGTTCGCCGCGGCCGGGGTGACCCGGGTGGTGTGCGAGGAGAAGCACATGGGCTCGCGGGCGGTGGCCGTGCTGGCCGCCGACCCCGAGGCGGCGGCGGCGCGGTTCGGGATCACCGACGGCACCGCCGGAACGGTCTACACCCGTACGGGAAGGTCGTTCTTCCCCGACACCACCGAACTGGTCGACAGGCTCAGGCGGGTGTGCGCGCCGCTGATGGAGGAGCTGGGATCGAACTGGCTCGTCCTCGACTGCGAGCTGCTGCCCTGGTCGGCCAAGGCCGAAGGGCTGATCCGCGGCCAGTACGCGTCGGTGGGCGCCGCGGCCCGCGCGGTGCTGCCCGAGGCGGTCACCGTGCTGGAAGCGGCGGCCGGGCGCGGCTTGGATGTGGGCGATCTGTTGGACCGCACCCGACGCCGTTCCACCAACGCTGCCCGTTTCAGGCAGGCATATGCGCGTTACTGCTGGCCTGTCTCCGGGGTGGAGGACCTTCGCCTGGCACCGTTCCAGATCCTCGCCTGCGAGGGCCGGGCGACCGCGATCCAGGAGCCGCACTCCTGGCACCTGGACCTGCTGTCCCGGCTCGACGATCCGCTGATCGCGCCCACCCGGCACGTGTTCGCGGATCCGACCTCGCCGGAGTCGACGGAGACGGCCACGGCGTGGTGGTCGGCGCTGACCGCCGAGGGCGGCGAGGGGATGGTCGTCAAGCCGGTGGACCCGCCGGACGGGCGCAGCCGGGTACAGCCCGGGATCAAGGTGCGCGGGCGGGAGTACCTGCGGATCATCTACGGTCCCGACTACACCGAGAGTCTGGACGTCCTGCGCCGCCGCTTCCTGGGCCGCAAGCGCTCGCTCGCCCTGCGCGAGCACGCGCTGGGTCTTGAGGCGCTCTCCCGACTGGCCGAGGGGGAGCCGCTGTGGAGGGTGCACGAGGCGGTCTTCGCCGTCCTGGCGCTGGAGTCCGAACCGGTCGATCCCCGTCTTTGACTCTCTCCCCGGGGTGAGGGCCGGAGTTCTCCCGTCGCGGTTGCGCGGGGCGGGGTTGACGCTTCACGGACCGGGTACTCCCCCGCCCCTACCCCCCCGCGTTCCGGTAGCCCTCGCCTCCGGAGGAGGACGCGGAAAGGACGAACCACTCGGCTTTTCTGCTGGGGCGGGGGAGGAGATGGGTTAGGTTCACATCGTGCCGTCCAGGAAACAGCGGAGTGCCCCGCCCGCGGGACGCGTGCCCTCCGGAGTGCGGGCCGCCGCGCGGCCGAGCCGTGCCGAGCTTGAGGCGGCGGGGGAGGCGACGATCGAGGACGTCCTCGGGCCCGCCCTGGAGGTGCTGTTCTGCGGGATCAATCCCGGCCTGTACTCCGCCGCCACCGGCCACCACTTCGCCCGGCCCGGCAACCGTTTCTGGCCCGCGCTGTACCGCTCGGGCTTCACCCCCAGGCTGCTGTCCCCCGCCGAGCAGGACCTGCTTCCCTCCTACGGGCTGGGCATCACCAACGTGGTGCGGCGGCCCTCCGCGCGGGCGGCGGAGCTGTCCGCCGAGGAGTTTCGCGCGGGCGGGGAACGGCTGGGGAGGCTGGTCGCCGAGGTCCGGCCGAAGGTGCTGGCGGTGGCGGGGGTGACCGCCTACCGGCAGGCGTTCGGCGTTCCCAAGGCGGTGATCGGGCCGCAGGAGTCCCGGATCGGCGGCGCGGCGGTGTGGGTGCTGCCCAACCCGAGTGGTCTGAACGCGCACTGGACGCTGGACGGGATCGCGCAGGAGATGCGGCGGCTGCGGGAGTCCCTCACCTGACGGGTCGGAGCCTCTCGTGCCGGCCGGCACGAGAGGCTCCGGGGAACGGCGGGCCGACCGCTCGCCCAGAGCCGATCGGGGCAGGGGCGGAAGCGACCCGGGAGGAGATCAGAACGAGGCAGGGGGGCCGACCCGGTCGTGGCGCCTTCTGGAGCGCCCCCGTCCGCGGTGGAGCATTCCCAGCACGGCGATCACCAGCCAGGCGAGGAAGACGAACTTGAGCACCCCGAATCCGCCGATCAGCACCCCGGCAACCAGCACCAGGAACATGAGGGGAAAGAGCGGATGCCCGCCGCGGTGGCCCATGTGGCGGCCCATGCGGTGGTGGCTCCAGCCGGGGTGGCGGTGGCCCCCGGGCCGGGGAGGGCCCCAGGAGTGGGCATGCCCGCGGCGCCCACCCGGCCTTCCGTCCGGCCCCCACGGCCCTCCGCCCGGCCCCCAGGGCGATCCGGGGCCCCAGGGGGCTCCCGCGCCCCAGGGACCCCGGGAGCTCTCGGGCTCCTCCTGCCGCCAGGCGTGCGGGCCGGGAAGGTCCGCGCTCACCCGGGCCAGCTCGCCGCCCGTCCGCGCGGACAGGGTCAGTTCGAGGCGTTCGTCGAGCTCCTCACGGGTCAGGCGGCCCTGCGCGTAGTGCTCGCGCAGGGACTCCATCGCCACGTCACGCTCGGCGTCTCCGATGCGGAGGTCGTCTCGGGGGATCATGGTCAGGTCACTCCTCGCCGGTGTCGCCGTCGGCCAAGATCTGGTAGAGCTTGCGGCGCGTCTCGATCAGGGTCTGCTTCGCCTGCCGGATCTGCGCGTCGCTGCCGGTCTGCAGGATCTGGAGCATGGCGAACCCCGACTGGCGGGTGATGTCCATCAGCTCCCAGGTGCTGTCGTCGACCTCGGGCGTCATCTCCTCCCACGGGGCGCGCACCTCCTCGGAGTGCTCGGCCACGTAGGCGCGTCCGGCGTCGGTGAGGCTGAAGGTCTTGCGGCCCTCGTTCTCCTCGGCCAGGACGAGGCCCTCGTCGGTGAGCTGCTGCAGGGCCGGGTAGACCGCTCCGGGACTCGGCTTCCAGCCGCCTTCGCTGCGCCGTTCGATCTCCTGGATGATCTGGTAGCCGTTGCGGGGGGACTCGGTGAGCAGGGCGAGGATCGCGGCGCGGACGTCGCCGCGCTTCGCCTTGCGTCCGCGTCCGAACGGCGGCCCGCCGCCGAAGGGGCCCCCGCCGAACGGGCCTCTGCCCCCCCTGCCGCCCCGGCCAAGGTCCCAGGGGAACCCGGGGCCGAAGGGGAAGGGGCCGCCGCGGTGGCCGCGGTGCCGGTGCTCGCGTGGCCCGCCCTCGTGGTGTCCGTGGTGTGGCGTGCGAGGGCCGTGCTCCGGGCCGCCCTCGTGCCATCCGGCGGCCATCCGCCGCCATGCCTCCCTGGCCGCGCGCTTCATCTCGCGCCTGACCTCGTGGGATCCGAATCCGGCCCAGGGGCCACCCATCGCGTTCGACGGTGTCATGTCGTACCTCCGTACCGCGATCGTCTTTTGATCGCTCTCGATGCTTCAAAGATATATCGAGAACATTCTGACGACAACCCCGTGTCATGAAATAGGGGCATTGATCCATGATCACTTAGAGTAATTTTTGATTACTCTAAGTAGAAGTGAGGCAGATCACGTAATTCTTGCCGGATTCTGGAACAAGTCCTGAGACCTGCACGTTACAAAGGACGTAGACGGGATCCGTTCCGTACCGGAAGGGCTGGGGGGTGCTTTCGGTACGGAACGGTCCCGTCTGTCGTTTTCGCATGTCCGCGCTTCATCGCGACCCTCCCGGGTGCGCGTCCCGATCTCCGGTGAAGACTCCCCGGAGGGCTCCCCGCGCGAGACCCGCCTCATGAGGGCGACCGCTCCACCGCGAGCTCCCCGTTCGCCGTTCCAGGCACTGTTCGCCCGTTCCATCCGTTGCTCATTCGTAGGAAGATGCGGATGGCGGTCATCTTTCGTGAAGGGGCGGAGAGATCGAAACGGGCCATCGTCGCCTTCGGGCGACCCTGGAGTCGGCGGAAAACGATCAGTGTTCGCGTGCCGGGGCCGTTCCGCCCCTGCGACACGCCGATGGTGTGCAATGGCACGGTCCTCCATCTGGAGGAGGCTTTGACGTACAGTCTCCCAAGGTGATCTTGATGGGGGTGTTTGACCGATGATGGGGCATACGCATGCGCTGACGGGTGCGATCGCCTGGCTGGGTGTGGCGCCCGCGCTGGCCGCGCTGCCCTTGCTGACCGAGACGTCCAGGTTCATCGAGACCGGCGTCATGGTGAACGCGCTCAACCCGGCCGAGTTCGTCGCCGGGGCCATCATCTGCGCCGGTGCCGCGATGCTGCCGGACCTCGACCATCCGAGTGCGACGATCGCGCAGACGTTCGGGCCGGTCACCTGGGGGCTGAGCAAGGCGGTCTCCTGGCTCGCCGGTGGCCATCGCAACGCCACCCACTCGCTGGTCTTCGCGGTCGCCGCGGGTTTCGGCGCCCACTACCTGGCCAACACCTATCCGATCGGCCGTGACATCCTGGTGGTGCTGCTCATCGGCCTCGCACTGCGGGCGATCGGCATCGGCATCCCGGGCAAGAAGTTCGCCTCGGCGATGCTCAACATCGGTATGACGGCCGGGCTGTTCGTGGTGTTCCGCAGTGACAACGTGGGATACGCCTGGCTGGGGCTGGCGGTCGCGATCGGATGCCTCACCCACGTCGTGGGTGACTGCTGCACGGAGAAGGGGTGTCCGGTGCTCTGGCCGATGCGGCAGAAGTGGCTGCTGCCGTGGAAGATCGGCATCAAGACGGGGCGTGCCTTCGAGCAGAAGTTTCTCGCTCCGGTACTTTCCGTCGTCGTTCTCGGGCTGCTGTACCTCCGGCTCGCTCCACAGTGATCATACTGGGGGGTAATTTGATGTCGAGATACCCGGAGGGATATCTTGATATCGAGACATTTGTCGCGGCCTGTCGGTGACCTGGAAGTTAGGCAGACCTAACAGTTCGGGGCGCTCGGGCGGTGCGGCAGGATTCAATCGCGCCCTATGTGCCGGCGCGGCAGACATCAGGTGATGAGGGAGGCGAACCGTGTCCGCGAACAGCTTTGGCAGCCGTGACACGCTCCGCGTCGGTGACGCGGAATACGAGATCTACCGGCTGGACGCCGTGGAGGGCTCGGGGCGTCTCCCGTACAGCCTGAAGATCCTTCTGGAGAACCTTCTCCGCACGGAGGACGGCGCGAACATCACCGCCGACCACATCCGCGCGATCGGCCAGTGGGACCCGAAGGCGAACCCGAACGTGGAGATCCAGTTCACGCCGGCCCGCGTGATCATGCAGGACTTCACCGGCGTCCCGTGCGTCGTCGACCTGGCCACCATGCGCGAGGCCGTCCGCGACCTGGGCGGCGACCCGGCCAGGATCAACCCGCTCGCCCCGGCCGAGATGGTCATCGACCACTCGGTCATCGTCGACTTCTTCGGCGGGGCCGACTCCTTCCAGCGCAACGTCGAACGGGAGTACGAGCGCAACCGCGAGCGCTACCAGTTCCTGCGCTGGGGCCAGACCGCCTTCGACGAGTTCAAGGTCGTCCCGCCGGGCACCGGCATCGTGCACCAGGTCAACATCGAGCACCTCGCCCGGGTCGTGATGACGCGAAGCGTCGAGATCGACGGCAGGACCGTGCTGGCCGCATACCCCGACACCTGCGTCGGCACCGACTCCCACACCACCATGGAGAACGGCATCGGCGTCCTGGGCTGGGGCGTCGGCGGCATCGAGGCCGAGGCCGCGATGCTCGGCCAGCCGATCTCCATGCTCATCCCGCGCGTGGTCGGTTTCAAGCTGACCGGCAAGCTTCCCGCCGGAGCCACCGCCACCGACCTGGTCCTCACGATCACCGAGATGCTCCGCAAGCACGGTGTCGTCGGCAAGTTCGTGGAGTTCTACGGCGACGGAGTCTCCAGCGTGCCGCTGGCCAACAGGGCCACGATCGGCAACATGAGCCCCGAGTTCGGCTCGACCTGCGCGATCTTCCCGATCGACGGCCAGACGACCGACTACCTCACGCTGACCGGCCGCTCCGCCGAGCAGGTCGCCCTCGTCGAGGCCTACGCCAAGGCCCAGGGCATGTGGCTCGACCCCGAGGCCACCGAGCCGGTCTTCTCCGAGTACATCGAGCTTGACCTGTCCACGGTCGTCCCGTCGATCGCCGGCCCCAAGCGCCCCCAGGACCGCATCGCGCTCTCGGACGCCAAGAGCGCCTGGCGCGCGGCCGTCAAGGACTACGTGTCGAGCGTCCAGGGCCCGCTCGACGAGGCGTCCGGCGAGTCGTTCCCCGCCTCCGACCCCCCGGCCGTCTCCCACCAGAGCAACGGCGACAAGCCGAACCCGGCCGAGCTCAACGGAGACCGGCCGCACAAGGTGGTGCGGGTCACCCTCGCCGACGGCACCGACTTCGAGATCGACCACGGCGTGGTGACGATCGCCGCCATCACCAGCTGCACCAATACCTCCAACCCATACGTCATGATGGGGGCCGCACTGCTCGCCAGGAACGCGGTCGAGAAGGGCCTGACCCGCAAGCCGTGGGTCAAGACCTCCCTTGCCCCCGGCTCGCAGGTCGTCACCGGCTACTTCGAGCGCTCCGGCCTGCAGCCGTACCTCGACAAGATCGGTTTCAACCTCGTCGGCTACGGCTGCACCACCTGCATCGGCAACTCGGGCCCGCTGCAGGAGGAGATCTCCGCCGCGATCCAGGACAACGACCTCGCGGTCACCGCCGTGCTGTCGGGCAACCGCAACTTCGAGGGCCGGATCAACCCCGACGTCAAGATGAACTACCTGGCCTCGCCGCCGCTGGTCGTCGCCTACGCCCTCGCGGGCACCATGGACCTCGACCTGAACAACGAGCCGCTGGGTGTGGGCTCGGACGGCGAGCCGGTGTTCCTCGCCGACATCTGGCCGGCGCCCGAGGAGATCGCGGCGGTCGTCGCCTCCTCGATCGACCAGGAGATGTTCCTGCACGACTACGCCGACGTGTTCAAGGGCGACGAGACCTGGCGCTCGCTGCCGATCCCGACCGGCAACACCTTCGAGTGGGACCCGGACTCGACCTACGTCCGCAAGGCCCCCTACTTCGAGGGCATGCCGCCCAAGCCGGAGCCGGTGACCGACATCTCCGCCGCCCGGGTGCTCGCGAAGCTGGGCGACTCGGTCACCACCGACCACATCTCCCCGGCGGGCGCGATCAAGGTCGGCACCCCCGCCGCCGACTACCTGAAGGAACACGGCGTCGGGGTCAAGGACTTCAACTCCTACGGCTCGCGCCGCGGCAACCACGAGGTCATGATCCGCGGCACCTTCGCGAACATCCGGCTGAAGAACCTGCTGCTCGACGGCGTGGAGGGCGGCTACACCCGCGACTTCACCGCCCCGGGCGGTCCGCAGTCCTTCATCTACGACGCCTCGGCCAACTACCAGGCCGCAGGCATCCCGCTCGTCGTCCTCGCGGGCAAGGAGTACGGCTCGGGCTCCTCGCGCGACTGGGCGGCGAAGGGCACCGCCCTGCTCGGCGTCCGCGCCGTCATCGCGGAGTCCTACGAGCGCATCCACCGCTCCAACCTGATCGGCATGGGCGTGCTGCCGCTGCAGTTCCCCGAAGGGGAGACGGCGAGTTCGCTGGGCCTGACCGGCGAGGAGACCTTCGACGTCATCGGCGTCGAGGCACTCAACGAGGGTGGCGTCCCGCAGACCGTGACGGTGAGGGCCGACGACAAGGAGTTCCAGGCGATCGTGCGCATCGACACTCCCGGAGAGGCCGACTACTACCGGCACGGGGGCATCATGCAGTACGTCCTGCGCTCCCTGCTCGCCAAGAGCTGAGCAGGGGGGCGGGGCCGCACGCCGGCCTCGCCCGCTCGGGGGCACACCCCGGACGAGAACCGTCCGGCGGGACACCATCCCGCCGGGCGGTTCCGTGCTTTTTTTGAGGGGTTCCACTGCTGAGCGGGGCCGGTCATGCCGTTTCCGTGCTGAGCGACCGCGCCACGGGCCGGCGGGCCGCCAGGCGTGCGGGCAGGGCGGTGAGTACCGCCGTCGCCAGGAGAGCCGCCTCGGACGATCTCCGGCAGACCTCGGCTCCTTTGCTCACCCGAGCCGACCGAACCGACGGGCGAGCCGCGAACGCGATCCGCGGCAAGCACAGACGATCAAGTGCCTTCGCGGCCGTTACGCGTGAACCGTGGGGGTGTTCTCCGTCGCGGGCCACGGCGCGACCCGGCGCGGTTTGACGGCAACGATCGTGGTCAGGTGATCTCTGGCTTGGCGGGTCGCACACGGTCCCGAGACGGTTAAGGGTGCGTTTCTGGATTGTTACCGGCCACAACAAACTTTACCTCTGGAAGGTCTGGCGCTCCAGGCCAACGGCGGAATACGTTGCCGCAAACAACATTCAACGGAATGGTGAGCCGAGACCCGGCACAGCCGTACCCGCGAATTCGGCATGCCGCCCGTCCGTACCCCCCGTCTTTCGAAGAGAAGAAAGGACCCGTGCACCATGCGCAAGGGGATCCTCAGCCTTACCGCCGCCGCCGCGGCGATGACCCTCGGCCTCACCGCTTGCGGGAGCGACAGCCCCGACACCAGCGCCGCCCCTGCGGAGAGCACGGCGCCCGCCGCCGAGGGAAAGGTCGGCGTCATCCTTCCTGACAGCAAGTCCTCCGCCCGCTGGGAGACCGCGGACCGCAAGTACCTGGAGGAGGCCTTCAAGGCCGCGGGTGTCGCCTACGACATCCAGAACGCCCAGGGCGACAAGAACCAGTTCCAGACCATCGCCGACCAGATGATCACCAACGGGGCCACGGTCCTGATGATCGTCAACCTTGACAGCGGCACCGGCAAGGCCGTGCTCGACAAGGCCAAGGCGCAGGGCGTGGCCACGATCGACTACGACCGCCTCACCCTCAACGGCGGCGCCCAGTACTACGTCAGCTTCGACAACACCAAGGTCGGCACCCTGCAGGGTGAGGGCCTGGTGAAGTGCCTGACCGACAAGAAGGCCGAGAAGCCGATCGTCGCCGAGCTCAACGGCTCGCCGACCGACAACAACGCCACGCTGTTCAAGAACGGCTACGACGGCGTGCTCAAGCCCAAGTACGACTCGGGTGACTACGTCAAGGGTCCCGACCAGTCGGTCCCCGACTGGGACAACGCCCAGGCGGGCACGATCTTCGAGCAGATGCTCACCGAGCAGCCGAAGATCGCCGGCGTCCTCGCCGCCAACGACGGTCTCGGCAACGCCGCCATCTCGGTACTCAAGAAGAACAACCTGAACGGCAAGGTCCCGGTCACCGGCCAGGACGCCACCGTGCAGGGCCTGCAGAACATCCTCGCCGGTGACCAGTGCATGACGGTCTACAAGGCGATCAAGAAGGAGGCCGACGCGGCGGCCGAGCTCGCCATCGGCCTGGCGAAGGGTGAGAAGCCCGCGGCGACCGGCTCGGTCAAGGACACCGAGAGCGGCGCCGACGTGCCCGCCGTCCTCCTCGACCCGCAGCCGATCTTCTTCGACAGCGTCAAGGACGTCGTCGCCGACGGCTTCGTGACCAAGGACGAGCTGTGCACCGGCGACTTCGCCGCCAAGTGCACCGAGGCCGGAATCCAGTAGGGCATGGAGGGTGCGGCCGGTCGTCCTCCGGCCGGCCGCACCTTCGCGCTCGACCGCGGCACCCCCCCACCCTGTGACACCGAAAAGACGCGGCATGCGAAGCGTCTCCCGGCGACGGCGACAGGGCGGGGCGCCGCTCGCAGGCGCCCGACCCGCGCGAACTTCGCCGCGCGAAATGAACACAGGGAGCACAACCCCATGACCCCCGCACTGGAACTCCGCGGGATCGACAAGAGTTTCGGTCCCGTACAGGTCCTGCACGACGTCTCCCTCTCCGCGTACGCCGGAGAGGTGACCGCGCTGGTCGGCGACAACGGCGCAGGAAAGTCCACTCTCGTCAAGTGCGTCGGCGGCATCCACCCGATCGACTCCGGTGAGTACTTCTTCGA
The DNA here is from genome assembly GCF_040635605.1 of Streptosporangium sp. NPDC006930. Taxonomy (NCBI): domain Bacteria; kingdom Bacillati; phylum Actinomycetota; class Actinomycetes; order Streptosporangiales; family Streptosporangiaceae; genus Streptosporangium; species Streptosporangium sp. NPDC006930. The sequence goes on along the minus strand of NZ_JBEYID010000007.1, from coordinate 199,149 downwards.
CGGCAAGCCGATCCAGATCGGCAGCCCGCGTGACGCGGCCGAACTGGGCATCGAGATCGTCTACCAGGACCTCGCGCTCTGCGACAACCTCGACATCGTCCAGAACATGTTCCTCGGCCGCGAGCACAAGCGCGGCATCGTCCTCGACGAGGACACGATGGAGGAGATGGCGGCCAAGACCCTGGAGAGCCTGTCGGTCAGGACCGTCAAGTCCATCCGCCAGCTCGTCGCCAGCCTGTCCGGCGGCCAGCGTCAGACGGTGGCGATCGCCAAGGCCGTGCTGTGGAACAGCAAGGTCGTCATCCTCGACGAGCCGACCGCCGCCCTCGGTGTCGCCCAGACGGCGCAGGTGCTGGAACTGGTCCGGCGCCTGGCCGACCAGGGCCTGGCCGTCGTGCTCATCTCCCACAACATGAACGACGTCTTCGCCGTGTCCGACCGGATCGCCACCCTCTACCTCGGCCGGATGGCGGCCCAGGTCAAGACCTCGGACGTGACTCACGCGCAGGTCGTCGAACTGATCACCTCTGGCCGCAGCGGGGACCTCGGCCTCACCAACGGAGTCACCGTATGACCGCCACGATCTCGCAGAAGACCGTACACGAGGCACCCTCGATCAGAAGCAACGTCCGCGGCTACGCCGAAAGGGTGCGCGGGGGCGACATGGGCGCGCTGCCCGCGGTGTTCGGCCTCGTGGTGCTCTGCACGGTCTTCGCCATCCTGCGCCCCGCCTTCCTGACCGCGGGAAACTTCGCCAACCTGTTCACCCAGGGTGCCGCGGTCACCGTGATCGCCATGGGCCTGGTGTTCGTGCTGCTCCTCGGTGAGATCGACCTGTCGGCGGGCTTCGCCAGCGGGGTCTGCGCCGCGGTGCTCGCGATCATGCTCAGTAGCCAGGGGCTGCCCTGGTACGTGGCGGTGGGCGCGGCGATCCTCACCGGTGTGGTGATCGGCACCACGATCGGCTCCATCGTCGCGAAACTCGGCATCCCGTCGTTCGTGGTGACGCTCGCGGCCTTCCTCGCCTTCCAGGGACTGGTCCTGCTGCTTGTCAAGGGCGGCACCATCATCGCCATCCGCGACGAGACCATCCTCTCGATCGCGAACAAGAACCTGCCGCCCACGCTGGGCTGGATCCTGCTGGCCGTGGGCGTCGCCGCCTACGCCGGACTCCAACTGGTGCGCTCCCAGAAGCGTGCCGCCCGAGGGTTGACCTCCGACCCGATCTCGCTGATCGCGGTGAGGGTCGGCGCCCTCGCGCTGCTCGGCGGTCTCGCCGTCTACTTCCTCAACATCGAGCGCAGCCGCAACGTCGCCGTCGTCTCCCTGGCGGGCATGCCGCTCGTGGTCCCCATCATCGTGGTCCTGCTGCTGGTCCTGACGTTCGTGCTCCGCCGCACGGCGTACGGCCGGCATCTGTACGCGGTCGGCGGTAACGCCGAGGCCGCGCGCCGGGCGGGTATCAACGTCGACCGGATGAAGATCAGCGCCTTCATGATCTGTTCCTCCATGGCCGCGGTCGGCGGCGTCATCGCCGCCTCGCGGGCCAGTTCCGTCGACCCCAACACCGGCGGCAGCAACGTGCTGCTCTACGCTGTCGGCGCCGCCGTCATCGGCGGCACCAGCCTGTTCGGCGGCAAGGGCCGGGTGCTGGACGCCATCCTCGGCGGTGCCGTGGTCGCGGTCATCGAGAACGGTATGGGCCTGATGGGCTACAGCTCCGGTGTGAAGTTCATGGTGACCGGTTCGGTCCTGTTGCTCGCCGCCGTGGTGGACGCCCTGTCCCGCAAGCGGGCGGCCGCCACCGGCCTAAGGTGACCAGCGACTCCGATTAACCGAAGGAACACCACGCCATGCGGGCAGGTCCCTCCCAAGAGGAGATCAGGCGTCACAACCTTGGGGCCCTGCTCCGGCACGTCCATCTGAGCGGGCCCACCTCGCGTGCGGAACTCACCAACCGGATGGGTCTCAACCGCAGCACCATCATGGCCCTCACCGCCGATCTGACCGCCGCCGGGCTGGTCAGGGAGGAGCTCCCCAGGGAGACGGGCAGGGCGGGACGTCCGTCCCTGGTGGTCCGCCCCGAGTCGGCGCGGGTCTACGTGTTCGCCTTCGACGTGGGCGTCGACCGGCTGGTCGCCGCCCGCGTCGGTCTGGGCGGCACCATCCTCGACCGCCGCGAGACGGTACGGCGACGCGGGGACTTCTCCCTTGAGGAGATCGTCGCTCCGCTCGCCGCCTTCGCCCGGCAGATGCACCGCAGGACACGGCCGGACACGGTGTGCGTCGGGGTGGCGGCGGCGTTCTCCGGGGGAGTGGGCCGCGGCGACGGGGTCGTCAGGTTCGGCCCCAACATGGTCGCCGTGGACGACGTGCCGTTCGCCGACGAGATGGCCCGCCGGCTCGCCCTCGGCCTGCCGGTCACCGTCGGCAACGACGCCAACCTCGCCGCCCTCGCCGAACAGACCCGAGGCGTCGGTGTCGGCTGCCGCGACCTCGTCTACCTTCACGGTGACGTCGGAATCGGCGGGGGAGTGATCGTCAACGGTCAGCTGCTCGGCGGTCACCTGGGTTTCGGCGGCGAGGTCGGACACATGATCGTCAACCCCGACAAGGGCCGTCTCTGCGGGTGCGGCTCGCACGGGTGCCTGGAGGCGGAGGTCGGAGAGCGTGCCTTTCTGGAGGCCGCCGGCCGCTTCGGCTCCCAGGTCGGCAGGGACGCCGTCCGCGCCGCGGTCGACGCCGCCGACCGCGGAGACGTCGTCGCGCAGGCGGCGCTGAGCCGCGTCGGCGACTGGCTCGGCCTGGGCGTCTCCAACCTCGTCAACCTGTTCAACCCCGACATGGTCGTCTTCGGGGGCACGCTCAGGGAGATCTACCTCGGCTCCGCCGCACAGGTCCGCAGCCGCCTCGCCCTCGACGCCCTGCCTCCGTGCCGTGAGCAGCTGCGCCTGCGCACCTCGGCCCTCGGCGATGACGCCACTCTCGTCGGCGCCGCCGAACTGGCCTTCTCCCAGGTCCTCGCCGACCCCCTCGAAGTCCTCGCCCGCACCGGCTCCTGACCCCGCGCGGTTTCCCCTCTTCGATCGAACGTCACCACCTACGAGTGGGACACCTCGGCAACCGGACCCGCGCCGGAACCGGGATCTTCGCCTACGACGGCCTCGGACAAGAAGACCGCCAATACCGTCAAGAAGGCCGCCAAGAAGGCGAAGCCCAAGTGCAAGAGGCTCGCGCATCTCCCGCTCGCGGGCCGGCATGGCGAGAGCCTGCGCGGCCCGGGGATCCCGCGTTTCGCACCCGGAGGAAAGAAGCGCCCCCGTGGAGGTACTCCTTCTGTCGATCATGACGAAATGACGGTGAAACCCCTGGTGATTCCGCCATTCCGCCATGATCGACGCGAGATCGGCCGACGGACCCTTTGCGCGGAGGACTAGCTGGTCAGGCGGTGGAGCAGGGGGTGCCGTTGAGGGTGAAGGCGGTGGGTCTGTCGTTGGCGGTGCCGGTCAGGCTCGACAGGAAGCCGAACTCGGCGCTGCCGCCGCCCGCGGCGAGGGTGCCGTTCCAGGAGGTGTTGGTGACGGTGACGGCCGCGCCGTTCTGGGCGTGGGTGCCGTTCCAGGACTGGGTGATCCGCTGGCCTCCTGCGAAGGTCCAGCCGACCTTCCAGCCACTGACCGGGGTGGTGCCCAGGTTGGTGATCTTCACACCGCCCTGGAAGCCGCCCTGCCACTGGTTGACGACGGTGTAGGTGACACTGCAGGAGGCCGAGGGGGTCGGGGTGATCGTGGGAGTCGCGGTTGGGGTCGGGGTGGGCGTGGGGTCGGGGTCGGTGCCGCCCGGCGGGATGACGACGGTGGTGATGGAGTTGGCCGGGAAGGTACCGGTGAAGCCGTCCGCGCCCACGGGCTGGTCGGCGGCCCGCTGGATGGCCGTCAGGTCGGCGGCGCTGTAACGGTAGACCTGGGCGGTCGATGAGCCGGTGCGGCCGGCGATCGCGACGTCGCTGGTCAGCTCCTCGCCGGTCTTGTTGACCACGACGAGGGTGAGCGCCTCGTCGGAAGCGCGCTCGGCGGCGTAGACGGCCAGCTTGTCCTGGTCGGCACTGGCCGCCCTGACCGAGGTCTCTCCGAACGCGCCGCCCTCGCCGTCGTAGTTGCGGTACATCCGGAAGGCGTGCGCCACCGGTTCGGTGGGCTCGGGCGCCGTCCACAGCGTGGCCAGATCGAGACGCTCGCGGCCGAAGATGCCCAGGATGTCGGCCTGGGCCAGCGCGCCGTTGATGTGGCCGTAGGCGCCCCAGCTGTACTCGGTTATGGCGACCTTGGTGCCCGGGTAGTGCTGGTCGGTCAGCTCGCGCATCCGGGGGATCATCCGCACCGGCTGGTTGATCCAGCTCTCGTCGACGTAGGCCGGGTCCCACAGCTGCCGGGTGGAGCGCAGCCGGCGCTCCTGGGTGGCGGCGTCACCGGCGTCCTGGTTGTGCACGCCGGCCTGCTGCGGGTAGATGTGGATGTCGAAGTAGTCGAGGATGCGCGTGCCGTGCTCCTGCTCGTAGGCCCTCATCTGCTGCAGGTACCACGGGCCCAGCTGGACGCCGCCATGTGCCGCCCGGTCGGGTGGGTTGTTCCAGCAGCCCGTCCTGCTGCAGGTGTCCTGGTCGAGGCCGGAGTAGAAGATCGAGTTCAGGCCCCAGCCGACGGGGCCGAGGGTCTTGGCGCCCGGATCGGCCTCCTTGATCGCGGCGGCGTACTCGTAGGTGCGGTCGCGCAGCTCGTCGTAGCCCAGTCCCGTGGGGCGCACGTCCCGGTGGGTGGAGTGCCACAGGTCGGGCTCGTTGTCGAGGTTGTAGTACTTCACCCCGCCGGTGGTGGCGGAGCCGTACCTGCCCTTGAGGTGGGCGATCCAGTCCTTGACGTACTGCGGGCCGACCTCGACGCTGGTGTCCTTCGGGTCGTTTCCGGTGATCAGCGTGCCGTCGGGCTTCTTGCCGTCGCCGCAGTCGGTGGCCCACGGGTCGACGGACTGCTGTTCGCCGTACTTGGCGACGCTGAACCCGCACGCCTTGGCCCGTTCCTTGGCCACCCAGCCTGATAGTGGCACGGTGAGGATGGTCTGGGTGCCGGTCGCCTTGTTCCGTTCGACGAACCTGTCCGTATCCGAGCCGTCCGGCAGGTCGCCGGGGCTGGGGTTGTCGTTGGGGATGTTCTCGAAGTACCAGTCCGAGGCCCGGTTGGTGGTGTCGTTGCGGAAGTTGTAGCGGGTTGTGGCGTTGCCGCCCCAGCGGTGGACCGGCAGCCGCAGGTCGCGGGCGAGCGACTCGTCGGCAAAGTTCATGCCGTAGATATCGGGGCTGATCGCGTGCTGGTCGGTCAGGTCGACGCTTAAGGCCGGGCCCGTGACGGCGGCGCCGGCGAGGCCGGTGAGGTGGCCCAGGCCGAGGCCCGCGACCAGCACCCCGGCCGTGGCCGACAGCAGCGCTTTTCTGTGGCGCACGTTGGTTCCCTCCGGTGAGTGTGGGAGCTCATGCGCGCCCCCACACACCATGGGAGCGCTCCGCGCAGCTTTGGGTCCGGGGTCCGAGGTGTCAAGCAAGCGCTTTCCGGGGCGGGGAAACGCCAGGACGGTACTGAAACTTTCGGTCTCATCCGAACTGCCGGGAAACCGTCACCGGGCCCCGTGAGGGCCTCGGCGCGCCCTCGCGGGGGAGTCGCCGCCCGGTGTCACGGGGAAACCGGGCGCGCTCCGCGAAGGAACCGCCAGGGCGAAGGAGCCGACAGAGCACAGGAACCGGGAGCCTCGTATCAGCATGTGTCGTGATTCTTCCGACTTGTCTCGATGTCAGGAACTACTGTCGCGGGCATGGTTGAACACGATGTCCTCGATGCCACCCGTGAGGCCTACGATGCCGCCGCCCCCCTGTACGCGCAGTTGTTCCGCGAGGAACTGCGTGACAGGCCCATGGATCGCGCGATCTTGGGTGCCTTCGCCGAGGTCGTGAGCGCGGGTGGCGACGGTCGGGTCGCGGACCTGGGGTGCGGACCCGGCCATATCACCGCTTATCTGGATGAACTTGGGCTGACGGTGTCCGGCGTCGACGCGTCTCCCGCGATGATCGAACTGGCTCGGCAGGCCTATCCGGGTCTGCGGTTCGAGATGGGCTCGATGGCCGCGCTGGACATCGCCGACGGCGTGCTGGGCGGCGTACTATCGCGGTGGTCCGTCATCCACACCCCACCGCGAGAGCTTCCCGTCATCTTGGCGGAGTTTCACCGCGTACTGGCACCCGGAGGTCACCTGCTGATCGGCTTTTCGGCGAGCGATGATCCGTCTCACCCGACACAGGTCTTCGACCACGCGGTCGCACCGGCGTACCGGTGGTGGCCGGATCACCTCGCCGCGATGCTGCGCGAGTCCGGGCTCGCCGAGGTGGGCCGGATGGTGCGTCAGCCTCAGCCCACCGACCGACGGCAATTCCAGGAGATCCACCTGCTCGCCCGCAAAGGGTAGGGCGCCGGTCGTGTAATCCGATGTGGGCAAGGAAGTCGGGCCGCCGACACCCGGGGCCACGGGTGCCGGCGGCGGTGCGGGTCCTGTCCGGTGCGGAGTTCGTTCACTTCCGTGCGGAGTTCGGTCATCTCCGCCCGGAGGCTGTCCTGGCCGGTGCGGAGCTCGTCCAGTTCCGTGCGGAAACCCGTGAGTTCTGTACGGAAGCCCGTCATCTCCGTGCGGAAACCGGTCATCTCCGTCCAGAGTTCCGTGGTCACGGTTCGCAGGTCTTTCAGGACATCCAGGATCCCTGCGTTGATCACCTTGCTCTCCTGGCTCTGCGCGCGGAGCGCGGCGACGTCTGTCTCCAGGACGCGCAAGTGGATGTCGGGCGTGTCCAACTTGTCTTTCTCCTTGCCCTTGTACCAGCGGGGGGACCGGCCCTGGCTCCGTGGCGTGGAGGGCGCTCACGGGGAGAGGTGTTCAGGCGGCGTCGCCAGACTACTGAATGTCATGGTTTCGTCGCCGCTCGTGTTCGCGTTCTGCGGTTGTCTCGCGTCGGCCGGTGGCGGGGGTGGGTTTCGCACCCCGGGAGGATGTGGCTTGCACCGGGTGGAAAAGAACGACCACCCGTCGCGTGTTCGCGGGAACGGCGGCGGGTGGTCGCGAGAAGAAGGGGAGGGGTCAGGCGACCTTGGACCTGGGGGCGGAGAAGGTGTTGCAGGAGCCGGGGGTCTCCTGATCGAAACCGCGGGTCACCCAGTAGGCGACGTTCTTGGCGGTCCCGTGGGTGGCCGTGCTGTAGGCGGCGCTGAGGACGTACTTGAAGTCCGACTCCTCACGGTTCAGGGAGTGCCAGATGCTGCCGATGAAGGCGCCGCTCAGGCACTCGGCCTGGAGTTCGATCTTGCGCAGCTCGCGCAGCACCGCCTTCTCGTTCTTGTAGTCCCGGGAGGCGAAGGCCGTCATGATCCCGGAGAGCTGCTGGACGTGGTGGCCGTACTCGTGGGCCAGGGGCTGCAGCAGGAACAGCTCGGTCGCCTGGGAGAGGATCTCCTTGTTGAGGTAGAAGGTGATCTTCTTGTTCACCGGGCAGTAGACCGCCTGGGCGTCCTTGGGGAACTTGCCGCAGCCGGTCGGGACGCCGATGCGCGAGGTGACCGCGAACCTGGGCTTGGAGAAGGGCAGTCTCACCTTGGCGAACTGGTACTCCCAGCCCTCGTTGAGGCAGTCCAGGGCGAAGTCGAGATAGATCTCCGCGCTCTCCCGGTCGTCGTTGTAGACCGGCTGCTCAGGGCAGGCATCCGGTTCGAGCTTGCCCGTCTTGTAGATCGGGTTGGCGGTCAGGGCGGCCTTGCCCGTGGGCACGGGCGCGAGCCGCCCGCCGCTGATCTCCGCGCCCGCCGTACCGGCGAGCAGCGTGCTCACGAGCACGCCGGAGAGCAGTGCGATAAGGGGGATGCGCATGATTCCCAACCCTAGGGAAGGTTCAAGAGGGGGTAAAGCCGATATGCGGCCACGCTTGGAAAGCGTGGCCGCATATCGCGGGGTTCGTGCCGAGGATCAGAGGTGTGGGAGGCGCTGAAGATCAGGTGGTGCGGGGTGTGCCGGGGTCAGGCGACGCGGCCGGTCGGGGCCGACCAGGTGTTGCAGGCGGAAGGAGAGCCCGCGTTGAAGCCGCGCTCCATCCAGTAGGCCTGGCTGCGGCCCTTGCCGTGGTCGTTCTTGGGCCAGTTCTTGTGCCCGTTGGCGCTGACCCAGCTGACCATCGCGTCCCAGTGCGCCGGATCGACCGGCAGGTCGTCGGCGGCCTGACGCAGGAAGGCGGAGCCGAGGCAGTCGGCCTGCAGTTCGAGGCGGCGGGAGAAGGCGAGCTTGGTGGACGAGGAGGCCCGCCAGATGCTGCTGCTGTAGTAGTTGATGATCCCCGCGAGGTGTTGCACGTGGTGGCCGTACTCGTGGGCGATGAACTGGGCGTGGTTGGGCACGAAGGGGTTCTTCAGGACCTCACGCGTGACACCGATGTAGATGGTGCGGTTGCTGGAGCAGTACATCCCTCCGGCGCTGCTGGGCCACCGACCACAGGGGGTGGTCACCTTGGTGGTGGAGGAGAAACGCAGGTTGGGGTGGGAGAACGACAGGTTGGTCTTCCTGAACTGGGTCTTCCAGGCCCGGTTCAGACAGCGAACCGTCTTGGTGACGAAGGTCCGGTAGGAGGCCGCGCTCCCCGCGCGGATCTGTCCGGCCTGGCAGCGCATCGTGGGCAGGGTGCCGGTGCGGTAAAGAGGGCTCGCCGTCGCGGCGGCCCGGCCGCGCGGAGGCGCCTGCCTCCCCGCGGAGGTGGCCGTGCCCAGTGCCGTCTCGGCGGTCGGCGCGACCTGCTGCGAGGTCAAGGTCGCGGTGGCCGACGAGGCGGAGGCGCCGGCTGTATCCAGGGTCATCACCAGGGCAAACGTCAACGAGACGGCAACAAGCGATGATAGTTGCCTAAAGGGGAGAGTTTTCATGGTGAGGCAAAGGTTATTGCAACTGTGGATAAAACGTGCAGAATCGCCGCTCCTGGGGGGTGCGTCCCCCATCGCAACTAGACTCGTCGTGACGTTGACTGGACAGAGGGGATGATTCCGTGAGCGAGCGGACCGGGCAGCCTGGAAATCTTCTGGAGTCGGTCAAGGGGCCAGGGGACCTCAAGCGCCTGGCGGCGGACGAGCTACCGGTCCTCGCCGCCGAGATCAGGGACCTCCTGATCGCCTCCACCGCCCGCAGCGGCGGCCACCTCGGTCCCAACCTCGGCGTCGTCGAGCTGACGATCGCGATGCACCGGGTCTTCGACTCGCCGCACGACCGCATCCTGTGGGACACCGGTCACCAGGCGTACGTCCACAAGATGCTCACCGGCCGGGCAGGGCAGTTCGACACGCTTCGCCAGGAGGGCGGCCTGTCGGGTTACCCGAGCCAGGCCGAGTCCGAGCACGACATCATCGAGAACTCCCACGCCTCGACCGCGCTGTCGTACGCCGACGGCCTGGCCAAGGCGTACCGGCTGCGTGGCGAGGTCGACCGCACGGTCGTCGCGGTGATCGGGGACGGGGCGCTCACCGGCGGCATGGCCTGGGAGGCGCTCAACAACATCGCGGCGCGCAAGGACCTGCCGCTGATCATCGTGGTCAACGACAACGGCCGCTCCTACTCGCCGACCATCGGCGGACTCGCCTCGCACCTGGCCTCCCTGCGCACCGACCAGCGCTACGAGGACGTGCTCGAGTTCGTCAAGGGCAACCTGACGAGGGTCCCCGTGGTCGGCGCCCCCGTCTACGACGCCCTGCACGGCGTCAAGAAGGGTCTCAAGGACGTCCTCGCCCCGCAGGTCATGTTCGAGGACCTCGGCCTGAAGTACATCGGCCTCGTCGACGGCCACGACGAGCAGGCCGTGGAGTCCGCACTGCGCAGGGCCCGCGACTTCCGCCGCCCGGTCATCGTGCACGTGCTCACCAAGAAGGGCTTCGGCTACTCCCCGGCGGAGAACCACGACGAGGACTGCTTCCACTCGCCGGGTGTCTTCGACCCGCTCACCGGTGAGGAGAAGCCGAAGCCGCACGGCTGGACCAACGTCTTCGGCCAGGAGATGGTGCGCCTGGGCGCCGAGCGGCGCGACATCGTGGCGATCACCGCCGCGATGCTCGGCCCCACCGGCCTCATCCCGTTCTCCGAGGCCTACCCCGACCGTCTCTACGACGTCGGTATCGCCGAGCAGCACGCCCTGACCAGCGCCGCCGGTCTGGCGCTCGGCGGTCTGCACCCGGTGGTGGCCGTCTACGCCACCTTCCTCAACCGGGCCTTCGACCAGCTCCTGATGGACGTCGCCCTGCATCGGCTCCCGGTCACGGTCGTGCTCGACCGGGCGGGCGTCACCGGCGACGACGGCGCCAGCCACAACGGCATGTGGGACCTGTCGATCCTGCAGGTCGTCCCGGGCCTGTCGGTCGCCGTCCCCCGCGACGAGCCCCGCCTGCGCGAGCTGCTGGCCGAGGCCGTGGAGATCGACGACGGCCCGAGCGTTGTGCGCTACCCCAAGGGGGCGGTGGCCACCGAGACCGAGGCGGTCGGACGCCTCGGCGAGATGGACGTGCTGCGCGCGGGCGACCCCGACGTGCTGCTCGTGTCCGTGGGGCCGATGGCCGAGCTGTGCCTGGAGGCCGCCGACCTCCTCGACGCCCAGGGCATCTCCGCCACGGTGGTCGACCCGCGCTGGGTCAAGCCGTTGGACGAGGCCCTGGTGCCGGCCGCCCGCGCTCACAAGCTGGTCGTGGTGGTCGAGGACAACGGCCGGGTCGGCGCGGTCGGCGACGCGGTCGCCCGCATGCTGCGCGACGCCGACGTGGACGTCCCGGTCCGCACGTACGGCATCCCGCAGCGCTTCCTCGACCACGCCAAGCGCCCGAAGATCCTCAGCGAGATCGGCCTGACCTCGCAGGACATCGCCCGTCAGATCACCGAGGCGATCGCGAAGCGCTCCGCGGACCTGGAGAACCACCCGAGCCGCTGAATCGCGTCCCTTCCGTCCGCGCGGTACCCCCGACCGCGCGGCCCCTTTCGTTCGCGCGGGCCCGGGTAGCCCGCGCCGATCCGGGTCAACCGGGGATCCTCTCGCTCGCGTCGCCGGAGCCGGCCGTGTGACCCGAGCCGTCGGCGTCACCCGCGCCCGCCGCCTCGCGCGTCGGGCGGGTACGGTGGTTGATCACGACGAGGCTTGCGACCACGACCGCCACGCACACGAGGATCGGCACCAGCAGGTGCCGGTTCTGCTGCAGGGCCTCACCCGCGAGGGAGCCCAGCCACAGGTAGACGGTCACCCAGGCCGCGCCGCCCGCGAGGGTCCAGCGGATGAAGCGCACGTACGGCACGCTCAGGGCCCCGGCGACGATCGGGGTGAGCGAGCCGGCCACAGGCAGGAAGGGGGCGGCCGCCAGGGCCGGGCCGTTGCCGGCGCCGGTGCCCGTGGCCAGCCGCTCGGACCGCGACCAGCGCCGCTCGCCGATTCTGCGTCCGACGCCGCTCAGGCGCAGCCGCGATCCGTACCGGCGGCCGACGAGCCAGCCGCCGGTGGCGTACAGGGCGTACCCGGCGCACCCGGCGACCGCCACCGCCGCGATCTCCCACGGACCCGCCAGCGCCGCCCCCGCCACGAGGACCGCCGCGACCCCGGGTATCAGCGAGCCCGCCACCGCCAGCACCGCGAGGAGTATCGAGCCGACCAGGTACGGAGACGACGACTGCAGCATGTCCAGGAGCATGTCCCCAGAATCGCGGTCGGGAGCGGCGGACGGCATCGGGGGCCTTCCCCTAGACAACCCCGACTTTCAAACAACTTTAAGTTCGCCGTTCGGCCGCCGATCCAATGGGCATGTGACCTGCGACACAGAACCGGCGGTCGAGGAGGGGCCATGGGGGTCTTGCGCGTCAAGTCGGTGGAGCAGTCGATCTCGGACACCGAGGCGCCGGAACACCGGTTGCGCAAGGATCTCAGCGCGCTGGACCTCACCGTCTTCGGCATCGGCGTCGTCATCGGCACCGGCATCTTCGTACTCACCGGCCGGGTCGCCAGGGAGATGGCAGGGCCCGCGGTGGCCCTGTCCTTCGTGGTCGCGGGCATCGTCTGCGCGCTGGCGGCCCTCTGCTACGCCGAGTTCGCCTCCACCGTCCCGGTGGCCGGGTCCGCCTACACCTTCGCGTTCGCCACCCTCGGTGAGTTCCCCGCCTGGATCATCGGCTGGGACCTCACGCTGGAGATGATGCTCGGCGCCGCGGTCGTCGCGGTCGGCTGGTCGGGATACCTCACCTCGCTGCTGGCGTCCCTGGGGATAACACTGCCGGAGACGATCGCGGGGGAGGGGGCGGCGTTCAACCTGCCCGCCGCGCTGATCGTGCTGGTTCTCACCGCGATCCTGGTCGTCGGGATCAAGCTGTCGTCCCGGTTAAACCTGATCATCGTCACGATCAAGCTCGCGGTGATCCTGCTGGTCGTCGTGGCGGGGTTGTTCTTCGTCAGGGGCGCCAACTACTCGCCGTTCGTCCCGCCGTCGAAGTCGACCCCGGCCGTGGAGGGCCTGTCCGCGCCGCTGATCCAGGTGCTGTTCGGGATCAGCCCGGTGGCGTACGGGGTGCTGGGCATCTTCAGCGCCGCGGCCATCGTGTTCTTCGCCTACATCGGCTTCGACGTGGTCGCCACCGCGGCGGAGGAGACGCGCAACCCGCAGCGGGACCTGCCCATCGGCATCCTGTCCTCGCTCGCCATCTGCACGGCGCTGTACGTCGTGGTCTCCCTGGTCGTCGTCGGAATGCAGCCCTACGGCCAACTCAGCGAGGCGGCGCCGCTCGCCGACGCGTTCAAGGCGGTCGGCCAGACGTGGGCCGCGTCGCTGATCAGCGTCGGCGCGCTGGCCGGCCTCACGACGGTCGTGATGATCCTCATGATGGGCATGTCGCGGGTGATGTTCGCCATGTGCCGCGACCACCTGCTGCCGGGCGGGCTGGCCAAGGTGCACCCCAAATATCGGACCCCGTACGTCATCACCATCATGATGGGTGTCGTCGTCGCGGCCCTGGCCGGGCTGGTGCCGCTGTCCACCATCGCCGAGTTGGTCAACATCGGCACGCTCTTCGCGTTCGTGGTGGTCTCGATCGCAGTGGTCATCCTCCGCCGCACCCGTCCCGACCTGCCGCGTTCCTTCCGCACCCCGCTGGTTCCGGTGGTTCCCGTCCTGTCGGTGCTCGCCTGCGTCTACCTGATGCTCAACCTCCCCGTGGAGACCTGGCTCAGGTTCGTGGCGTGGATGCTGCTCGGGATCCTGCTCTACTTCGGGTACGGCTACCGGCACAGCAGGCTGTCGGAGCGCTCGCGGTGACCTCCCTCTCTCGGCCCCTTCCGTTCCCGAAGGAAGGGGCCGAGAGAGGGAGACGTCAGGCGGGGACCGAGGCGACGCCCGGCGGCAGGAAGCGCGGTTCGGCGATGCCCGTCCGGTCCAAATACGGGGTGACGCCGCCCAGGTGGAACGGCCAGCCCGCGCCGAGGATCATGCACAGGTCGATGTCCTGGGGAGCAGAGACCACGTCCTCCTGGAGCATGAGACGGATCTCCTCGGCCAGCGCCCGCAGCGCCCGCAGCCGCACCTCCTCCGCCGTCGACGGGGAGGTGCCGCCACCGAAGAGGGCGACCGCCTCGGGGTCCAGCGAGAAGTCCGGCGCGTAGACGCCGGGCTTGCCCGCCGCGACGAGCCGGGCGAGGTTCTCCGACACCCCGTAACGGGCGGGGAAGGCCTCGTGCATCGTCTCGGCGACGTGCAGCGCCACGGCGGGGCCGACGAGTTGCAGCAGCGCGAACGGGGTCATCGGCAGGCCCAGCCCGTCCAGCGCGTGGTCGGCGACCTCAAGCGGGGTGCCCTCGTCGACGGCGCCGATGACCTCGCCCATGAAGCGCGTCAGCAGGCGGTTGACCACGAACGCGGGCGCGTCCTTGACCAGCACGGACGACTTCTTCAGCGACCGGCCGACGGAGAAGGCCGTGGCGAGCGTCGCGTCGTCGGTCTTCGCTCCCCGTACGATCTCCAGCAGCGGCATCACCGCGACCGGGTTGAAGAAGTGGAAGCCCACGACACGCTCCGGGTGACGCAGCCCCGAGGCCATCTCGGTCAGCGACAGCGAGGAGGTGTTCGTGGCGAGCACGCACTCGGCGGAGACGACCTCCTCCACCTCGGCGAACACCTTCCGCTTGACCTCCATGTCCTCGAAGACCGCCTCGATGACGAAGTCGGCGTCGGCGAAGGCGTCCTTGGTCAGCGAGCCGGTCACCAGGGCCTTGAGCCGGTTGGCCTGGTCGGCGGAGACGCGCCCCTTGCCGAGCAGCTTGTCCACCTCGGCGTGGACGTATCCCACGCCCTTGTCGAGGCGGTTCTGGTCGAGGTCGGTCAGCACGACCGGGACCTCCAGGCGGCGCGCGAACAGCAGCGCCATCTGCGAGGCCATCAGGCCCGCGCCGACGACACCGACCTTGGTCACCTTGCGGGCCAGCGCCTTGTCGGGGGCGCCCGCGGGCTTCTTGGCCCGTCGCTGGACCAGGTCGAAGGAGTACAGGCCGGCGCGAAGCTCGTCGCCCATGAGGAGGTCGGCCAGAGCCTCGTCCTCGGCGGCGAACCCCTCGTCGCGCGACGCGGTGCGGGCCAGCTCGACCAGCTCCAGCGCCCGGTAGGGGGCCGGGGAGGCGCCGTGCAGCCTCATGTCGAGCAGGAAGCGCGCGTCGGCGACCGTCTTGGCCCAGTCGTCCCCGGTGTGGTCGGTACGGGAGACCGTCACCTCGCCGCGCAGCACCTGGGCGGCCCATCGCAGCGACTCCTCCAGGAAGTCGGCGGGCTCGAACATCGCGTCGGCGACGCCGAGCGTGAACGCCTCCCCGCCCTTGATCATGCGGTTCTGCGCGAGCGGGTTCTCGACGATCAGCTTGACGGCCGCGGCCGGGCCGATCAGCCGGGGCAGCAGCTGGGTGCCGCCCCAGCCGGGGACCAGGCCGAGGAAGCACTCGGGCAGCGCCACCGCGGCCACGCCCGAGGAGATGGTCCGGTAGGTGCAGTGCAGCGCGACCTCCAGGCCGCCGCCCATGGCCGCGCCGTTGACGAACGCGAACGAGGGCACGTCCAGCTCGCCGAGGCGGCGGAACACGTCGTGCCCCAGCCTGCCGATCCGCAGCGCCTGCTCCCGCTCGGAGACCAGCGCGGCGCCCTTGAGGTCGGCGCCGACGGCGAAGACGAACGGCTTGCCGACGACACCCACGGCCGCCAGGTCGCCGCGCCCGGCGACCGCGTCCAGGGCCTCGCCCAGCGAGGTCAGCCCGGCGGGGCCGAACGTCGAAGGCTTGGTGTGGTCGAAGCCGTTGTCCAGCGTGATCAGTGCCATGGTGCCCGCCCCGTAGGGCAGTTCCACGTCGCGCACGGCCGCCCGGGTGACGACCTCGTCGGCGAAGAGCTCCGTGATGTCCGTCTTGCTGTCCGTCACTTCTCGCCCTCCCAGCCGAGGTTCTCCCAGATGACCGTTCCGCCCATGCCCAGGCCCACGCACATCGTGGTCACGCCGTAGCGGACGTCGGGGCGCTCCCCGAACTCGCGGGCGAGCTGCGTCATCAGACGCACCCCGGAGGAGGCGAGCGGGTGGCCGAAGGCGATGGCGCCGCCGTAGGGGTTCACCCGGGGGTCGTCGTCGGCGATGCCGAAGTGCTCGAGGAACGCCAGCACCTGCACGGCGAACGCCTCGTTGATCTCGAACAGTCCCATGTCGGAGATGGAGAGCCCGGCCAGCCGCAGGGCCCGCTCGGTGGACGGGATCGGCCCGACGCCCATCACCTCCGGGTCCACGCCCGCGAAGGCGTACGAGACGAGGCGCATCTTCGGCGCGAGGCCGAGCTCCTCCGCGACGTCGGCGGCGGCCATGACGCAGCCGGTGGCGCCGTCGTTGATGCCGGAGGCGTTGCCCGCGGTGACCCGGCCGTGCGGGCGGAACGGGGTCTTCAGTCCGGCGAGGCCCTCCAGCGTGGTACCGGGGCGGGGAGCCTCGTCGGCCGTGGCCAGCCCCCAGCCCTTCTCGGCGGACCTGGTCGCCATCGGGACCAGGTCCTCGGAGATCCTGCCGTCGGCGTACGCCTTGGCGACCTTTTCCTGGGAGGCGAGGGCGAAGGCGTCCGCGCGGTCCTTGGTAATGGAGGGGTAGCGGTCGTGGAGGTTCTCCGCGGTCATGCCCATGACGAGGGCGGATTCGTTCACGAGCCGTTCGGCCAGGAAGCGGGGGTTGGGATCGACGCCCTCGCCCATGGGGTGGCGGCCCATGTGCTCGACGCCACCGGCGATGGCGACGTCGTAGGCGCCGAAGGCGATGCCGCCGGCGACCGAGGTCACCGCGGTCATCGCGCCCGCGCACATACGGTCGATCGAGTAGCCGGGCACGGTCTTGGGCAGCCCGGCCAGGATCGCGGCGGAGCGGCCGAGGGTGAGGCCCTGGTCGCCGATCTGCGTGGTGGCCGCGATGGCCACCTCGTCGACGCGCTCGGGAGGCAGATTCGGGTTTCGCCGGATCAGCTCGCGGATGACGCGGATCACCAGGTCGTCGGCGCGTGTCTCGGCGTACAGGCCCTTGGGGCCCGACCTGCCGAATGGTGTGCGCACACCGTCGACGAATACGACGTCACGAGACGAAGGCACGGATTCGCTCCTCGTTGCTGGATGGCTTCCCCACCATGCTACTCGTCAGTAACAAGGTTTGGTGCGGCCGGGCGGGTGGGAGGTGGGTAAGTTGTCCCCAGGAGTGTGCGGGCTCACGCCCCACCTCGCGGGCCCGTGTCCGGGGTGCGGGGCGGGGATAACTCTGACAGACTTTGGAAAACGCTTTCCAGGAGGTTGTCGGTGGTCACGCTTGAGGATGTCGCCCGGCACGCGGGCGTCTCGCTCGCCACGGCGTCGCGGGTGCTCAACGGCAGCACCCGGCAGGTGGGCGCACCCCTGCGGGCCAAGGTGGAGCTGGCCGCCGCCGAGCTGGGATACCGCACCAACGTGGCCGCGCAGACCCTCGCCAGGGGCGCGAGCAACGTGATCGGCCTGGTCGTCCACGACCTCACCGACCCCTACTTCGCCGCGATCGCCGACGGGGCGATGCGGGTCGCCGAGAGCCAGGGGCTCATGGTCATGATCGGCACCACCCACCGCGATCCCGAGCGGGAGATCGCCTACGTCTCGACGCTCAACGCCCAGCGGGTCCGTGCCGTGCTGCTCGTCGGCTCCCGGGTCACCGACCCGCGGACGACCCAGAGGCTCCGGGCGGAGCTCGACCGCTACCGGGAGTCCGGGGGCCGGGTCGCCTGCGTGGGTCAGGACCTGCTCGGCGTCGACACGGTGGTGCCGGACAACCGCCGGGGCGCCGCCGAGCTGGCCCGCGCTCTCGCCGGGCTGGGACACAGGAACTTCGCGATACTCGCCGGGCCCGACTGGCTGATCGCGCCCAGGGACAGGGTGGAGGGCTTCACCGGCGCGCTGGAGGAGCTCGGCCTGCCCGCGCCGCGCGTCCTGCACGGCACCTTCGACCGGGAGGGCGGCTACGCGGCGGCCACCCGGACCTCCGGGGTCACGTGCGTCTTCGCCGTCAACGACGTGATGGCGGTGGGCGCCCTCGCCTCCTTCAGAGACCGGGGCGTCCGGGTGCCCGAGGACATGTCCGTGGCCGGGTTCGACGACATCTCCACCCTGCGCGACCTGGTTCCCTCGCTGTCCACGGTGCGGCTGCCGCTCGCCGACATGGGCGCCCGTGCGCTGGAGCTCGCCCTCGGCCCGTCCGAGGAGGTCAGGGCCGAGGCCGTGGTCGGCGAGGTGATCCTCCGGGAGAGCAGCCGCGGCCTGGGATGACATGACAGACGGCCGGGGTCTGGGATGACACGACAGGCGGCCACGGCCAGGGGTGACACGACAGGCGGCCCGGACACCCCTGGGGTGGTCCGGGCCGATCGTGTGTCACAGGGGAACGCGGTAAAGAGGGGACGCCGGGGAGGAGGGTCAGCGCATGCCGGGAACGGGGTTTCCCTGCTCGTTGATCGGCGGGACCATGATCTGCCCGCGCAGCCAGCGGATCGTCCTGATGACCCCGTCACCGTATCCGGGAGAGTGCTGGCGCCCCCGGCCGAGCTGCCGGGACACGTCCTCGGCCGCGCTCTCCTCCATGCCGAGGTTGAGGCCGGTCGGTCCGTGCATGGGGCGAGGCGTGTTGCGGACCGGGGACTTCCTGCGGGTGCCGAGCACCCATTCGCACACGGCGGCGGTGCCCGCGCACCACTCCTTCTCCCACTCGCCCGCAGCGTTGGGCCGGCCCTGGCGGGCCAGCTCGGCGACGGCGGCGATCTCGGCCTCGGTGCGCAGGATCACCCCGCGCCCGCCGACCAGGTGCCCCCAGCCCTCCGAGGAGCGGCGGCCGGGGATGGGCAGGCCGTCCTTGGCGCCGATCAACCAGTTCAGGGTGCTGATCACCCCGTCGGCCGGCAGGACCCGGCCCTCGCGCGGAACTCGCTCGGCGGCGTCGATCTCGGCGCGCGCCTCGGCGAGGGTGGGCGGGGATCCCGAGGAGGGACGACCGCTGATCGGCGCCTGCTCCCGCTTTCCCAGTGCCCAGAGAATCGCCTCTCCCTGGCCTGAGGGGGCGGAGTCGGGGTTGGCGGTCTCCCACTCCCTGATCGCCTCCAGTACGGCCATCACGTGTTCCGGCGGCCGCTGTATGGCGGGGCGGGCTTCGCTTTCTGCGGTCGTCATACCCCTACCGTACGAGTACCTGACACGTCACTCCAACGTGAAGCGGTAATCCGGGCTCGGCGAATACGTTTTCCTCCCACTGGAACGGTCCTACGCACGGAAACATCATGGCGGGAGAGCACCCGTCATCCCTCGACGAACTCGGAGAAGGCGGCCTTCACCCTGGACAGGATCTCGTCAGGGTCGGCCGCCCACACCTCGGCGTTGAAGATCTCGACCTCGACGTCCCCCGTGTAGCCCGCCTCGGCCACCGCCCGGGTCATCGGGGCGAAGTCGATGACGCCCTCGCCCATGATCCCCCGACCGAGCAGCACGTCGGCCGGGAGCGGCGACAGGAAGTCGCACACCTGGTAGCTCGCGATCCGGTCCGAGGCCCTCGCGATCTGCTCAAGCACCCGCGGGTCCCACCACACGTGGAAGGTGTCGACGACGACGCCCACCTGTTCCGAGGGGTGCGCCTCGGCGAGGTCGAGTGCCTGGGCGAGGGTGGACAGCACGGCCCGGTCGGCGCAGTACATCGGGTGCAGCGGTTCGAGGGCGAGCCTCACCCCGCGTTCGCCCGCGTACGGTGCCAGCACGGCCAGTGCCTCGGCGACCCGCTCCCGCGCCGCGGGCAGGTCACGGGAGATCGTGCCGAGCGGCTCGCCGGGCACCACGCCGGGCAGGCCGCCGACCACCATGACCAGGCAGGCGGCGTTCAGCGCCGCTGCCTCGTCGATCGCCCTGCGGTTGTCGTCCAGGGCCTTCTGCCCGCCCGAGGTGAGGAAACCGCCCCGGCACAGCGACGACACCCGCAGCCCGGCGTCCGCGACGAGCTTCACGGCCTCCTCCAGACCCGCCGCGGCGACGTCCTGCCGCCACAGGCCGATGGCCTCGACACCGTGCCGCACGCACCCGTCGACGGCTTCGGCCACCGACCACCGTTTCGTGGTCCACTGGTTCAGCGAGAGACGGCTCGTTCGCGCGATCACAGGCCGTTCACCGCCAGCAGGGAGCGCATCCGGGAGACCGCCAGCTCGGGATCGGCCAGCAGCCCGGCCCGGTCGGCCAGCCGGAACACCTCGGCCAGGTGGGGCAGGGATCTGGCCGCCTGAGCGCCGTTGACCATGCTGAAGGCGTCCTGGTGGCCGTTGAGCCACGCCATGAAGACGATGCCCGTCTTGTAGTTGTACGTCGGCGCCTCGAAGATCTTCCGCGAGAGCGGGACCGTGGGCTCCATGATCTCGTCGTATCGTCGCAGGTCGCCCGCGTCGAGTGCCTCCAGAGCCGCGGCGGCGGCGGGGGCGATCGCGTCGAAGATCCCCAGCAGCGCGTGGCTGCCCGACGCGATCAGCGAGGGGTAGTTGAAGTCGTCGCCGGTGTAGAGCCGTACGCCCTCGGGCAGTGCCGCGCGCAACTCGATCTCGTGCTCGGCGTCCAGCAGCGAGACCTTGACCCCGTCCACCTTCGCAGCGTGGTCGCGGATCAGGGAGAGGAACGACGCGGTCGCCTCGGCCACGTCGCGCGAGCCCCAGTAGCCCGCCAGGTTCGGGTCGAACATCTCGCCCAGCCAGTGCAGGATCACCGGGCGGTCGACCCCGGAGAGCAGCTCGCCGTAGACCCGGTGGTAGTCCTCAGGACCCCGCGCGAGCGCGGCCAGCCGACGACTCGCCATCACGATGACCCCGGCGCCCGCGTCCCGCACGGTCTCGATCTGCTCGGTGTAGGCCGCCACGATCTCGTCCAGGGTCCGGGCGTGCGGGGCCTGGTCGGTGCCCGCGCCGCAGGCCACCAGTTCCGCCGGGTCGCCGAAGGCCTTCGCCTCGGTGGCGCTGCGCCGGATCAGCTCGCGGGTGGCCGTCCAGTCGAGCCCCATGTTGCGCTGGGCGGTGTCCATGGCGTCGGCGACGCGCAGCCCGTACGACCACAGATGGTGGCGAAAACGCAGGGTGGCGTCCCAGTCGACGGCGGCGGGGGAGCCCGGGGTGTTGTCGCCGAGGGGATCGGCGACCACGTGAGCGGCGGCGTAGACGACGCGGCTCACGGCGGGGCCCGCGGGTCTGGTCCAGGTGACCG
Organism: Streptosporangium sp. NPDC006930; assembly: GCF_040635605.1. Classification (NCBI taxonomy): domain Bacteria; kingdom Bacillati; phylum Actinomycetota; class Actinomycetes; order Streptosporangiales; family Streptosporangiaceae; genus Streptosporangium; species Streptosporangium sp. NPDC006930. The sequence goes on along the minus strand of NZ_JBEYID010000007.1, from coordinate 178,276 downwards.
GCTCGCGCAGGGTGTGCTCCCCGCCGGGCAGCGCGATCCTCGGTGCGGCCATCATGGCTCCACCGGCAGGCGGCGGCCCTCCGCGGAGGAGCGCAGGCCCAGCTCGGCGAGGCGGACGCCGCGCGCTCCCGAGGCGAAGTCGTAGGGGAAGGGCGCGTCCTCGGCCACGTGGCGGACGAACCGCTCCCACTGGATCTTGAAGCCGTTGTCGAACTCCGTGTTGTCCGGCACCTCCTGCCAGCCGTCCCTGAAACGGGCGGTGGCGGGCAGGTCGGGGTTCCACACCGGCTTGGGAGTGGCGGCGCGGTGCTGGATCCGGCAGTCGCGCAGGCCGGCGACGGCGCTGCCGTGCGTGCCGTCGACCTGGAACTCCACCAGTTCTTCGCGGTTCACCCTCACGTTCCAGGAGGAGTTGATCTGCGCGATGATCCCGCCCTCCAGCTCGAACACCCCGTAGGCGGCGTCGTCGGCGGTGGCCCGATAGGTCTCGCCCCGCTCGTCCACCCGCTCGGGGATGTGGGTGACCGCCTGGGCGTAGACCGAGGTGACCCGGCCGAACAGGTTCTCCAGCACGTAGGCCCAGTGCGGGAACATGTCGAGGACGATGCCGCCGCCGTCCTCGGAGCGGTAGTTCCACGACGGGCGCTGCGCCTCCTGCCAGTCGCCCTCGAACACCCAGTAGCCGAATTCGCCGCGCACCGACAGGATCCTGCCGAAGAAGCCGCCGTCGATCAGGCGCCTTAGCTTGAGCAGGCCCGGAAGGAAGAGCTTGTCCTGCACGACGCCGTTCTTCACGCCCCTGGCGGTCGCGGCCTCGGCGAGCGCCAGCGCGTCCTCGTACGTCTCGGCGGTCGGCTTCTCCGCGTAGACGTGCTTGCCCGCCTCGATCGCCGCGAGCACGGCCTTCACGCGGGCCTGGGTGACCTGGGCGTCGAAATAGATCAGGTTGGCGTCGTCGCCGAGGGCGGCGTCGAGGTCGGTGGTCCAGGACTCGATGCCGTGCTCCTCGGCCAGCCTCTGTAACTTCTCGGCGTTGCGGCCCACCAGCACCGGTCTGAGCAGGACCCTCTCGCCGCCCGACAGGGTCACGCCGCCCTGCTCGTTGATCGCCAGGACAGAGCGGACCAGGTGCTGGCGGTAGCCCATGCGGCCTGTGACGCCGTTCATCACCACACCGATGCTTTGCGGGGACATCTTTCTCCGACCTCTGAGGAAAGCGCTTTCCTTTCCACCGTACGACAGCCGTCCCACCTGCGGCAAGCGCCGGGAGACGTCCGGATGGGCGGGATGTCGGCCCGTGCTCCTCGGGGCTACGGAGCGGGAACGCCGGCCGGGGCCGGGGTGAGCTCGTCGAGGTGGTCCTGAGGTCCGGATCGGAGGGTTCCCGGCGTTTCCCGGAGATATTCCGGCGTTCACGAGATCTTTACAGCGCGTTCGCGAGAAAAGGCGGGTGAAAGAGAGCCTCGCGTTTTCCGCGTTCCACGTCATCGCAGATGAAACGCGTCCGAGCGTGCATCAGGGCAGTATCCGACCAAGCGCGTCCTGACTCGTCGTCAAAGCATGACATTTCCGTATTTGTCATGAGTTGAGACGTTCCGTCTGTCCTCCTCTCGCCGTGCCCAGGCCCCCCGACTGGCCGAGATGGAGCGACAGAAGGGGCCACTCGTGAAACGAGTCGTCACCGCGATTTCCGCTGCCCTCACGCCGATTCTCCTCACCGTCTCCCTGGCAAGCTCCCTGACGACAGGGGCGGCGTCGGCGACCCCGCCCAACATTCCCTCCGCGGCCACCGCCGCGAGCAGGCTCGCGACGCTCACCGTCGCCGCGGAGACGAACCAGTCCTCCTACAGCCGGTCGTTGTTCAACCACTGGATCACCATCAGCGGCTCCTGCAACACCCGGGAGACGGTCCTCAAAAGGGACGGTACGGGAGTGGTCGTCGACTCCGGTTGCGCGGCCACCTCCGGCCGGTGGTACTCCCCGTTCGACGGCGCCACCTGGACCGCCGCGAGTGACGTCGACATCGACCACATGGTGCCGCTGGCCGAGGCGTGGCGTTCGGGCGCCTATGCGTGGACCAGCGCGCAGCGCCAGGACTACGCGAACGATCTGGGCGGGCCCGAACTGTGGGCGGTGACCGACAACGTCAACCAGGCCAAGGGCGACCAGGACCCCTCGACGTGGCGGCCGCCGCTGGCGAGCTTCAACTGCACCTACGCCAGGGCGTGGATCCAGGTGAAGTACTACTGGAAGCTGACCCTGCAGAGCTCGGAGAAGAGCGCCCTGCAGAGCATGCTCGCGACCTGCTGAGCCTCCCGCCCCGCCGCCCCGCCGCCCCGCCGCCCCGCCGTCCCCGTGACGTCCCCGTGCCGCCCGGGGCCGGTGTCCCCGCGTCCTCCGGGGGCGGTGGCGGTGGGGTGCCCGGCCCTCGGAGTCGTGACGTCGCGAGGAGGGTGATCATCTTGGTTACGTGATATTCCGTGGCACCGAATGTCCGCCGAACTCCATATCGGATCACATTCCTCATGAAAGGGCGACATCGAGACCGGTGCGGGTGAATGCCCCGGGTTATTCGACGGCCGCGCGGAAAACGCCCGAAAGCGCGGGGCCGTCACGTGTCGAGCCGCACACGAAGGGTAGTCGTTCTTCGAAGGGATTCCCCGCGAAGGTGGATGTGAAGACGGCGATTCGTGAAACCAGGTGGAGGGCTTCGGGCATGAAGACGGGAAAACTCACGGAGGTATTTCTGGACAGCGCCTATGAATCGGTCGGACGGGCACGCCATGAGACGCGTGAGGCCCTCGGTCCTGACCACGTCCTGCTGTCCGATGTCGTCCAGGTGGTCTCCGAGTTGCTGGCGAACGCCGTGGAGCATGCCGACCGCGGCCTGGTGGACGACCTGATCGGCCTCACCCTGACCGCCACCCACGACTCCGTCCACGTCGAGGTCTCCGACCCCGGCTCCGCCTCCCGCATGCCGCACATCTCGTGGCACCGGCCTTTCGAGGCCAGACGCGGTCGGGGCCTGCTCATCGTCGACCGGCTCTCGGGTGGACGCTGGGGGACCCGCGAGCACGGTCGCGGGCTGGGCCGGACGGTGTGGTGCGCCATCCCCTACGTGCGGCCGGAGCCGGCCGGTGACGAGAGCGACGAGGCGGAGCGTCTTTCCGTGACCTGCCGGAACTGAGTCGGTCTGGAGCGTTCCCGGGACCGGCGATCCGGGCCGGGGCGGACGTGTCCGGCCCGGCCCCGGGGATGGAACGGGAAGTAATCTACTTTGTAAAGGGCGGAGGCCTCACGCCTGGCCCTTGATCTCCAAGCGGAGCAGGGCCTTGGCGATCGGGTGCGCCGTCAGCCCGATCTGCCACTCCCTGGCACCCAGCTCGCGCAGTCGGGCGACTACGCTCTCGTCGTTGATGACCGGGGGTGGTTCCCAGGTCAGGCGGCGTATCGCGTCGGGCTGGATCAGGTTCTCCGCGGGCATGTGGTGCTCGTCGGCGAGCGCGGCCACCACGGCCCTGGCGGCGGCGAGCCGGCGGGCGGCCACCGGGTCGCGGTCCATCCACCGGTTGGCCGGCGGCGGCCCGTCGCCGGGGGCGCTGGGCTGCGGCAGCTCCGAGTCGGGCAGCGAGCGGGCGGTGCCGATCGCGGCCAGCCAGTCGCGCAGGTGCCGCCGGGCGCTGCGGCCGGTGAACGGGGGGATGTCGGTGAGCGCCTTGGTGGTGCGGGGCAGCTCCAGCGCGGCTGTCACGATCGCCGAGTCGGGCAGGACCCGGCCGGGAGCGACGTCGGACTGACGGGCGAGCTCGTCGCGGAGTGTCCACAGCTCCCGTACCACCGCCAGCCCGCGCAGCGAGCGGACCTTGTGGATCCCCGAGGTGCGCCGCCACGGGTCGGAGCGCGGGGCGGGGGCCTTGTGCGCGAGCACGGCGGCGAACTCCTCCCGTGCCCACGCCAGCTTGCCGCTGGAGATCAGCTCCTCGTGCAGGGCATCGCGGAGCTCGATCAGGACCTCGACGTCGAGGGCGGCGTAGCGCAGCCAGTCCTCCGGCAGGGGGCGGGTGGACCAGTCGGCGGCCGAGTGGCCCTTCTCCAGCCTGAATCCGAGGACGTTCTCGACCATCAGGCCGAGCCCGACCCGCTCGTGGCCGAGCAGCCGACCGGCCAGCTCGGTGTCGAACAGCTCTCGCGGGTGGAAGCCCACCTCCGCCAGGCACGGCAGGTCCTGGGAGGCCGCGTGCAGCACCACCTCCGCGTCGGCGAGCGCCGCGTCGAGCTCCGACAGGTCGGGACAGCGGATGGGGTCGATCAGGGCGCTTCCCGCGCCGGCGCGGCGCAGCTGGACGAGATAGGCGCGGCCGCTGTAGCGGTAGCCGGAGGCGCGCTCGGCGTCGACGGCGACGGGGCCTGTGCCCTCGGCGAAGGCGCGCACCACGCGCGCGAGAGCCGCCGGGTCCTCGACGACGGGTGGGATTCCCTCACGAGGTTCCAGCAGCGGGACTACGGTCGTCTCATCGGTCACGTTCTGAAGGGCTCCGGATCTTCGCGACGGCGCGGCAGTGCCGCCACGTCGGGTGGCAGGGGTGGCATGCCCGCGGCAAGGCACATCAGGTCGCACCAGGCGGCGACATGGCCGGAGAGGTCCTCCTGCAGCGGCGACCAGGATGCGCGCAGCTCCAGCTCCGTGGTCACCGGGTCTTCGGCCTTGTTGCCGAATCCCTCGGAGACCGCCCGGGTGACGGTGCCTCCGGCGGCGGCGTAGTCGGCGCCGTGGGCGTCGAGCGACTCGGTGAGCCAGCTCCACGCGACGGGTCCGAGCAGCGGGTCTTCGGTGATCTCCGGCTCCATGTCGGCTCGCACGTAGGCGACGAGCCTGAACTGGCCGTCCCAGCCGCGTTGGCCGTCGGGGTCGAAGAGCACGATGAGGCGGCCGACGGCGAGCTCGTCGTCGTCGCGGTACACCGACGCGCCGATCGCGGCCGAGTAGGGGGCCAGGCGCTGCGGGGCCGGGATGTCCTCCAGCTCGATCTCGGGCCTGACCTCCGCGGGGTGCATGCTCGCCACCGCGCGCCTGAAGGCGGCGGGAGCGGGCGGCGCGTCACCGACGGTCATATCGGAAGCGTAGGTCGAAACTGATCGCATGGGGACCACTGGGGTGCGTATAGGAGCCATTGAAACCGATCAAGCCGTTGCCGACGGCCTGCGAGGGGCGAGGGTGAGCCCGCCGACGGGAACTTCCGGGAGGAGTTCGTGACCGCGCTCGGCGCGGACCCGTTCCGTGCCGGCCCATTTGTGACGCTCGCCCCGGTCGTGACCGCGGGGATGGGATCGTTGGTGGGGACCCCGCCCGCGGGCGCAGGAGGCACGGTGCTCACCGCGACGTTCGGGTGAACTCCACATGGTGGACATCGCACGGGCCTTTCGTCGGGTCGTGGTCCGACGTTGGCACGTCGCGCCGACATTTCCGCGCAGCGTGCTCGGCGTGTCCCCAAAGTGGTGCGGGAATCGATGCCGCGCGGTGACTTGGCGAACATTTGGACCAGCCGAGGGCCGGGCCAGGATCGCCGATGAGAGGAACTGTACCCGGAAACATGATCGCCTCGCTCCGCCTGTTGTCACCTGCCGCGTGTCAACATCGGATTTCAGTGGACGAAGCTCTCAAAACCGGTAAGACGCGATCGTTGTCATCGCTTGACAGTGTCTGTGGGGTGTGACGTGCGATCTCATTGAATAGTCGGTGATTTCGTATTGAACTCATCGGCCGAGGGCCTTGGTGAGCCGAGCGGTCTGTCGGCATGGCACCCTGGTGGGGTGACTTCCGAGCTCGTCGACTCCGCTTTCCTGCGCGCCTGCCGCCGCCGGCCCGTTCCTCACACGCCGGTGTGGTTCATGCGCCAGGCCGGTCGCTCGCTGCCCGAATACCGGGCGCTTCGCGAGGGAGTGCCGATGCTCACGGCCTGCGCCACCCCCGAGCTGGTCGTGGAGATCACGATGCAGCCGGTCCGCCGCTACGGCGTGGACGCGGCCATCCTCTTCAGTGACATCGTGGTCCCGCTCAAGGCGATCGGCATCGACCTCGACATCAAGCCGGGCATCGGACCGGTGGTGGCCGCGCCGATCAGGGACGCCGGGGCGGCCGAGGCGCTGCGGCCGATCGAGCCGGACGACGTCTCCTACGTCACCGAGGCCGTCCAGGCGCTGACGAAGGAGCTGGGCGCGACCCCCCTCATCGGGTTCGCGGGAGCGCCGTTCACGCTGGCCTCCTACCTCATCGAGGGCGGCCCCTCCAAGAACCACGACCACACCAAGGCCATGATGTACGGCGAGCCGGAGCTGTGGCACGCCCTCATGGACCGGCTGACCCAGATCACCCTGGGTTTCCTGCGCGTGCAGCTCGCCGCCGGGGCCTCCGCCGTCCAGCTCTTCGACTCCTGGGTCGGCGCGGTGTCACCCGACGACTACCGCGAGTTCGTCCTCCCCTACACCAGCCGGATCTTCGAGGGCCTGGCAGACCTGGACGTCCCGCGCATCCACTTCGGTGTCGGCACCGGCGAGCTGCTCGGCCTGCTCGGCCAGGCGGGGGCCGACGTCGTGGGCGTCGACTGGCGGGTCCCGCTCGACGAGGCCGCCTCACGGGTCGGCCCCGGCAAGGCGCTGCAGGGCAATCTGGATCCGGCGATCCTGCTCGCCCCCTGGAAGGTCGTCGAGCGCCGCGCGGGCGAGATCCTCGCCCGCGCGGCCGAGACCGAGGGCCACGTGTTCAACCTGGGCCACGGAGTGCTGCCCGGCACCGACCCCGACCAGCTGGCCCGCCTCACCGACTTCGTCCACGAGACCTCGGCCCGCTGACCGGACCCGGGTCCCCGACCGCAGACGCCCCATCGCGGGCGATCGGGTGCCCGGCCCGCGCGCCCCGGGCGTTCACCCGGGGGCGCCTCCCCTCCCTGGGCTCATGGGAACGGGCCCTTCGCCCTCGCTCTCCTCTGCGTTCTCGTCGTCCTCCGCCTCGTCGTAGCGGTCCGGCTCGGCGGCCGCGGGGGAGGGGTCGAGCGGCCCGCCGCCACGTCCTGAGCGCCGTCCGCGGCGCAGGAGGGCCACCGCGAGCCAGACCAGGCCGATGAGGACGAGCCAGGGGAGCAGCACGCCCAGGAGCGTCAGGCCGACCTTGACGGCGGTGACGAAGGCGCTCCACCCCGTCCGCAGGCCGCCGAGGAAACCGGACGGCTCGTCATCCTCCTGCGGAACCACCGTCGCGGGGCCGACCAGGTTCAGCGTCAGCGTCGCCACGCTCGTCTGTGAGGCGAGGGTCTTCTGCCTCGCCTGCAGGGACTCCAGCTCGCTCTCGCGGTTGGAGACCTCCCGCTCCACCTCAAGCACCTCGCCGATGGTGTTGGCCCGCTTCAGCAGCGTGCGCAGCGAGTCGAGCGCGGCCCTCGCCGACTTCAGCCGGCTCTCCACGTCGGCCACCTGCTCGGTGACGTCCTCGGTGTTCTGCTGCAGCGACTCGCGCGTGCCCAGATCCTTGCCCAGCCGGTCGAGCGCGCCGGGATAGTTCCCCGGCGGGATCTTGAAGACCAGCGTCGCGGAGCCCTCGCCGCCGGAGTGGGCGTCCGACCTCTCCATGGCCAGGTAGCCGCCCGCGGCGGTGACGATCTGCCGTGCCCGCTCGGCGGCGGCGGTGACGTCCTTGGCCCTGACCGTCATCTCCGCCGTGTAGATGATGGCCCGGTCCTGCGGGACGACCTTCACCTGGGCGGTCTTCTGGGCCTCGTTCTTCGGGGCGGTGTCCCTGCCCGAGGCGTCCTGCGGGGCCGCCTCGCCGACCTGGACGTCCCCCCGCGCGCCGGAGCCGGCGGCGGGTGCCACGGCGTCGGACGCGCTCTGCGACTCGACCCCCCCTCCGCAGGCGGACACCAACAGCGCCAGGACCACCAGGGGGGCGGCCAGGCGCGGACCACACCGGATTCTGCTCACTGATCTCATGAACCTCCTGACGCCCGGCGCGGTGAGGCGGTTCGACGCGGGCAGTCACGATGGCGTCACGTTCTTCGCGCCGCCGGGTCACGGAGGTACCGGGGGCGTGAGCGGGATACGCGGGCGCGGGGAGGGGGCGATACGGTCGGGAGTCATGGAAGGCAAGCGGAGGCATGTGGTGGTCGTCGGCGGCGGGATCGCCGGGCTGGCCGCCGCGTGGCACCTGCGAGGGCGCGGCGAGCACCTCAGGGTGACCGTTCTCGACGGCGCCTCGCGGATCGGTGGCAAGCTCCACGCCACCGAGGTGGCGGGAGTCATGATGGACGCGGGTGCCGAGGCGATGCTCGCCCGGCGGCCCGAGGGCAAGGAGCTGGCCGGGCTGGCCGGGCTGGGCGACGAGCTGATGTCTCCCGGCACCGTCAAGGCGGGCATCCTGACCAGGGGGTCGCTGCGGCCCATGCCGGAGGGCCACGTCATGGGCGTTCCCTCCGACGTCCTCGCGCTGGCCAGGTCGGGCATCCTGAGCCCGGCGGGCCTCGCCCGGGTGCCCCTGGACCACATCCTTCCGGCCACGCGCGTCACCACCGACGTGTCGGTCGCGGCGTACATCCGGGCCAGGATGGGCGAGGAGGTGGTCGACCGGCTCGTCGAACCGCTGCTCGGCGGCGTCTACGCGGGCCGGGCCGAGCGGCTGTCGCTGGACGCGACCATGCCGAGGATCGCGATCGCTGCCAGGTCGGATCGGTCACTGCTCGCCGCGACCAGGGAGATCGTCGCCGACACCCCCAAGGACGCCGGCCCCGTCTTCACCACCCTGAGGCGAGGGATGGGCAGCCTGCCCGAGGCCGTCGCCGCCGCCTCGGGGGCCGAGATCAGGACCGGCGTCACGGTCAGGGAGCTGCGGCGGACCGAGGACGGCTGGCTGCTGGTCACCGGACCCGTCCCCGCCCCGGAGACCGTCGAGGCCGACGCGGTGATCATCGCCGTTCCCGCCCCCGCGGCGAGCCGCCTGCTCGCCGGGGAGGTGCCCCGGGCCGCCGCGGAGCTGGCCAGGATCGAGTACGCCAGTATGGCCATCGTCACTCTCGCCTACCCGCGCGAGGCGTTTCCCTCCCTGCCGGCCGGCAGCGGCTACCTGGTCCCGGCCGTCGACGGGCGGCCGATCAAGGCCACCACGTTCAGCTCGGTCAAGTGGCCGCATCTGACCGAGAGCGATTCCGGTCTGGTCCTGCTGCGCTGCTCGATCGGCAGGATCGGTGAGGAGAGCGTGCTGCAGCGCGACGACGCGGAGCTGGTCGCGCTGGCGATCGCCGAGATGGTCGAGGTCATGGGCGTGCGCGGGCTGCCCCGCGACTCGCGGGTGACCCGGTGGGGAGGGTCTCTGCCGCAGTACGAGGTGGGCCACCTCGACCGGGTGGCCCGCATCCGGTCGGCCGCGGCGGACCAGCCCGGCCTGGCCCTGTGCGGTGCCGCCTACGACGGTCTCGGCATTCCCGCCTGCGTCGCCACCGCCCGTACTGCGGCGGCCCGGATTCTCGACCACCTCGATCCCGCGAGAGAATGGCGGGACAGCACCGATTCGTTGACAAAGGGGTGACGATGACGGACGCTAACCCGCGCCCCAAGGCGCGCGACCTGAACCAGGTGATCCGCTACACGATGTGGTCGGTCTTCAGGATGAAGGAGCGCTGTCCGGGCCACCGGGAGGGCATGGCCGCCGAGGTCGAGGAGCTCATGGCCCAGATGGGGCGCAAGGACGTGGTCACCCGCGGCCTGTACGACGTGGCGGGTTTCCGCGCCGACGCCGACTTCATGTTCTGGTGGCACGCTCCGACGGCGGAGGACCTGCAGGAGACCTACTCGCGCTTCCGCCGCACCGGCCTGGGACAGCTGGCCGAGCCGGTCTGGTCGGCCATGGCGCTGCACCGCCCGGCCGAGTTCAACAAGTCACACATCCCGGCCTTCCTGGCCGAGGAGGAGCCGCGGGCGTACGTGAGCGTCTACCCGTTCGTGCGTTCCCTGGAGTGGTATCTCCTGGACGACGCCGACCGCCGCCGGATGCTCGCCGAGCACGGCAGGATGGCCCGCGACTACCCCGACGTGCGGGCCAACACCGTCGCCTGCTTCTCGCTGAACGACTACGAGTGGATGCTGGCCTTCGAGGCCGACGAGTTGCACCGCATCGTCGACCTGATGCGCGTCCTGCGAGGCGCCGAGGCCCGGCGGCACACCCGCGAGGAGACGCCCTTCTACACGGGGGTCCGCAAGCCGACGAGCGAACTGATCGCGGCGCTGCCGTAGCCTCCGCGTCTCCCCTTCGCCGCGGGGCTGCGACCCGGCGGCGCAGGGGAGGCGTCGCCGGCACACTCCGTAAACCTCTCGAAACCCGCGAGGTTCGGAAGTTTCGTGAGGTGAGGGAAGTGTCTCCTGTGACGACCCGGCGGAAAATAATCCTCTGAAGGTCTCTTTACCGTCCCTTGGCTTTGTCATACTCGGGGAAAATCACCCGTCTATGTGAGGCCAAAGGTGAAGAGGGGCGAAGATCTGGCACGATCCAGGCGACGTGCTCGGGGGCGCCGGAGAAAGAAGTCTCGCTCACGCGTTCTTGAGGTCTCGGCGGCCGTCACCGCCTTCGCCGTGGGGGTCCTCGCGGTGAGCGGGTGGTTTTCCGGTGATCAGGCCCCGGCGGGCGGGGCGGCCCCGGCGCCGGTCCCGAGTGCCGTTCCCCACGCCGCACCGCCGCGGTCCCCCGTGTCGGGCGCGGTGGTGGCCGCCGAGGTGGACGGGAAGGGGGCGAAGAGCGAGGAGGAGACCGCGAAGCGGTCCAAAGCCGAGAAGAAGCGGCAGAAAGACAGGGAGGCCGAGGCCTCGGGGCCGTCCAAGCACACCGACAAGAAGGCGGTGGCCTACTTCGAGAGCCGTAAGGCGACCAAGCGGGTCAAGGACATCCGAATGGTCGGCGGCTATCTGCGGATATATACGGACCTGCCGGAGAGTGCGAGTAACTCGAAGCAGGCGATCAAGCTCTGTGAGGCGGGTGTCGACTATCTCGTCGGAGAGCTCGGCGTGCCCAGCCCCGTGGTCTTCGTCCAGGCCGAGTTCGGGGAGAACGGCAACCCGGTCCTGGCCAACGTCCTCGGCCCTGACGACCCCGACTGCCGCCTCACCTATCCGAGTCCGCGATAGTCGACGCGGCGCGCCACCGGGGTCACCCGGACCCGGGTCCTGCCGCAGATCGAGCAGCGCTGGGTGACCACCCGGCCGATGGTCTCGATGATCTCCCATTTGTGGCGGAGATGCACGAGGACTCCTTAGACGATCACACTAAGCGAAATCATGAATACCATGGGTTGTCTCGCTCTGCCCCTCCTGGCGGCTCGTTAACCTTCCGGACGGAGCGACATGACTGTCCGATCGCGTTGAAGGCCCCACCGGAGGTGTGCTCCGGAGAGGCCTTCACGGGTGTGAGCCGGTAGCTTACTCGACTGGCTCCAGTCTCAGCGAGACGGAGTTGATGCAGTATCGGTCGTCGGTGGGGGTGCCGTAACCCTCGCCGTGGAACACGTGGCCGAGATGCGAGTCGCAGGTCGCGCACCTGACCTCGACGCGGGTCATGCCCATCGAGCGATCCTCGATCAGGGTCACCGCCTCGGACTTCGATGGCTCGTAGAAGCTCGGCCAGCCGCAGTGGCTGTCGAATTTGGTATCGGACCGGAACAGTTCGGTGCCGCAGGCGCGGCAGCTGTAGACGCCCACCGTCTTGGTGTCGACGTACTCCCCGGTGAAGGCGCGCTCGGTCCCCGCCTGGCGGAGCACGCGGAACTCCTCGGGAGAGAGCTGGACGCGCCACTCGGCGTCGCTCTTTACCACCTTGTCCATTCCACCAGCCTATGCGGTCGCCGGAGCGGGCGGAGGAAGGAGATCCGGGGCCGGGGGCGGTCGGGAAGGGGTACGTCCGGCGACGCCTCCCGTGTGTCGTGCGCGCCCGGAAAAATCTTGAAGGGCGAAGCATCCTTTTGTGGCCGTTTTGGCGTCTTTAGGTATGTGGAGGGTGTTTCACCTTCCCGCTGAGGGGGAGATCATCTGCCGGCCGTTCCACGCTCTGCGGATCGGCCATGATGCCACCGTCCGGGCGGCGCGCCAGCGTCTGGACGTCGGTGGGTACGACAGATGATCATGCGGTCCGTCCCGTCGAGTGCCCGGTCCCGCCGCCGCGGCGGCTCCGGGGCGGACCACCCGTTTCGCCCGTCGTTCCCGGCTCGCCGCCTGTGAGGGCGCTCCCGAGGGAGATGCGCGCGGTGTGTCCCGGGTGCCGGTTGATCTACGGTGGTTGCTGACCGGCGGGCGACCGCCCGCGCCTCCCCTGCCCAGGACGGACTCCCTTGAGCGACCGCGACAACAGTACGGCACCCGTCGACCCCCGCCCGGCGGGCCGCTCCCACATCGGGGTCAGCTGCAGCTTCGTCTGCCACGACGGCGAGGGACGCGTCCTTCTTCACCTGCGCGGCCCCAAGGCGAGAGACAGCCGCGAGGTGTGGGACTCCGGGGCGGGCGAACTCGGTTTCGGCGAGGACTTCGAGGAGTGTGTGCGGCGCGAGGTGGGGGAGGAGTTCGGTGCCACCGCCCTGGGCCTGGTCCAGGTGGGGGTGGCCAACGTGAGGCGGACCTCGGGAGACGTGTCGACCCACTGGGTGTCCGTCCAGTTCGCAGTGCTGGTCGACCCGCGCGAGGTCACGCCGTCGGAGCCGGACCGCATCGGGAACCTGACCTGGTTCGGCGAGGACGAACTACCGACCGGCCTTCACCCCGCGCTGCCGAGCCTGCTCGCCCGCGCGGCACCCCACATCGGCTGGTCGGCCGTGCGTACCTGAACGGCGCCCCCTGGAAAGCGCCGAGCCTGCTCGGGTCCGTCCTCGCATGGCTTCCTTGAGGCGGATGGTGGCTGTTTACCCGCGTTATCGCCATATGGGGCATTAGAGTGCGTATGGCATTTTTGATCTTGAGTCGTTTCCTGGAGGATTCGGATGACCACGGCTGACGGCCGCTTCGGGCGGACGGGTAATCCTGAGGTGGACCAGCTGGCGGAGGGGTTCGACAAGCTCTCGGCGCGCTACGAGCGGATGCGTGAGGAGCTGACCGAGATGCGGGCCCACGGCGAGGCGGCCGACGGGCTGGTGAAGGTCGAGGTCGCTCCCGGCGGGGCACTGCTCGGCGTCGACATCAATCCCAGGGCGATGAGACTGGGCTCGGAGGCGCTGGGGGAGGCGATCATGGAGGCCGTGGGGGAGGCCTCGAAGATGGCGGCCGCCCGGATGGACGAGGTGCTGGCACCCCTGCTCGGCGGCATGACAGGGTTCAGTGAGGCGCTGCAGGGGCGGATGCCCACCCTGGACCCGGAGGGGGGTCTCTCCGCGGATCCACGGGTCGCCGAGGCGCTGCGGAACCTGCGGGAGATGCGCGACAAGTACCAGGTCTGAGGCGGCTCCCGCACCGGGTCCACGGCGACGCCGACGTTCACGCGATGCGCGACGAGGGCACCGGGTCGCGTCCGTGTCGACGCGCGTGCCGGGTAGGAGATCCGACGCGGTCGCACACGACGCGGGGCGGGGGCATGACGTGCCCCCGCCCCGCGTGCGCGATCAGGTGTAGGACCAGCCTTCCCCCGGCGATCTGGTCGCGCTCTTGCGCACGATGTCGTCGAAGTCCGTCTTGCCGTCCGTGCCGTCACTGTCGAGGTTGGCCTGCGGCAGGGGGAACTGGTTGTCCGCGCCCATCAGTGCCGTCAGGTTGCCCAGGCTGAAGATGACGGCCGCCGTCGCGCCGACGATCGCGTTGACCGTCGTGCCCATCAGCAGGAGCCCGGACGACTCCTGAGTGGCCTTGGCTATCGCCACCAACGTGGCGCCCTGCGCGGCGACCGGCGGTACGGCCGAGGCCATCATCTGCTTGCCGATCAGCTCGACGATCTCCGAGGCGATGATGATGCCCAGGAGGCTGTCGACGATCATCCCGGCGTTGTTGACGATCTTATGGATCTCCGACTGGGCACCCTGCACCGCGGTGGCCATCTGCGACGCGGCCGTCTCCAGCTGCTGGACCTCCTGGAAGACGATCGCCATGAACCTGTCGAAGGCCTTGCGGTCCTCGCCCTCGGGCCAGGCGGCCTGAACCGCCTTGACCTCGTTGTCCCACTCCCTCGTCCGCAGGTGCAGGAGCTTCAGGTTGACCGTGCGCCAGTCGTTGAACGCCTCGGTGATCGCCTGGTCGTCCCCCGGCTGGGCGAGCAGCCATACGGCCGCCGCGCCCGCCGCGGGCTTGGCCAGCGTCCCGGCCAGCTGGATCTTCGCCAGGGTGGCGGCCCACGCGGGGCCGTAGGTGCCCAGGAGCTTCATCCCACCGATGGTGGCGACCCCGGCTATGGCACCGGTGAAAGCCTCTTCGCCCGCCATGGGGCCTCCTTCCTGTTCAGTCGGTGGGCCCCAGGGCCTTGCCCTTCGTCGCCCTTTCGAGGTCGGCCACGTCCAGCGCGATCTTGCCCTGGAGGTCGGTCGTCTTCAGCGTGTCCTGCGCGCGAATGGCGGTCGCCAGTTCGGCCTCCCGATAGTGGTGCACCACGCTGAGCAGCCCCGCGTTGATGCCGTCGAGGCATTTGACGAAGTCGGCGGCCTGCTTGGCCTGGTACTCACGGGACGGCGTGTAGTTGTTGGCCACTGTGACCGCGCCGATGGCGCCCCACTGGTAGGAGCTGAGCCGTGTGTTCTCGGCCAGGGTGCTGACCTGCTCCGCGATCGGCCGGAAGACCCTGATCAGGTTCTGGGTGGCGGCCTTGAGGGCCTCTGTGTTGACGTCGACCACTGTGCGTCGGCCTCCTGGATGTCACGCGTGCCGCACCCCCGTGGCGCGACTCCTGGTTTCCTGTCTATGAATGAGGAGTAAATCAGGAGAATCAACAACATCACAGGTATCTCTCGATCTTTGTGACAAAGATCAAAAAGCCCGGCGCGATCGAGCGGACTCGACCGTGCCGGGCGCGGAAGCGCGGCGGGAACCGGGGGCGAGGGTCAGCCTCGGCGCCGCCGTGCGGCGGCGAACGTCACGTTCACGCCGATGATCCCGACCCATATGAGCGTCAGGATGAACACGAGGGTTGACTCGCTCAGGCCGGTGTAGGACACCGCGACCGTCCCCGGCACCCCGAGCCCGAGGGAGATGATCGCCAGGGCGAGCCGCTGCCCGGCGTCCAAGGACGGGGGAACTCCGGGGCTCTCCCGGTGGGCGCGGGCGGCGAGCCGGTCGTCCACCCGTTTGTCGATCTCCTGGTCCATCTTCTCCAGGAAGCCCTCGACGAGGGAGTCTTCGTATTCCGGCCCCAGGTGCCTGCGGGCCTCAAGCGAGGCGCGCAGGTCGTCGTCGGAGGAAGGGGTTCGTGGCATATTCGAGATATATCGTTTCTCTGTGGGGAAGTCCAGGCGAATGCCGGTCCGGCCTGGTGGACCTACGAACCCCTCGGCGAGGTCACGGGAGCCCCTGAGCCCCCGATGTCCTTGGCGTCCCCGGCGTCTCCCCGGCGTTTCCGGCGTCCTCAGCATCCTCGGTGTCCCCGGTGCCCTCGACGTCCCTGGGCCCTCGGCGCGGCGGGGGTCGGGTCTCAGGCGGCCCCGGTCTCCTCGTCACGTCGCCGGACGTAACGGGTGAAGAGGAACCCCTCGTCCTCCAGGACGTGGGCGAGGCGCAGGCGAGCGAGCGAGGACGGGCCGTCGAGGACCCTGGCGGCGTCTCCGCCGATCAGTATCGGGCTCACCGTGAGACAGAGTTCGTCGACCAGGTCCGCGGCGGCGAGCTGGGCGTTCACCCTCGGGCCGCCCTCGCACAGCATCCGGCCCAGGCCGCGTTCGGCGAGTTCCCTCACCGCCAGCGCCGGATCCACCCGCTCGCCCCCGGCCACGACCACGTCGGCGTTCCTGGCGGCCTCCTCGCGGCGTTCCCTGGGGGCCGCCTCGCAGGTGATGACGATCGTTCGCGCCTCGGGGTCCGCGTCGGTGAACAGCGGGCCCGACAGGTCGAGATCGAGCCCGCGGGTGATCACCGCCACCGGCGGGACTGCGGGGCGGCCCGCGCGCAGCCCTCGCCACGACGGCCTGGCCCGTACAGGGCCGTACCCCTCGGCCCGTACGGTCGCCGCCCCGGCCACGACGACGTCGGCCAGCCCGCGCAGCACCCAGAAGACCTGGCGGTCGCCCCTGCCGGACAGCTCGCCGGACAAACCCTTCAGCCAGGTCCCGCCGTCGGCGCTGGCGACCATGTTGATCCTGAGGCACGGGTCGTCCGGATAGGCGTAGACCCGCGCGAGATCGACCTCGGCGGAGGTCTCGGGATGGATGAGGCGCATGGCTCTACCTTCGCACGGAGGCGATCTGTGAACTTTCCCGGAATGGTCGATAACGGTTGGGGTGGCTTGTAGTGACTTCGGATGACTCCCGATACATGATTCATCCTTGGAGAGACGGGAGGGTCGTGTGGGGCTTGTCACGATCGTGACATGGTTGATCACCGCGATGGCCGGGATCTACCTGCTGTACCTGTGGCTCTCCGGGGGAGGGCTACGTCAGCAGGCGACCAAGGTCACCCGCTTTCCGACATTGCTGATCTTCGCTCATCCGGTCCTGGCGGTCTCCGCCCTGGCCTGCTGGGTCGTCCACGTGGTCACCTTGGATCCGTTCTTCGCCTGGCTGTCGTTCGGCGTGCTCTCGGCCTCCTCGCTGCTGGGCTTCACCATGTTCACCCGCTGGCTGGGCGCCGGCCGCCACGCCCGTGGCGCCGAGCAGCGCTTCCCCGTGGTCGCCGTCCTGCTGCACGGCGCCGTGGGAGTGGTGACGTTCGTGCTCGTCCTGCTCACCGCCGCGGTTGCGTCCGGTGCTTGAGAGTCCGGTGCCTGAGAGTCCGGGCTCTGAGGGCGTCCGCTGTCCAAGAGGCACGAATGACGTTTCCGCCCGGTGTTCTCGCCCTTGGTCGTGATCGGCGCCTGAGGGATCCCTACAGGCGCGCGCAGCGCAGGATCCGCACCGAGCGCGCGGTCACCTCCACCGAGGCCTCGGCCGGCCAGGACCCCTCGGAGAAGGGAAACGCGTCAGGACCGTCCTCCGCGGTGTCCAGCACGTGCTGCCATCGCTTGCCGTACTTCGCCTCGGGGAGGCTGAAGGCCATGTTCTCGTGGTGAGCGTTGATCAGGAGCAGGAACGAGTCGTCCACGATCCGCTCGCCTCGCGTGTCCGGTTCGGTGATGGCGTCGCCGTTCAGGAACACGGTGAGCGACTTGGCGTAACCGGTGTGCCAGTCACCGGCCGACATCTCCACACCTGCCGGGGTGAGCCAGACGATGTCGCGGGTCCCGTCGTCGGCCTTGTGGCCGTGGAAGAAGCGCCGCCGCTGGAACACGGGATGCTCTCGCCGCAGCTTGGACAGGCTCCTGACGAAGTCGAGGAGGTCTCCCTCGTTTCTGGCGAGTGACCAGTCGATCCAGGAGATCTCGTTGTCCTGGCAGTAGGCGTTGTTGTTGCCGTGCTGGGTCCTGCCGAACTCGTCGCCGGCCAGCAGCATCGGCACACCCTGGGAGACGAACAGGGTGGCCAGGAGGTTGCGGCGCTGGCGCCGGCGCAGGTTCACGATCTCCGGGTCCTCCACCGGGCCCTCGGCCCCGCAGTTCCACGACCGGTTGTCGTCGGTGCCGTCGCGGTTGTTCTCCAGGTTGGCCTCGTTGTGCTTGTGGTCGTAGGAGACCAGGTCGGTCAGGGTGAACCCGTCGTGGCAGGTGACGAAGTTGATGGAAGCCACCGGGCGGCGCCCCGAGATGGCGTAGAGGTCGGCGGATCCGGTCAGCCGGGAGGCGAACTCGGGCAGCGCGGACCCGCTCCCGCGCCAGAAGTCGCGCACGCTGTCGCGGTACTTGCCGTTCCACTCCATCCACAGCGGCGGGAAGTTGCCCACCTGGTAGCCGCCCGGCCCCACGTCCCACGGTTCGGCGATCAGCTTCACCTGGGAGATCACCGGGTCCTGCTGGATCAGGTCGAAGAAGGCGCTCAGCCGGTCGACGTCGTGCAGCTCGCGGGCGAGGGCGGAGGCCAGGTCGAACCTGAAGCCGTCCACGTGCATCTCCAGCACCCAGTAGCGCAGCGAGTCCATGATCAGCTGGAGGGCGTGCGGAGAGCGGACGTTGAGGGAGTTCCCGCAGCCGGTGTAGTCGAGGTAGTAGCGCCGGTCGCCGTCGTGCAGGCGGTAGTACGACCGGTTGTCGATGCCGCGGAAGCCCAGCGTGGGGCCCATGTGATCACCCTCGGCGGTGTGGTTGTAGACCACGTCGAGGATGACCTCGATGCCCGCCTCGTGCAGCGCCCGCACCATCGCCTTGAACTCCAGCACCTGCTCACCGCGCTGGCCCGAGCCGGAGTAGGCGGCGTGCGGGGCGAGGTAGGCGATCGTGTTGTAACCCCAGTAGTTGGTCAGCCCTCTGGCGACCATCGCGTGCTCGGGGACGTACTGGTGCACCGGCATCAGCTCCACCGCGGTGACGCCCAGGCTCAGCAGGTGGTCGATGACCGCCGGGTGGCCCAGCCCCGCGTAGGTGCCGCGCTGCTCCTCGGGCACCGCGGGGTGGCGCATCGTGAGCCCGCGCACGTGCGCCTCGTAGATCACGGTCTGGTGGTACGGGGTCCGGGGCGACCTGTCGTTGCCCCACTCGAAGAACGGGTTGATCACCACGTTCTTCGGCATGAAGGGGGCGGTGTCCTCGTCGTTGCGGTTGCTCGGATCGGTGAACTGGTACGAGAACATCGCCTCGTTCCACTTCACGTCGCCCTCGACGGCCTTGGCGTAGGGATCGAGGAGCAGCTTGGAAGGATTGCACCGGTGCCCCTGGGAGGGGTTGTAGGGACCGTGGACCCGGTAGCCGTACCGCTGTCCCGGCATGATCCCCGGGACGTAGCCGTGCCAGACGAATCCGTCGACCTCGGTCAGCTCGACGCGCTCCTCGCGGTCGTCGTCTCCGAAAAGGCAGAGCTCGACACGCTCCGCTACCTCGGAGAACAGTGAGAAGTTGGCACCCACGCCATCCCAGGTGGCGCCGAGCGGATAAGACTCTCCCGGCCAGACTGCGCGCATGTGACCCTATTCTCCTCTGGTAAGGCTCCCCTGTGCAGGGTGTTCTCGCCTCTGTCACTTTAAGGTGGTATTGAGGAGTTTCGTATCCAGGGTTTGGCGTGCTTTCCGTACCTACCGTTTCTGTGCATGGTCTGTGACCACGCGTGTCCGGCGGGGACACGCGTGGCCGCGAAGACGTCGTACTCGGCCCGCCGCCGACCACTCAGGGTGACCGGTTCGAGGCGGTTGCCCGCTGAAGGAGGCCCGGCCGGGTGAGTGCCCGGCCGGAGCGGTTCGGTCCCCGGTCAGCCCGATCGCGCGCCTACGGCCGTGATCGGCGTCGTGCGCGTACGGCTGTGATCAGCTCAGCAGCTCGGCGTTGAGGCTGATCGTCGTGCCCGAGAGGGCCTTGCTCACCGGGCAGTTGGCCTTGGCGGTCTCGGCCGCCTCCTGGAACTGCTCGGCCGTGAGGCCGGGAACCTGCGCGCGGACCGAGATGACGATCCCGGTGATGCCCTCACCCGGCTGGAAGGTCACGTCGGCCTTCGTCTCCACGGTCTGGGGCGGGGTGCCCGCCTGGGCCAGCCCGTGGGAGAGGGCCATCGAGAAGCACGAGGAGTGGGCGGCCGCGATGAGCTCCTCGGGAGAGGTCTTACCATTGGCCTGCTCGGCGCGCGAGGGCCAGGACACGTCGAACGTGCCCACCCCGGAGGAGTCGAGGGAGACGCTGCCGGAACCGTCGAGCAGCGCGCCCTTCCACTGGGTCGTCGCGGTACGTGTCGTCGCCATGGCGATTGTCCTTTCGATCATGAACCGTTGGCCATGACCGACCCTACTCGGCGCCGGTGCCCGGCCCGGGGGGGGGCGCGGCCCGCGGCCGCGCCGGGCCCGGGGGGGCGGCGGGGGCGGGGGCGGGGGGGGCGGCGGGAGG
>NZ_JBEYID010000007.1:0-158228 GCF_040635605.1 Streptosporangium sp. NPDC006930 | reverse complement strand
ACCCCCCACCCCTCCCGGGCGGGGGCCCCGGGCGGTGTCCGGGGCGCGCCCCGGACACGGCCGGGCACCGGAGGTCAGAAGGAGGCGCGGTCGAGCAGGACGTCCAGATCCAGGCCGGCGGGCAGGGTGCCGAAGGCGCGGCCGGTGTCCCCGGCCAGGCGGGAGACGCAGAAGGCGTCGGCGACGGCCGCGGGGGCGAGTCGCACGAGCAGGGAGCCCTGCAGCACCAGCGCCATGTCCTCGGCGACGCGCCGGGCGCGGACCTCGAAGTCGGTGGTGTCGTCCAGGGACTTGCGCAGGCGGTCGGCGGCGGCGTCCAGGTGCCGGTCGGCGCCGGCGGCGAGCGCGACCTCGGCGAAGAACGCCTCCCGCGCCTCGGGCTCGCGGCCCAGGGCGCGCAGCACGTCGAGCGCCGCGACGTTCCCCGATCCCTCCCAGATGCCGTTCAGCGGCGATTCACGAAACAACCTGGGCATCTGCGACTCCTCGACGTAGCCGTTTCCTCCCAGGCACTCCAGCGCCTCCGCCGCGTGCGCCGGAGCGCGCTTGCAGATCCAGTACTTGCTCACGGCCAGCGCGGTGCGGCGCAGCGCGGCCTCGGCCTGGTCGCCGGCGATGGCCCGGTCGGTGGCACCGGCCAGCCGCGTCATCAGGACGGTCGCCGCCTCCGACTCCAGGGCGAGTTCGGCCAGGACGTTGCGCATCAGCGGCTGGTCGGCGAGTTTCCTGCCGAACGCCCCGCGGTGCCGGGTGTGGTGGACGGCCTGCGTGACGCCGTACCGCATGCCGGCCGCCGAACCGATCACGCAGTCCAGCCGGGTCATGTTGACCATCTCCAGGATGGTCCGCAATCCCCGTCCCTCCTCGCCCACCAGATAGGCCGTCGCGCCGTGGTACTCCACCTCGGCGCTGGCGTTGGACCTGTTGCCCAGCTTGTCCTTCAGCCGCATCAGGTGGACGGCGTTGCGGGTGCCGTCGGGAAGGACGCGGGGGAGCAGGAAGCACGACAGCCCGCCGGGGGCCTGGGCGAGGACGAGGAACACGTCGCACATCGGAGCGGAGCTGAACCACTTGTGCCCGGTCAGGGCGTAGCTCCTGTCGCCCAGCGGTTCGGCGCGGGTGGTGCCCGCGCGAACGTCGGAGCCGCCCTGCTTCTCGGTCATCGCCATTCCCGCGAGCACGCCGCGCTTGCCGAGCGGCGGGCGCAGCCCGAAGTCGTAGCTCCGCGAGGCCAGCAGTGGCTCCCAGTCGGCGGCGAGCGCCGGGCTGTGACGCAGCGCGGCGATCGAGGCGTAGGTCATCGAGATCGGGCAGCCGTGTCCGGCCTCGACCTGGCTCCAGACGTAGAACTTGGCGGCGCGGGCCACGTGCGCGCCCGGTCTGGCGCTCGCCCACGGGGTGGCGTGCATGCCGTTGTCGACGGCGACGGTCATCAGCTCGTGCCAGGCGGGATGGAACTCCACCTCGTCGATCCGCCTCCCGTAGCGGTCGTGGGTGCGCAGGACGGGCGGGTGCTCGTTCGCGAGCCTTCCCCACTCCTGGGCCTGTTCCGAGCCGGCGAGAAGACCGAGCCGGCGCAGTTCCCCGGTGGCCCATCCCGCCCCCTCGCGCTGCACGCCGTCCATCAGGGCGGCGTCGGCGGACACGTCGTGTCCGGTGAGCGGGTGAGCCTGGTTGAAGACGTCATGGGTCACGTGCGGCCTCCGGTAACTCATTCGGCTCGTCGCCGGTCTCTGGGCTCATCTCAGCATCCTGCCGGAGGACTGTTGCCCTTTATTGAGTGCTATATCCGATTTACGTCCACTGTTGGACACCGGCTTCCGGAAGTTCACCCCGCCCTACGCGTCCGGCGCCGACCATGCGGGCACGCGTACGGACCACTCTCGACCACGCGGGAAGATCCGCGCTCGTCCCGACGGCGCAGGGACGAGGCGAGAGCGGGGGCGAGGGCGGGGGCGGACCGCCGGGTGAGGCCCCCGCCCGCGCGTCAGGGATTCTTGACCAGGTCGCGGACGTAGTCGTCGTCCTCGTCGCTCTCCGCGAGCACGCGCTCCGCGCCCCGCTGGGCTCGCGTGTCACCCCGGGTGGCGAGGCCGCGCGTGGCCTCGGCGACCGTGTTCAGGTCCTCGTCGTCGAGCCTGGCGGCGAGCGCGTCGCGGATCCGCTCGCTGTCCTTGGGGTCCTCCGTCAGGCCCGCCAGGCCCATGGTGGCCCAGTCGCGCACCTCGGCGTCGGGATCCTCGGTCATGGAGATGAGCAGCGCGAGCCCTTCGGCGTGCCCCGGGGGCAGGACGGCGGCGAGCGCGGCGGGGTCGGCCTGGGTGCGGGTCCAGCCGTCGGCGGTGATGATCTCCAGCACCTCGGGCAGGGCACGCGGGTCGGCGTGGTGACCGAGCGCGCCGAGCACCGAGCGCAGCACCCGCTCGTCGCCCTCGGTGGCCGCCATCCGGCGCAGAATCGGCAGCGACTCCTCCAGGAACGGTTTCTCGTTCTCGGTGAAGCCGAGCTGGGCGATCACGTCGACGGCGAACTCCCGCTTGCGTGGGTCCTCGTTCGAGCACAGCCGTGCCGTCGCGTCGAAGGTCTCACCGTCGTCGCGCCTGCTCAGCGAGCTCGCCACGGTCCACCAGGTCTCGGCCTCCTCGTCGATGTCCCGGTAGGGCATCGCCCGCTCGACCAGCTCGTCGAACGGCAGCCGCTCGCCCGTGGCGTCCTCCAGCAGGGTGGCGACGGCCGCGTGCCCGCGCTGGCAGGTGAGTTCGGCGACGCGGGTCCCGTCGGGTCCCACCGCCGCGACGGTCACCAGGTCGGTGCCGTCCTTCGCCCTGCTGCGGCCCACGACGAACTGCGAGCCCTCTGGGGCCTGCTCGGTGAGCTGCTCGAGAAGCGCGCTCTCCAGCTGGGTGCCCAGCCAGTCGTAGGCGATGGACAGCGGCGTGTCGCCGTCGCCGTCGGGCCGGTCGGCCTCGGCGCCGGCCTGCAGCAGCGTCTGTACGACGCCCAGGGCGCCGCGCCGGGCGGCCAGGGTGAGCGGGGTGTCGCCGCTCTCGTTGGCGTCCTCGGGGCTCGCTCCCGCGGCGAGCAGCGCGCCGGCCGCGTCCGCCCGCCCGTTGGCGGCCGCCCAGAGCAGGGCGGTCCATCCGCCGGCCTCCCGTCCGGACACGTCGGCGCCGGCGGCGAGCAGCGCCCGCAGGACCTCGACATGGTCCCAGGCGGAGGCCACGGACAGGGGCAGTCCCTCGTCCTCGCCGCCACTGATCCGGTTGGGGTCGGCTCCGTGGGCCAGCAGCGCGCGCACGATGTCCACGCGGCCCTGGTTCGATGCCAGGTAAAGGGCGGTGGGCTCTTCCGTGCCGTCGGGGTCGGCGCTCGTGCCGCTCCGCAGCAGCCGCTCGACCCGCTCGGCGTCGTTGGCCGCCACCGCGTCCAGGAGTTCTCGGTACATGCCTCCGGATCATATGGCGTGCCTCCCCGGCACGGCCGTACGCCGGTCCCGTGCCCTGACGGGAGGCGTCATCCGATCTGATTGTCGAGTTTCCTCCCTCAGGGGGATCCGCACGCCGGAACAACTCGCGATATGTTGTGAGTTATGAATAATCCCGGGGAAATGCGGGTCTCGGACGCGGAGCGGGAAGCCGCCGTCGAGTGGTTGCGGGTCGCCTCCGTCGAGGGCCGTCTCACCCTCGGGGAGCTGACCGAGCGTACCGAGGCGGCCTACACCGCCGTCACCCAGGCCGAGCTGGCGGTGATCACCTCCGACCTGCCCGGCGGCCGCCCGGCGCCCGCACCCGCCTACCCCCCGCCCTCGGCGAGGGAGGGCGGCCCGGTGCGGCGCTGGTTCGTGGCAGTGATGAGCAGTTCCAAGCGGCGCGGCACCTGGCGGATCGACAAGCCACTCGGCGCCGTCGCCGTGATGGGCGACGTGCTGCTCGACCTGCGCCAGGCGGAGGTGCGCACGGGGGTGGTCGACATCATGGCCGCCGCGATCATGGGTGACGTGAAGATCATCGTTCCGGACGGGGTGGACGTCGAGATCGACGGCATCGCCATCATGGGAGACAAGAAGGTCCAGGTCATCGAGGCACCCCCGGGCACGAACGCGCCGCTCGTCCGGGTCGCGGCCTACGCCCTCATGGGAAGCGTCAAGGTGGTCGGGGACTCCAAGGCCAAGCCACTCAAGAAGGCGATGGCGGCCTGGCGGAAGCAGTGGGACGAGATGCGCGCCGAACTCACCGGCGAATACGGCCACCACCGGGCAGGGCCCGGCCCCCACCAGATCCACCCCTCCAACGAGGAGCGTCCGAGGCCCCCGTGGCCCCCGGCGCCGCCTCAGCCTCCCCACCCCCCTCAACTACCCCACCTCTGAGAGGCCGCTTCACCTCTCGCTCCAGGGCAACTTCGGAGCACGTGCAACATCCCGGGATCCCCGGGGCGTAGTGATCGGTGACATACACCGACAGTGAGGATCCCCCGATGCGAGATCGGGCTGACTTCGAGCACTACGTGGAGCAGCGCTCGGCGCGCCTGTTACGGGCCGCCCACCTGTTGTGCCGCGACTGGGGCACGGCGGAGGACCTGGTACAGACGGCCCTGGCCAAGGCATGGCTCGCCTGGCGGAGGGTGGGCGACGATCCGGACCCGTACGTCTACCGCATCCTGGTCAACACCCACGCCACCTGGTGGCGCCGCAGATGGCGCGGAGAGCTGCCGAGCGCGGTCCTCCCCGAGATGCCGGACGGCGACACGATGGACGCGGTGGCCAACCGGGAGGCGGTCCGGCAGGTTCTGGCCGGGCTTCCCGGCAGACAGCGGGCTGTGATCGTCCTGCGTTACTTCGCGGACCTGCCCGACCAGCGGATCGCCGAGATCCTCGGCTGCTCGGTGGCGACCGTACGAAGCCAGGCCAGCAGAGCACTGCGCAAGCTGCGCGTCGATCCCGCGGCCGTCGCCGCGATCACCACGGGGAGCTGAGATGACGATCACCGAATCCGAGTTGCGCGAGATCCTGAACGAGGACGAGGGGGAGGGCCACAACAGGGGCGTGACCGTCGCCGGTGTCCACCGGCACGCCCGCGCGATCAGGCGCCGCCGCTGGACGGCGGGCAGTGCGGTAGCGGCCGTCATCGTCGCCGTGGTGGCCCTCAACACCCCTGCGGGCGGCGTCGCCGACGACCTCGGCATCTGGACCGGCGTCATGGCCCGGCCGTCTCCCATGGTCCCGACGACGTCACAGCCGCTGGGTGGGCCGTTTCCGGGAGACGAGGTCGCGAGCGGCGACTACAGGACCGGCGGGGTACGCGAGGAACTTCGCGTCATGTCCTGGAACAATTCGCTGAAGGTCAGTGTCCGCTGCTCCGGGCCGATACGGCGGGCGGTCGTCTGGATCGGCGACGGCCCCGCGCTGTGGCGTCTCTGCGGAACCGATCCCGATGGAAACGTCGTGGAGGTCTTCACCGAGAACCCGAGCGGTGCGGCGGGGGGCGGCGACCGTCCTGCAGGGGAGCAGGTCGTGACCGCGGCCATACTGCCCGGCGAGATCGACGCAGCGGGCAGGACGGTGAGCCAGTTGGCCCAGGCGATGGACGGCCTCTTCGACGGCTGGGAGGAGCAACTCGCCGCGGCGGAGTCCTTCCCTCTCGACTGGTCGCTCAGGGTACGGGAGATGATCTACCCGCTCTGCCGGGACAACGTGCGTCAGCTGGATCCGCGTACCGGGGAGATAGTCCGCCTGACCTGCGAGGGCAGGGACAAGGCACCCCCCGGGTGAACCCCGGGGGTCCCGAGGGTGGGGGCCGCGCTCAGGCGAGGGCGGGGTGTCGGTGGGTGGCGAGTTCTTGACGCGCTCCCCGGCCTGAAGGGCCGGGGATTCAGTCCGTGCCGCGTCATGCGGCACCTCTGTGGCTACCTGCTTCATCGGCGTCGGCCACCGCGAGCGGTGGTCTTACGTCACCTCCACGGGCGTTTAACGTCTCCGCCTCCCGCCGCCTGTCGGCGGCGGGTTTCCGTCCAGCGGCGACGGTCCGTCGACCCTCGATCAAAATGTTGCGTGCGGCGTTGACGTCACGGTCATGGACCGCCCCGCACGGGCACGCCCACTCCCGGACGCCCAGAGGCAGGGCGCTGACCACGGTCGCACACTGCGAGCATCGCTTGGAGGAGGGGAACCACCGGCCGACCTTGGCGAAGGTCCGCCCGTACCGCTTCGCCTTGTACTCCAGCATGTTCACGAACTGCGACCAGCCCACGTCGTGCACCGACCTGGCCAGCCGGGTGCGGGCCAGTCCCTTGACCGACAGATCCTCCACGTAGACGGCTTGGTTGTCACCGATCAACTGGGTGGAGAGCTTGTGGGCGAAGTCCCGGCGCGCATCAGCCACCCGGGCATGCGCGCGGGCGACCTTGACAACGGCCTTGGCGCGGTTGGCCGACCCCTTCACCGTACGACTCAGGGCCTTTTGCGCCTTACGGAGCCTCTTGGCCGCCCGGCGCAGGAGACGCGGGTTGTCGATCTTCCGGCCGTCCGACAACACCGCGAAATGAGTGAGACCCAAATCCACGCCGACCTCGGACACCGTCTCGGGCAGCGGCTCATCACCGGTCTCGACCGCGAACGAGGCGAAGTACCGCCCGGCCGCATCCTTGATCACCGTCACCGACGACGGCTCGGCGGGCAGCGGGCGCGACCAGCGCACCACCACCTCACCGATCTTCGGCAGGCGCAACCTCCCGCCCGCCGTGACGGCGAAGCGGGCGTTGCGGGTGAAACGGATCGCCTGGCGGGCATCCTTGCGTGATCGGAACCGGGGCAGGCCGACCTTCGCCCCTTTGCGCTTACCGGTGATGGAGGCGAAGAAGTTGCGGTAGGCGGCGTTCAGGTCGGCCAAAGCCTGCTGAAGAACCACGCTGGACACCTCGCCCAGCCACGCCCGCTCCGGCGTCGCCTTCGCGACGCTCAGACGCCGGGACAACTCCGCGTCGCAGACATACGCCAGGCCTGCCCGGTGGGCGTCCTGACGGGCGCGCAACCCGTCGTTGAACACCACCGGCGCGCACCCGAACGCCCGCGCCAGCGCCTGGCACTGAGCGGCGTCGGGATAGAGCCGATACCGGTAACGAAGCTGCACGGTGGCGATGGTCGCATGACGCAACGCCTGAGCGCTCGACAACTCCACGACCAGTTGGGATGCCAGATCGACGTCGCCCCCTTCACCGGCGAATCCACGCACGGGGAGCCCCGCGCCGCCCCGGTGTCCTGCACCTGGTGGGCCGAGCGGCAAGACCAGGAAGGTCAGGGCACGCCCACGCCCTGGAGGGCACTCCCGCGCCGGCCTTCACCCCAGGCCTGAAGGCCGGAGCACTGGCCCGCATTTCGGTAGCGTTCGAGCAGCACCGCGGCGACCTCGGGGGCGGCGCCCAGCACATCGGCGACGGCGTCGGCGCCCGCCGCCAGGGTCTCGCGGCGGATCCTGTCGGCGAAGTGGCCGGGGGCGAGCAGGTAGGGGGCGACCACGATCCGCGAGGCGCCCGAGCGCCGCAGGCGCAGCACGGCCTCCTCGGGGGTGGGACCGGCGGCCGAGGCGTAGGCGGCCGTCACCGACCGCCAGCCGCGCAGCCTCGCCCAGTCTCCGGCGATCCCGGCGACCGTCGCGTTGGCCCGCCGGTCGCTGGAACCGGCCGAGACCAGCACCACGGCGGTGCCGGGCTCCCCGGGCTCCACGCCCGCCTCGGCAAGGCGCCGCTCCAGCGCGGCGACGAGCAGCGGGTGCGGGCCGAGCGTGGCGCCCGCGTGCACGCGCAGCAGGGGCCGGCGCGCCGTCGCCTCGGCCAGCGCGCCGGGGATGTCGACCCGGCTGTGGTAGGCCTCGGTGAGCAGCAGCGGCAGCACCGCCGCCTCGGTGAGCCCCGACAGCGCCATGGGAAGCGTCGGGGAGGCGTGGTCGAGGTAGGCGGTGCGTACGAGGAGCTCGGGCCGCGCGTCCCGTACCAGGTCGAGCAGGGCCTCCACCGTCGCGGCGGCGCGCGGGTCACGGGACCCGTGCGCCACCGCGACCAGCGGTGTCCCGGGAGCGGCGCCGGTGGCACGCCAGGTCATACGTGGAGCCCGCACTCGGTCTTGCCCATGCCCGCCCAGCGACCGCTGCGCGGGTCCTCTCCCGGGGCGACCTGGCGGGTGCAGGGAGCGCAGCCGATCGAGGGGTAGTCGTCGTAGTGCAGCGGGTTGATCAGCACCCCGTTGTCGGCCATGTAGTTGTCGACGTCGTCCTGCGTCCACCGGGCGATCGGGTTGATCTTGACCATCTGACGCTTGGCGTCCCACTCGACGACCTTGACGCCGGCGCGGGTGACGGCCTCGTCGCGGCGGATGCCGGAGACCCAGGCGAGGTACGGCTCCAGGGCGCGATTGAGCGGCTCGACCTTGCGCAGGTAGCAGCACAGGTCGGGGTTGCGCCCGAACAGGCGCGGACCCAGGTCGCGCTCCTGCTCCGCCACGGTACGGGACGGCTTCACGTCGATCACGTTCACGTCGTAGACCTGCCGGACGGCGTCACGGGTGCCGATCGTCTCGGCGAAGTGGTATCCGGTGTCGATGAACAGCACGTCCACGCCGGGCTTGACCCGGCTGACCAGGTCGATCAGCAGGGCGTCGCTCATGGAGGCGGTCAGGCAGAGCCGGTCGCCGAAGGTCGCCGCCGCCCAGCGGATGATCTCAAGGGCCGAGGCGTCCTCAAGGAACCGTGCGGCCGACTCGACGATCTCCTGCAGGTCGAGCGTCCCGCGCTGCTGACGTAACCCGACTTCGATGTCCACCAGTGTCATCGCTCGCTCATCCAATCCTCGTTCGCCGCGCGGGCAGGTCGTGCCTCGCGGGCCGTCGCGCTCGTCGTCGTGCCGGAACTCACCGTGCGGGCCGTGCCGGTCGCGGTGACCTCACCGGTCGGAGAGGTCTGCGCGGCCGTCACGTTCGCCGCGTCGGATTCGCCGTGCGTCACGAGCGCACCCCGATTCCGAGAAACTTCAGCTTGAAGGCGCGCACGCACGACCGGCAGTACCAGCCACCGTCGCCCTCGTAGGGCTCCAGGTCTTCCTCACCGCAGTACGGGCAGTGGAAGGGAACGGCTCGCTCGCTCATCCGCTCCTCCTCGCCCGGCTCATCTGGCCCGTTACCGAAAGGGCGGCGTGTCGGCCGTTCACTTCAGGTCCGCGTCGTCGGCGCGCTGCACCCAGTCGGAGAAGGTCTCGTCCTCGTCCTTCTGCTTCTCGAAGTTGCGGAGCACGCGCTCCACGTAGTCGGGAAGCTCCTCGGAGGTGGCCTTCAGGCCGCGGACCTTGCGGCCGAAGCCGGGGTTGACGCCCAGCGAGCCGCCCAGGTGGATCTGGAAGCCCTCGACCTGCTCGCCCTTGTCGTTCACGACGAGCTGGCCCTTGAGGCCGATGTCGGCGACCTGGATGCGGGCGCAGGAGTTGGGGCAGCCGTTGACGTTGATGGTGAGCGGGCTCTTGAAGTCGGGCAGCCGCTGCTCCAGCTCGTCGATCAGGTTGGCCGCGGTGACCTTGGTCTCGACGATGGCGAGCTTGCAGAACTCGATCCCGGTGCACGCCATGGTCTGGCGGCGGAAGGTGGAGGGGTTGACCTGCAGGTCGCCCGCCTCCAGCTCGGCGACGAGGCTGTCGACCCTGTCGGGCGCCACGTCGAGGATGACCATCTTCTGCTCGACCGTGGTGTGCACCCGGTCGGAACCGTGCCGCTCGGCGATGTCGGCGATGAGGTTCAGCTTGTCGCCGTCGAGGCGGCCGACCTTCGGGGCGAAGCCGACGTAGAAGTTGCCGTCCTTCTGCGGGAAGACGCCCACGTGGTCCCGGCGGCCGCCGCGCGGCTGCTCGGGCGCGGGGCCGTCGGGCAGGACGTATCCCAGGTATTCCTTCTCCAGGACGTCGCGGAACTTCTCCGGGCCCCAGTCGTTGATCAGGAACTTGATCCTGGCCCGGTGGCGCAGGCGGCGGTAGCCGTAGTCGCGGAAGATACCGATCACGCCACCGTAGGCGGGGGCGACCTGGTCCGGGGTGAGGAAGACGCCCAGCCGCTTGCCCAGCATCGGGTTGGTGGACAGGCCGCCGCCCACCCACAGGTCGAAGCCGCGCTCGCCGTTCTCGTTAACCACGCCCACGAACGCCACGTCGTTGATCTCGTGCACGGTGCAGTGCGCCGGGCACCCGCTCACCGCAGCCTTGAACTTGCGCGGCAGGTTGGAGTAGGCGGGGTCGCCGATGTAGGTGTCGTGGATCTCCTGGATCTGCGCGGAACCGTCGATGACCTCGTCGGTGTCGATCCCGGCCAGCGGGCAGCCCAGGATGACGCGCGGGGTGTCGCCACAGGCCTCCGTGGTGGACAGGCCCACCGACTCCAGACGCTCCCAGATGTCGGGAACGGCCTCGATCTCGATCCAGTGCAGCTGGATGTTCTGCCGGTCGGTGACATCGGCGGTGCCCCTGCCGTAGAGGTTGGAGATGTCGGCGATGACGCGCAGCTGGGCCAGGTTGAGCCGGCCGCCGTCGATCCTGACCCGGAGCATGAAGTAGCGGTCGTCGAGCTCCTCCGGCTCCAGGATCGCGGTCTTGCCGCCGTCGATCCCGGGCTTGCGCTGGGTGTAGAGCCCGAACCAGCGCATCCGGCCGCGCAGGTCGGATGGGTCGATGGAGTCGAAGCCGCGCTTGGAGTAGACGTCGATGATCCGCTGACGGACGTTGAGCCCGTCGTCGTTCTTCTTGTTCTCCTCGTTCTTGTTCAGCGGCTCACGGTAACCGAGAGCCCACTGACCTTCGCCGCGCGGGCGCTTGTGATGTCGGTTCGCCGACCGGGCTGGGGTCGTCATGCGCGCGTCCTTTTGTGGCTCGATGGAATGATTTCCGGACGCGCACAGGCGGCACCTCCCGCCTCATCGTCGAGTGCGGGGGTCGATTACTCAGAGGAGGACGCCTGTTACGCGGCCGAGCTGGGTGAAATCAGCAGGGGGCGACTGTTAACGGACGTCACAACAGATGGCGCTACGGACACGCAGGAGGTCGACGTGGCGTCGCACGACGAGCAAGGGGTCCGCTGGCATGTCTACGACGATACCTTGGGCACGGTGGATGTCCAATGTGGGGTCCACCATCTGGACGCGGACGTGGTATCGGGAGTCGCGCGGGGAGCGGGGGCAGCCACCCGTCGAGACCCCGCCGTCCGGCGGGGTCTCGACGGGTGTGGCGGACGCGGGGGTGCGAATCAGCCCTGGCGGGGCCAGTCGAGCGCCGACTCCCGGGGCTCGTGGACGGGCTGGTGCTGGCAGTCGCACCACGAGCCTCCCCGGCACTCGTCGTGCCGCCGTTCCTTGCAGTCCTCGCAGATCATGGCTCCATTCTGTGCCCTTTCCCGCCGGGACACCGCTCGGCTCCCCCCGGACCTGAGCCGCGATCGACAGGGACTTCACCGGAGCGTCGGGGCGAAACGGGCGCCCCACTCGGGTCGGGGTCCGGATCAGGGGCTTTCCAGGGAGGCGCCGGATGGAGCAGGCGCCCTTTCGCCTGACATGCTCGTAAATATGCGGACACTGTTGAACGTCATTTGGTTGGTCTTCGCGGGGATCTGGCTGGCGATCGGCTACGTACTCGCGGGAATCGTGTGCTGTGTCCTGATCATCACGATCCCGTTCGGCATCGCGTCGTTCCGGATCGCCGCCTACGCGCTGTGGCCCTTCGGCAGGACCGTGGTGCGCGACCCCGACGCGGGCGCGCTGTCGACCATCGGCAACGTGATCTGGTTCGTCGTGGCCGGCGTCTGGCTCGCGATCGGGCACCTGCTGACCTCGATCCCGCTCTTCCTGTCGATCATCGGCATCCCGATGGGCCTGGCCAACCTGAAGCTGATCCCGGTCTCCCTGCTGCCCCTGGGCGCGCGCATCGTCGACGTCGACGACGCCGAGGCGTTCTACCGCAGGTAGGTTTCGCCGCGGATGCCGAGGGCAATGGGTGAGATTCGATCGTTGCCCGCCTGACTCGTGATCAAGAGCGGCTAGGAATACCGTTGTGTGGCATGACGTCCACTGATGCCCCGGCTCATCGGCCCGGGCCCGAGCGGCGCCCCCCGCGCGGGCCCGGGGTGCGGTTACGCGCCGGCGTCGCTTGGTTGCGCAGGGACGTCTGGGGCAGGCTGCGGGCGCTGCTCTCGTGGATCCGCGGCACCGACGTGTGGACCCTGATCGTCGCGACCACGAACGCGGGCGTCACCTACCGCGTCACCGGCCTGGCGGGTGAGGCGGCCTTCTTCGCGCTGCTGTCACTGCCGCCGTTCATGCTCGGCCTGGTCGGCATGCTCGGTCAGCTGACCCGGGTGTTCGGCCCCGAGACGGTCAAGAACGTCAGCGACTGGATCGACGAGCAGGCCCACCTGCTGTTCACCGACAACGCCGTGGACACCGTCGTCACCCCCCTCATCGAGGACGTGCTGAAACCCGAGAACCAGGTCTCGCTGATCTCCCTGGGCTTCCTGCTCGCGCTCTGGTCGGGCTCGCGGGCGCTGTTCGTCTACGTCGACCTGATCTCGGTCGCCTACGGTCTCGGCGAGGAGCGCGGCATCATCCGCACCCGCCTGATGTCCTTCGGGTTCTACCTGGCGGGTCTGCTGATCGGCCTCGTGGTGATGCCGGTGCTCGTCCTCGGCCCGGCCGCGCTGCGCGGAGCCCTGCCGGCCGACTACACCGTGCTGGTCGACATCCTCTACTGGCCGGTGGTGGTCATCGGCTCGGTGATCTTCCTCACCCTGCTCTACCACGTGAGCGTGCCCGTACGCACGCGCTGGTGGCGCGAGCTTCCGGGGGCGATGCTCGCGCTCGTCATCTGGATCGCCTGCGCCGCCGTGCTGCGCGCGGTCCTCGCCGCCTGGTTCTCGCCCGTCTCCATCTACGGCTCGCTCGCCGCCCCCATCGCCGTGCTGCTGTGGCTCTACATCACCGCGCTGGCCGTGCTCATCGGCGCCACGCTCAACGCCGAGGTCGACCGGCTCTGGCCTGTCGATGGCGCAGGTCGCGCCGGGCGCGTGGCTTAGTACTCCAGCGGCACTTTGCGATCTTGGACGGTGAGGTGGCATGAAGACGGCCACCACGTGATCACTCGGAGTTTGTGAAGACACCCGAAGATCGCGTGATGGCCGTGGCCGATACCGTGGATCCTGACGGCTGGATGGTCACCTTCAACGACCTGATGAGCCGCATCGCCGCCGAACCCGCCCTGGCGGTCGAGATGATCGCCGATGCGCCGGACGCCGGGCTGAGCGCGCGGTGGGTGAGCGGGGATGAGGTCTACGGCCAAGACCCGCGCCTGCGCACCCTTGGACGGCCTGGTATCGGCACATCACCCTGGCCTTCTCGTCCGCGATCACCGCCACCCAGCACCCCTGCGACGAGGAGTACATCGCGCTGACCAGCGCGATTGGTTTTGGCGCGTATGCGCCATTCCTGCCTGTCCAGTCTGGAACGCGGGTACCGGCGTTGGGCTCCTCAGACGGTCGCGCGCGGGCGCCGCTTGGCGGGAACGCGGACCTGCCTCATGTGCTCAAGCGTGATCGCCGCGAGCCAGAGCCAGGCGAGGGTCGCTGCCGCGTAGAACGCGACTCCTGTCGGGATCAGCACCGCCATGCCCGAGAAGATGAGGGTCGGCAGGGCCGCGCCGGTCGCGATCGACATGGTCTGCCAGACGCGCTTCCGCTCGCGGCCGTAGGCGTACCCGAACACGAACGTCGCGGCGATCAGGGCGCTGAACGCGAGGTTGAAGGCGATGGCGTGCACGATCGCCGTGGTCGTCATCACCGGTTCCAGGTCATGCGGAGTGCCCTGCGGGAATCCGAGGCCGGCCGGCGCGGGGAAGAAGCCGGCCAAGATGAGGCCGGCGCCGAAGAGTGCGATGAGGGTGGGGCCGGCGGGTCGGCCGGCGCGTTCTCTGGCCAGACCCATCGCCAGAACGACGACCAGGATCCCGGTGATGACGAAGTTGGCCGCCATCACCCAGCCTCGGTCGCCGAGGCTGAGCATGCTAATCGCGTGGCGAGTCAGATCGAATGCCGGCCGAGTGAACGCTTCGACCGTCGATACGGAGATGAACAGGGCGGTCGCAAGGAGTCCAGGGACCAGGGCGAATCGGGAGCGGGGCATTGATCGATTCCTTCGGGTGGCGTTGGCTGGCATGGAAGCAGCCGATAGTTTATTTTGTCAATCAGAAAATTATCGTCTAGACAAAACTAGGCATTGGCGAACAGACTGTGCGCCATGCATGCAGTGGAGGTGATCGACGACCGGGCAAGGGCTCAGGTCATGCTCGTGCCGATACGGGCTCGGCTGCTGGCCGAGCTCGCGTCCCCCGCGTCGGCGAGCATGCTCGCCGAGCGGGTCGGCCTTCCTCGCCAGAAGGTGAACTACCACCTGCGGACGCTTGAGAGCCGCGGCCTGGCGGAGCTGGTGGAGGAGCGCCGCAAGGGCAACATGGTCGAGAGGCTCTATCAGGCTTCGGCTCTCAGTTACGTGATCACGCCAGACGTGCTCCGCGAGCTCACCCCCGACCCGCGACGCTCACCAGACCAGCAGTCGGCGAGCTGGCTTCTCGCCGTCGTGGTGCGCCTCGTTCGCGACATCGGGCAGCTCATCGGCGGCGCCACCCGCGCCAACACGCAGGTGGCCACGTTCGCGATCGACGGCGAGGTCGTCTTCGCCTCCGCCCGGGAGCGAGCCTCGTTCGTCGACGAACTCGCCCGGATGACGGCGACCCTGGTGAGCAAGTACCACGACGAACACGCCCCCACCGGCCGCCGCCATCGCCTGGTCGTCGCACTTCACCCGCAAGTCAAGCCGGTCGCCGCAGTCAACGCTGCGCGCCCGAACACGGAGATCGAATCATGAGCAAGGACTTCCGAATAGAGCACGAAGGTGCCCTGTCAGCTACGCCGCAGGATGTCTGGGACGCGGTGACGCGAGACTCGGATGCCTGGTCGATGCCGTTCGACATGACCGACACCACGGCACTCGTATGGGAGCCGCCGCGCCGGAGCGTGCTACGCATGGAGATCGGCGACTGGTTCAACCAGATCGAGTTCGACATCGAGCAGACCCAGACCGGCTCCTACATCCGGTACGTGCACAGCGGCATCTTCACCGATGACTGGGAAAACCAGTACGACGGGGCGCGCCGCCACACCGAGTTGTACATGCACACGCTCGTGCAGTACCTTACGCACTTCCCCGGCCGGCGCTTCCGGCACTTCGAAGTCCTGGCGCCGGAGTCGTCGATCACGACCGACGCGCTCGACAAGGTCCGCGCCGCCTGGGGCATCCATCCGAGCACACCCGCGGGCTCCAAGCTCACCCTGCCGGTGCCGGGCGCCGACGCCAAGCAGGGAGTGCTGGATTTCCACAACGACACCTTCATCGGCGTACGCACCGAGGACACGCTCTTGCGGGTCTTCGGCCGCAACCACTTCGGTGCGCCGGTCGCGATCGGTGCGTACGAGTACGGCGATCAGGCGCGCCCGGAGCAGGAGGCGTCGGACGCTTGGGCCGGCTGGCTGCGGAACCTCTACGGGACGGTGGCGGCGCGATGACGACCGAGTCCCAGGCGGCCAGCGAGAGGAAGCCCACGAAGAAGGCGTGGGCCGGCCTCTTCGTCCTCGCGCTGCCCGCACTGCTACTGTCGATCGACGTAAGCGTGCTCTATCTCGGCCTGCCGACGCTGACCCGCGAACTCGGCGCGACCGCGACCCACCAACTGTGGATCCTGGACATCTACTCGTTCATGCTCGCCGGGTTCCTCATCACGATGGGCTCGCTCGGCGATCGGATCGGCCGCCGCAAACTCATGCTCATCGGCGCCGCGGCATTCGGCGTCGCCTCCACGATCGCCGCGTTCTCGACCAGCCCGGAGATGCTCATCGCAGCCCGGGCGCTCATGGGGATCGCGGGTGCGACGCTGATGCCGACGACGCTGGCCACCATCCGCACGATCTTCGCTGACACCGGCGCGATGCCGATGGCGCTCGGCGTCTGGTTCGGCTGCTTCATGATCGGCATGCTCGTCGGACCGATCATCGGCGGCACCCTGATCGACACCTTCGGCTGGGGCTCGGTCTTCCTCATCGGTGTGCCGGTGATGCTGCTTCTGCTCGCGGTGGGACCAGGGCTCCTCCCGGAATCCAAGGACAACGGCCACGGCATGATCGACCTGCCGAGCGTCACCCTCTCCCTGCTCGCCATCCTGTCGATGGCTTGGGGAATCAAGGAGCTTGCCCGGACCGGCTGGACGCTCTTTCCCTGCCTCTCCGTCATCACGGGCCTGGTGGTCGGATACACCTTCCTTCGGCGTCAGCGCCATCTCTCGCAACCTCTGGTCGACCTTGGCCTGTTCAAGAACGCGGCGTTCAGCGGTGCGCTGGCACTGACGGGCCTCGGGGGCGTCGTCATGTCCGGCACCTCGCTGGTGTCCGCGGTCTACCTCCAGTCGGTGGCGAAGCTGTCGCCCTTCGAGGCCGGCCTGTGGCTCATCCCCCAGAACATCACCATGATCCTCGGCTTCGTCACGGCACCGGTCCTGGCCAAGAAGTTGCAGCCCGCGACGGTGATGGCAGCCGGTTTGATCGTGGGCGCGATCGGTTTCACGCTGCTTACCCAGGCCCAGGTCGGGCAGTTCACTCCGCTGGTCATCGGGATGTCGTTGGCTTCGTTCGGTGTGGCCGCGCCCATGTCGCTCGGCGCCAACGCGCTGATGACCGCCGCCCCGGAGGAGAAGGCCGGCTCCGCGGCGTCGATCTCCGAGACCAGCGGTGAGCTGGGCGTGGCGCTCGGTGTGGCGACGCTCGGCAGTGTCGCCACGTTGGCGTACCGAGCCCACCTCTCGCCCGTGCTCACCCCCGATCAGCCGCAGAGCGCGCTGGCAGGGCTCGAGAGCGCCCTCGCCGCAGCCGCCGCACTCCCCGAAGCGGCTGGTCGCCCGCTCGCGGAAGCCGCCTATGAAGCCTTCGCCCATGCCGTGCACATCGTCGGCGGAACCGCCGCAGGCGTGTTCCTCGGCCTTGCCGTCCTGGCGTACCTCACGCTGCGAAACCAGGCAGCCGATCCAGGTGAGCAGGTTGGCGAGGTGTACGCGCGATGACGGGGCCGCGTACGTCCATCGATCAGCGGAACATGAGCGGGATGACCTAGGGTGATGGGCCGTGCCGGCACGTTGGTCACGGCCCATCGGATCATCGCCTCGCTGATCGGCGGCTGACGCTCATAATCACGGGCCAGCCGCCGATACGTCATCAGCCAGGACAGCGCCATCTCCACCACCCACCTAGTCCGCTATCGTCTAAGCCGCGACTGGCGCATAAGGTGGGAGAGACCACCGGGGAGCGAAAGGGCGAGGAGGCCGAGCGCCTGGGTCTTCGCGCGATGTCGACGACGACAGGGGAGTGAAGGCGCATGAGTGCTCTTTCCAGCGTGGATCCGCAGATCGCCGAACTCATCAAGGCCGAGGAGCGGCGGCAAACCGACACCGTCAAGCTGATCGCCTCGGAGAACTACGTCTCCAAGGCCGTCCTCGAGGCCACCGGCAGCGTCCTGACCAACAAGTACTCCGAGGGCTACGCCGGCAAGCGTTACTACGAGGGCCAGCAGGTCATCGACCAGATCGAGACCCTTGCCATCGACAGGGCCAAGGCCCTGTTCGGCGTGAACCACGCCAACGTGCAGCCCTACTCGGGCTCACCCGCCAACCTCGCCATCTACCTGGCCTTCCTGAAGCCGGGCGAGACCGTGATGGGCATGGGCCTGCCGTTCGGCGGCCATCTGACCCACGGCTGGTCGGTCTCGGCCACCGGCAAGTGGTTCAACCCGGTCCGCTACGGCGTGCGGCAGGACACCGGCCGCGTCGACATGGACGAGGTGCGCGAGATCGCCCTGCGCGAACGGCCCAAGCTGATCTTCTGCGGTGGCACCGCGGTGCCGCGCACGATCGACTTCCCGGCCTTCGCCGAGATCGCCCGCGAGGTCGGGGCGGTGCTCGCCGCCGACATCGCGCACATCGCGGGCCTGGTGGCCGGTGGCGCACACCCGTCGCCCGTGGGCCACGCGGACGTCATCTCCACCACCACCCACAAGACCCTGCGCGGTCCCCGGGGCGCCATGCTCATGGCCACCTCCGACGAGCACGCCACCGCACTCAACAAGGCCGTCTTCCCCGGCCTGCAGGGCGGCCCGCACAACCACACCACCGCGGCCATCGCGGTGGCGCTCAAGGAGGCGTCGACCGACGAGTTCAGGGACTACGCCCGCCAGGTGGTCCTGAACGCGCGGGCGCTGGCCGAGGAACTCCTGGCCCGGGGCTTCGACCTGGTCTCCGGCGGCACCGACAACCACCTCATCCTGTTCGACCTCACCCCCAAGGGCATCGGCGGCAAGCCCGCCGCCCAGGCCCTCGACAAGGCCGGGCTGGAGACCAACTACAACAGCGTGCCCTTCGACACGCGCAAGCCGTTCGACCCCTCGGGCATCCGCATCGGCACCGCGGGCGTGACCAGCCGGGGCATGGGCGTCGCCGAGATGCGGCAGATCGGCGCCTGGATCGACCAGGTCGTCACCGCCCTGGCCAAGGACGAGGACGAGGCCAAGCACGTCATCACCCGGGTCCACGGAGAGGTCAGGGAGCTCACCTCCCACTTCCCCGCCCCCGGTCTGTGACCGTACCCCCGCAGGGCGGGCCGCCATCGGGGTGATCTCCACCCCGATGGCGATCATCGGTACCGCCCTTGGGGGGATCTTTGCCGGTTCGCGCCGCGCCGGGCGGCGCCCCGGCTGCGGGCCGGTTGAAACCCCCCGGGCTCAGCCCGGGGGAGGCGGTAAATGTGTTTGCGCCGGACGGGAGGCGGTGCGCTAGGGTTCTCCCGGAGAAGCCGTTCGAGAAACGCGCGGCCACGAGGCGACAGGAGGTGGGAAGCATGCGGGTTGTTCTGGTGAGCCTGCCGTCCATCAACCTCCGGGTGCCCGCCTAGCCGATTCGCGACGAGGCACCCGGCCTTCCACAAGGGTGCTTACGTTGTCTTCGCCAATCATCTCTTCTTCATCCGTTCTCACCTCGCTCGGCTGGAACGACTCTCTCGCCGCCGAGCTTCCCGCAGGCCTGACCCCCGCCCGGGTGTCCCGCGTCGATCGCGGTGCCGCCGAGGTGCTGACGGCCTCCGGTCATCTCCGGGCCCACTACGGCGCCAGGGTGCGGCGCGACGCCGCCGCCGATCCCGTGGCCCTGCCCTGCGTCGGTGACTGGGCCGGGCTCCGCCGCCTGGCCGAGGGCCGTTTCGAGCTGGAGGCGCTTCTGCCCCGGCGCACCGCGTTCGTGCGCGGCGGCGTCGCCAGGGTCTCCAGGGGCGGGCTCTCCGGCGACTCCCAGGGCCAGGTGCTCGCCGCCAACGTCGACGTCGTCTTCGTCGCGGAACCCGCCCTGCACGCCACCGACACCGCCGACCTGGGCAGGATCGAGCGGCTGCTCGCGCTCGCCTGGGAGAGCGGGGGGCGCCCCGTGGTGCTCGTCACCAAGTCCGACCTGATCGGCGAGGGCCTCGGCTTCCTGATGGACGAGGTCGCCTCGGCGGCGCCGGGTGTGGACGTGCACCCGGTCTGCTCCGTCACGGGCGAGGGCGTCGACATCGTCCGCGGCTACCTTGAGGGCACGCGCACCGCAGTGGTGCTGGGCGCCTCGGGGGCGGGCAAGTCGACGCTCGTCAACGCCCTGGCGGGGGAGGGGGTGATGGAGACCCAGCAGGTCAGGGCCGGCGACGGCCGGGGCCGTCACACCACCGTGCACCGCGAGCTCATCCCGCTCGCGGGAGGCGGGCTCATCATCGACACACCGGGTATCCGCCGCATCGGCCTGTACGACATGGGCGAGGGCGTGGACATGGTCTTCTCGGACCTGGAGGAGCTCGCCGCCCGGTGCAGGTTCGGCGACTGCCACCACGACAGCGAGCCGGGCTGCGCCGTGATCGCCGCGATCGAGGACGGCACGCTTCCCGAGCGGCGGCTGGAAAGCTGGAACAAGCTTCAGCGGGAGGCCGCGTGGATGGCGTCCAGGACTGACGCGCGGCTCCGCAAGGAGCTTCAGGGCAAATGGAAGAGCATCACCAAGGAGATGCGGAAGGCGGGCCGCAACAGGCCCTGAAACGCGAAAAGGGCCCTGACGGGAACCGATGGGCCCTGATGGGAACCGAAAGCGCGGGGGAAACCCGCCGTGCGGTCGCCCGTTCCGGGGGGCCGCACGCGCGGGGCCCGACGCGACAACGTGTGATCTCGCAGGGGGTTCGCGAGATCACACGTGCGGGGGAAGCCGGGTGGAGGTACTGCTCAGGCGACGGCACTGATGCCGGCGCTGGCGGCGCGGCGCATACGACGGCGACGCTCGGAGGCGCGCTCGTCCTCGTTCAGACCGCCCCAGGTGCCGTACTTCTCCGGACGGGAGAGCGCGTAGTCCAGGCACTCGGCGCGAACAGGGCACTGGGCACAGATCGCCTTGGCCTTACGCTCGCGGATGTCACGCTCGGGCTGACGCTCGCCGTCGGGACCGAAGAAGAGCACGAGGTCCTCGCCCCGGCACGCGGCGTCATCCTGCCAGCCCCAGCTGGGCCGAGGCCGGGCGGTCTGCCGACGTACCTGAGACATGAGAAAACCACCTTATAGTGAGAGGGTATTTCTGGTTGATGCCGCATTGGACGCTTGTGACGTCCCTGAGGACAACGCCTGGATTGGCCGTGATGTTCCCTCAGGTCAGGTCAGCGCGGACGTGGCGTACCGCACAGGGGCTACCCTGTCCAGCGTGACCAGCCGGTAGGTAGTGATCGTATCGGCGCAAGCCGTACCGCATGGCGTTGTCAGCGTCATGGGTTCAACCACTACCCGAAAACGGGTGCCATTACCGCGCACAAATGCCTCGGTGACGGCGCCGTCCAACCTGGAGGATTCCACGGCCACTCCGCCAACCGAGAGATCACCCGTATGAACGCGGATGAAATGCTCAGCGGCCTGCAGTGGCTCAGGGATGCCTGCGCGTCCCCGGAAACGGTCGAGGATGACCTCGCCGGACCGGTACGCGTTGGCTGCCGCGATCGCAGCAGCCTGAGACATGCTGCCGTAGTAAAGCCCGTGTGGCAAGCACACGAGGTTGGCGGCGTATCGATCGCCGCCAACATGTGATGTTTCCCATACTGTGTCCGGCAATGTTTTTGCCAAGGACCGAGCGAGGGGTAGTCCAATGCGGGCGCAGCACGCGTTGCGCTTGGCATGCGTGCAGACCAGAAAAACCGGCTCACTCACAAGTATGCAGGACTCCGGGACCACTCCGGCCACCACGCTGTCAAGGTTAAGATCGTCCGGACCTGCGATGACGCCTTCGGCGATCCATGGTTCGGCCGACCCGGAGTCGGCGACCATGACGTGAATGCCGGTTTCCGCGAGGTTTCTGCGCCCCGGGCGGCGGATCAGCTGGGGGCGGATGCCGAGCCGCGTGGCCCGTTTGATAAGAGTGTGAACTTCCTTGGGAAGGTCGCAGTCTTCCAGGTGGGAGGCCCAGGGGCCGGGGTGCTCGATGAGCAGCCAGAAGCGGGCTCCGACGGTCGCGCTGGCGTGGACCGGCAGCTCACCGGTATGACAGCCCGGAGGGTGGATGCACCCCTTGACGGCTCTGTCCGCCCTGCCCACGACACTCCCCGTGCTCACGATCTCTCCTCGCTCTGACTTAGGTAAGACTAACCTAATGGTGAGAGAAGGGTGGCGAGGAACGAAACGATCACGGGTGGGTGAAGGCGACACGCCGGTGGCCTTTCCGGCTCCGGCGGGCAGGCGTCAGTAGGCCAGTGCGGCACGCGCCAGGGGGAGGGCCGCGTCGCGGTCCCGCAGGACGAGGCCGACCCTGGTCCGCCGGTCCAGGAGGTCGTCCACGTCCAGGGCGCCCTCGTGCCTGACGCCCCAGACGAGCTCGGCCCCGGTGACCCCGGTCGGCCCGGGCTCGGCCAGCCAGGGGTCCTCCGCCATCAGGGAGCGTACGGCGGACGCCTCGCTCCCGTACCGCTCAAGCAGCCGGTCCGCCTCCCGGCCCTCGCGCTCGTCGCCGTTCGCGTCCTTGTGAGGGCGTGCGCCGCCGGCCCCGACGAGGGGAAGATCCGCCGTGCGGCTCGGTCCCGCGTCGAGCCGGCCCAGTGACACGGCCCGGTC
Source organism: Streptosporangium sp. NPDC006930 (assembly GCF_040635605.1). NCBI lineage: Bacteria > Bacillati > Actinomycetota > Actinomycetes > Streptosporangiales > Streptosporangiaceae > Streptosporangium > Streptosporangium sp. NPDC006930. Next base: position 135,975 of record NZ_JBEYID010000007.1, on the reverse strand, counting down.
GACCGCGTCCTCGGCCATCCGCCGGTAGGTGGTGAGCTTGCCGCCCACGATCGTCACCAGCCCGTCCGGCGTGCTCAGCAGCGTGTGCCTCCTGGACAGGTCGGCGCTGCGCCCGCCGCCGGCGCCTGCGAGCAGTGGCCGCAGCCCCGCGTAGGTCCCGGCGACGTCCTCGCGCCGGATCGGCTCCTCCAGCACGGAGTTCAGGATGGACAGCAGGAAGGTCACGTCCTCCTCCGGTGCCTGCGGCACGTCGGGGACGGGGCCGTCCACCGCCTCGTCGGTGAGCCCGACGTAGACCCGCCCGTCGGGCTGGGGAAGGACGAGGACGAAACGGTTGCTCTCCCCGGGAACCGGCACGTGCAGCCCCGCGGCCAGGCCGGGCAGCGTCTCCGGTCGCAGCACCAGGTGGGTGCCGCGCGAAGGGCTCAGCCGGATGCCCGGGTGCAGTCCGGCGGCCCAGACGCCGGTGGCGTTGACCACCGTCCTGGCCCGGATGGTGAAGATGTCCCCGTCGAGTTCGTCACGGACCAGCGCGCCGTCGCCCGACAGCTCCAGCGCACGGCAGCGCGTCAGTATCCTCGCCCCGTGGGCCGCGGCCGTCCTGGCCACAGCGATCACCAGGCGGGCGTCGTCGGTCAGGCGCCCGTCCCATGACAGCAGGGCGCCGCGCAGCCCGCGCGAGTCCAGCGGCGAGGCGAGGGCGAGAGCCTGCGCGGCGGAGATCCGTGAGGGGCCGGGCAGGAGGTGGCGGGGCGTGCGTGCCGCGACCCGCAGCCCCTCGCCGAGGCGGTATCCGGTCATCAGCAGCGCCGCCTGGCGGCGGGAGACCTCGGGGGCGAGCGGCAGCAGGTAGGGATGGGCGCTGACCAGGTGCGGCGCGGTGCGCCCGAGTAGGTGCCCGCGCTCCACCGCGCTCTCGTACGCCACCCCGACCTGTCCTTTGGCCAGGTAGCGGAGCCCGCCGTGGATCATCTTGGAACTCCACCTGGAGGTCCCGAAGGCGATGTCGTGGGCGTCGATCGCGGCGACGGAGAGGCCTCGGGAGGCCGCGTCGAGCGCCGCCCCGGCGCCGGTCGCGCCCAGCCCAACCACCAGTACGTCCACCACGAGGTCGCGTACCTCGGTCAGCTCGCGTGCGCGGCGGGTGGCGTTGAGAGAGGAGTTCACGGTCGCAGGTACCTTTCCAGGAGCGTGGCGAGCTCGGCGTCCAGATCGTCCAGGCTGACCGGACCGACCGTGCCGTCCGGGGTGTCGGGACCGGCAGGGTCGAGCATGGTCGGGCCGGAGAGAAGGAACGACTGGGCGGTGAGCAACACGGCCCTGGCCATCCTCGCCGGGTCACCGTGCCGCACGGTGTCCCCCTCCTGGCCTCGGACGATCGCCGCCTCGACGAGCGCGAGCATGGCCTCGTGGCTCGCCCCCCTGCGGTCCAGCAGGTAGGGCAGGAGCAGCTCCGGGTCCACCTCGACGATCTTTCGCCAGAGCGGGTGGTCGCGCAGCGCCCGTACCGCCGCCACCGCGGAGGTGACAGGGTCTCCGGTCGCGAACCGGTCCGCGACGCGCACCCACTCGTGGGTCATCAGGTCGGCGACGAGGGCACGCATGTCGGGCCAGCGGCGGTAGATCGTCATGCGGGACAGCCCGGCCCTGCGTGCCACGTCGGTGAGCGTGGCGCGTCGCACCCCTACCGCGAGGACCACCTCGCGGGCGGCGTCCAGCACCTGGCCACCGCTCTCCGCGTCCGCATTGTGACGAATAGACGTCATATGTCACAGTGTAAGCGTGGAAAATCAGACGAGTGCCACCGAGCCCATGCTCTGGTCCGGCTGGGGGGACCCCGGCAAGGCCGCCGACCTGCCGGAACCGGTGAGAAAACTGCTCCACGACGTGCTGGGCGTGAGTCCGCGTCCAGAGCGGGCCGCCGAGTTCGGCGAGGTGCGGTTGCCCGCCGTGACCCTCTCGCCGCCCGTGCACGCGGAACTGTGCGGCGTCGTCGGCGCCGATCACGTGCGCTCCGACGACGAGGCCCGCGTCCGGCACACCCGTGGCAAGTCCACCCCCGACCTGATGCGCATGCGCGCCGGAGACGGTTCCGACGCGCCCGACGCGGTGGTGCTGCCCGGTTCGCACCGCGAGGTGCTGGAGGTGCTGGCCGTCTGCGCCGCCCGCCGGATCGCCGTGGTCCCCTTCGGGGGCGGAACCTCCGTGGTCGGCGGCCTGGTCGCGAGCAGACAGGGCTTCGCCGGTGTCGTCGCGCTGGACCTGGCCCGTCTGGACCGGCTGATCGCCGTCGACGCCGAGTCGATGGTCGCGGAGATGGAGCCAGGGCTCCGGGCCCCGAGGGCCGAGCGGCTTCTGGCCGGGCACGGGTTCACCCTAGGTCACTTTCCGCAGTCGTTCGAGTACGCCACGCTGGGAGGTTTCGCCGCCGCCCGTTCCAGCGGGCAGGCCTCGGCCGGGTACGGGCGCTTCGACGACATGGTGGTCGGCATGACCGTGGCCACTCCGCGCGGGACCCTTGAGCTGGGCCGGGCGCCCAAGTCGGCGGCCGGGCCCGACCTGCGCCAGGTGATCCTCGGCTCGGAGGGGGCCTTCGGCGTGATCACCTCCCTGAGACTCCGCGTCCGGCCCGCGCCCGAGGAACGGGTCTACGAGGGGTGGCGGTTCGCGTCGTTCGCGGAGGGATCGGCCGCGCTGCGACACCTCGTCCAGCAGGGCGTCGTGCCCACCGTGCTGCGCCTGTCCGACGAGACCGAGACGATGGTGGGCCTGGCGCGCCCCGGCGAGATAGGCGCCTCGCCGACCGGCGCGGGTTGTCTGGCGATCGCCGGATACGAGGGCTTCTCCGAGGTGCCCGCCCTGCGCGAGCGGGTCGCCGCCGTGCTGTCCGGGCTCGGAGGCGTCCCCCTCGGCACGGATCCGGGGGAGTCATGGGTTCACGGACGCTACTCGGCGCCCTATCTGCGCGACTCGCTGCTCGCCGCCGGCGCGACCGTCGAGACCCTGGAGACGGCCGGGTTCTGGTCCAACCTGCCCCGCCTCTACGACGCCGTACGGCTCTCGCTGCACGCCTCGCTCGGCTCGCCGCTGGTCATGTGCCACATCTCCCACGTGTACGGCACCGGCGCCTCCCTGTACTTCACGGTCGTCACGGCGCAGGGCGACGACCCCGTCGGGCAGTGGGAGGAGGCCAAGCGGTCGGTCAACGAGGCGATTGTCGCGGCCGGGGGCACCGTCTCGCACCACCACGGCGTCGGCCGCGACCACCGGGAGGCCTACGCGACCGAGATCGGCGACCTGGGCGTGGAGATCCTGCGCGGGATCAAGGGCAGGCTCGACCCCGAGGGCATCCTCAACCCCGGTGTTCTCGTCCCGCCGGGTGGATAACGGGCGCAGAGGGTAACAGAGGGGCACGGAAGGGCAGGGCAGGCTCCGATCCGGCCCGCACGTTCGATGGCGCTCCGCCGCGCAGGCCGCGACCCGGACCTACCCCGACGGCCCCCGACGGCCCCCGACGGCTTCGAGATCGGCCGCCTTTCCCGAGAGGTATGCGGCTCTTTAAGATCATTGCCAAGATATGGGCCATGGTTGACATAAGACAGGCGGCGGAGCGCGGGCGTGAGGTCTCCTCCCGGGTGTCGAAGGAGGGGGCGGGCTGGTCCTGCGCCGAGACGGGCACCTTCAAGGACCTGCTGCCCAGTAAGGAGACCTTCTCCTGGCTGAACCCGCGCACCATCTGGCGGTCACGGAACGAGGTCCTCGCGATCCTGTTCGGAGACCCCTCGGGGCAGGTGAGGGCGCGCTGGGTGGGCTCGCAGCGGGACCGGGGCGTCGACCCCTCCTTCCGCATCCCGATGGACGTCGGCCCCGAGTTCTCCTTCCTCGTCCTCGGCGACACAGGGGAGGGCGACGCCTCGCAGTACGCCGTGGTGCCGGGCATGCTCAAAGTCGGTGAGGGCACCGCGTTCGCGGTCGTCGCCAGCGACGTGATCTACCCCACCGGCTCGGGCAACGAGTACGAGGACAAGTTCTTTCGCCCGTACCAGGACTATCGGGCGCCGATCTACGCGATCCCCGGCAACCACGACTGGTACGACGGACTCGGTGGTTTCATGCGTGTCTTCTGCGAGGCCCCGGCGCTGGAGGCCGAGAACGAGGGGTTCAAGCTGTCGCCCTCGGGGTTGCGCGGCCTGCTCTGGCGCAAGCCGGAGAAGATCGACGAGGCCCGGCTGGCGAGGGCGCGCGAGCTGCGGGCGAAGCCGGAGCAGCGGGCCGTGCAGCCCACCCCCTACTGGGCGATGGAGACCCCGGGGCTGCTCATCGTCGGGGTGGACACCGGTATCCGCGGCGACATCGACTCCGAGCAGGCCGGTTGGCTGCGCGAGGTCTCCCGCGACCCCCGGCCCAAGGTGCTGATCACCGGAAAGCCCATCTACAGCCGTAACGATTACAAACCGTCGAAGCTGGCCGGCGGCGGCACCATCGACGACATCGTCACCGACCCCGCGCACAACTACGTCGCGGCGATAGGCGGCGACGTGCACAACTACCAGCGCTTCCCGGTCAAGGTCGGGGACCGGACCATCCAGTATCTCGTGGCGGGCGGCTCAGGGGCCTTCATGCACGCCACCCACACCATCCCGAGGGTCACCGTGGGCGGTGTGCACGAGGACGACTACCGCTGTTACCCGCTGCGCGGTGACTCGCTCTCGTTCTACAGCGGGCTCTACAGCGACCGGCTGCGCATGCGGTGGCTCTACCTCACGCCCGACGAGAGCGCGGCGCTGATGTCCCGGCGGATCGGCAACACCCCGGTGAGGGACATCCCCGCCGTGCCGATCACCCGGCGGATGCGGTGGGCCGCCAGGATCCTCGGCGGCTGGCCGATGCCGCTGCGGCTGCCGGTGGGCAGGACGTTCCACCGCTACCTGTCGGAGCTGTCCGACTGGGACACCCCGCCGTTCTTCAAGAGCTTCCTGCACGTCTCGGTCACCTCGGAGGCTCTGACGATCCGCTGCTTCGCCGCCACCGGCTGCCTGCGGCAGGAGATCGAACCCCCGGTCGAGGACGAGATCGTCATACCGCTCGTCTGATCGAGAATGTCGTACCGGCGTGGCAGGGTGGGCGTATGCACGTGTCGGTCGCGGCGGTTCCCGGGGGTGGGGGCGTGCTGCGTGTGGACGGCGAGCCCGCCGAGGCCGTCGCCGATCTGGCCTCGGCCGTCCGCGAGCTGGAGGCCCGTGGGCCGCGCTGGATCTGGGCCGACACGCGGGAGGTCTACCCCGCCTTGCTCGCCGCGGGGGTGCGGCTCGCGCGCTGCCACGACCTCGCGCTGACCGAGGGCCTGCTCCTCGCCCACGAGGGGCGGTTCGGCGAGCCGAGGTCTGCCCCCGCGGCCTACGCCCGGCTGCACGGCCTGCCCGTGCCCGACGATCCCCACGGACCCCAGGCGCGGCAGGCCACCCTTTTCGAGGAGGAGGCGCCCCCGCCGGACGCGAACCTGGTCGCCGAGGTCTACGCCGACCAGCTGCGGCGCGTGGAGGCGACCGCCGACCCCGGGCGGTTCCGGCTCCTGGTCGCCGCGGAGTCGGCCGGGGCGCTGGTCGCCGCGGAGATGGCGAGGGAGGGGATGCCCTGGCGTCGGGACGTGCACGACGAGCTGCTGACCGGCCTGCTCGGCCCGCGTCCTGTGCACGGCATGCGACCCGCCAAGCTCCAGGCCCTGGCCGACGAGGTGGCGGCGGCGTTCGGCACGCCGTTCAACCCCGACTCCCCGCAGCAGATCGTGAGGGCGTTCAAGGCGGCGGGCGTGCCCGTCGCCTCCACCAGGGCCCACGACATCAAGCAGGTCGAGCACCCGGGCGTCGCGCCCCTGCTCGCCTACAAGGAGATGGCCAGGTTCTACAGCTTCCACGGCTGGGCCTGGGCCGACCAGTGGGTGCGCGACCACCGCTTCCGGCCCGAATACGTGGTGGGCGGCGTGGTGACGGGCCGGTGGGCGACCAACGGTGGCGGGGCCCTGCAGATCCACAAGCTGATGCGCAAGGTCATCGTGGCCGACGACGGCTGGACGCTCGTCGTCGCCGACGCGGCCCAGCTGGAGCCGCGTGTGCTGGCCGCGATGGCGGGGGACGTCGGCCTCGCGAGGGCAGCCGGGCAGATAGATCTCTATCAGGCACTGGCGCAGGCGTTCGGCGGCGAGCGCGACAACGCCAAGATCGCGATGCTGTCGGCGATGTACGGAGGCACCAGCGGAGACGCGCCCAAACTGCTGGCCGTGATGCGCCGGCGCTTTCCCCGCGCCTACCAGTTCGTGGAGGACGCCGCCAGGGCGGGGGAGGAGGGCAAGGTGGTCCGCTCCTGGCTGGGCCGCACCTCGCCCCCGCCCTCCGCCCGCTGGCGGGAGCTGGTCTCCGGCCCCGAGGGAGGCCGCGCGGCTCGCGACCGCGGCCGGTTCACCCGCAACTTCGTCGTCCAGGCGACCGCGGCCGAGTGGGCTCTCGTGCTGATGGCCGTGCTGCGCGGCCTGCTGCCCGAGCCGGCCAGGCTGGTGTTCTTCCAGCACGACGAGGTGATGGTGCACTGCCCGGCCGAGCAGGCGGAGGAGGTCGTCGCGGCGGTCGGCAAGGCCGCGGAGGAGGCGACCCGGTTGTTGTTCGGATCGACCCCGGTGCGCTTCCCCATGCTGGCCGTCCCGGTCAGGTGTTACGCCGACGCCAAGTGACGCCCGGTGGGACCGGCGTCCCGGACGGTTTTGGACACTTCCGGGCGCCGGTTGAGCGGACCGGGGTGAGGGCCGTCGCGGCTCAGGCGCGGGTGAGGGCGAGCCAGGCGCCGGTGACCGTCACCATGACCGCGACGGCCGCGCCGAGCACGCCGTACGACAGGCCACCGACGATCACGCCGGCGATCACGGTGCCGGCCGCGCCGCAGACGTTCATCAGCAGGTCGGAGAGGCCCTGCACGGGGGTGCGGTGTTCCAGCGGCACGGCCTCGCTGAGCATCGCCGAGCCGGAGATCAGCCCGAACGACCAGCCGAGGCCGAGCAGGAGAAGCCCGATGGCCACCTGCGTGACGTCGTGCGCCCCGGCCCCGCCCGCGAGGACGGCCGCGGCCAGCAGCAACCCCATCCCGGCTACCAGCACCGTTGTCCTGCCCACCCGGTCGGCCAGCCAGCCGACCACGGGCGACAGGACGTACATCCCCGCGATGTGCAGGCTGATCACGATCCCGATGACCGTGTACGTCGAACCGCCGTGGTCGAGGTGGACCGGGGTCATGGACATGATCGAGACCATCGCGGTGTGGCTCACCGCGATCGCGACCAGCGCGCGTGCCGCCACGGGTGTCCCGCGCAGCACCCGCCAGGCGGTGCGGAACGTCCCGGCGCCCTTCCCCGAGGGGGCGGGTCCTGGCGCGGGGGTGTCGGAGTCGGGGGACGCGTCGGAAGATGCGGAGCGGGCCAGGAGCAGGGGGTCGGGACGCAGGGCGACCACGATGATGCCGAGGGCGATCGCGAAGCTCACCAGGGCGACGGCGAACGGGCCGCTGCCCGACGGCATCCCGAGCCCGGTGCTGAACCGCTCGGCCGGTTCCGCCAGGTTCGGCCCGGCGACCGACCCGACGGTGGTGGCCCACACCACCAGCGAGAGGTGCCTGGCCGAGTGCCCCGGCGGGGACAGGTCGGTCGCGGCGTAGCGCGAGGCGAGGTTGCCCGCGCTGGCCGCGCCGAACAGCACCAGCCCGGCGAGCAGCAGCGGCCAGGAGCCCAGGGCGACCGCGAGCAGCGAGACCAGGCAGCCGAGCAGGGCGCAGCCGTAGGCCAGGGTGAGCCCGGCGCGCCTGCCACTCCTCCCGGACGATTTCGCGGTGGGCAGCGCGAGCAGCGCCGCGCCCAGCACGGTCGCGGTGCCGGCCAGCCCGCTGAGCGCCGTGGAGCCGGAGAGCTCCCTCACGGTCACCGAGCTGAAGGTGAGCCCCACGGCGACTCCGATCCCGCCGCTGATCTGGGCGGCGGACAGGACGGTGAGCGTCCGCCGCTGTACGGCGGCGACTCGCGTCTTCCTGCCGGGGGAGGCGCCGGGGGGCGTGGTGTTCGTGGGGTTCGCGGTCACGAGCGAAGTCTGCCATCACTCATGACCGCGCCACGAGACCATTTCGGGAGCGGCATGGTGGACGGCGGGCGGGACCGGGACGGCGGCGGGACGGCGGTGAGGCGGGGGTGAAGGACGGTGGGGCGGGGTTCGGCCGATGAGACCTGTGACGAGACGAAGGAGGACGAACGGCGGGAGGGATCGGTGGTGAGGCGAAGGATGGTGGACGGCGGGAAGATCGGGGGTGACGGCCGGTCGCCGAGATCAGCTGACGGAGCTGAAGGTGGCGAAGAACGTCTCCAGGATGTCCGAGTTCTTCTCCCAGTCCAGGTCCTGGACCTTGAACGTGATCTGGTAGGCGGTCCGGCCGTTGAGGGCGACGTAGCGCGTCAGCCCGTGCATCGGGACGCCGTTCGGCTGGACGTAGGTGTACTCCCAGTCCGCGGCCTTCCACGTGCGGTAGTTCACCGCCGTCACGCCGACCTCGGTGTATTCGTCCAGGCCCTTCTTGCTGGCCCTGCCCAGTGCCGTCATCGGATCCTCGACCGGCACCTCGGCGACGACGATGGTCTGCCCGCCGCTCTTCGGCCCGGTGAAGGTGACCACCCCGCCGGAGCTCGCCTTCACCGTCCAGTCGCCGGGCACCGCGCCGGAGACGCCGGCGGCGCTCGCCAGTTTGAAGCCCTCGGGGATCTCCTCGCTCGGCCCGGTGGACGTCGCCGGCGCGTCCGCGGAGATCGCCGGGGACGGGATCGTGGAGACCGGGGTGTCGGAGGTATCACTGGGCAGGAAGACGAGCAGTCCGGCGACCACGATGGCCAGCACGCCGCCCCCGCCGAGCATGAGCAGGCGGAAGTCGGGGCCGCCCTCGCTGTTTCCCCGGGCGCGGCGCGAGGTCCCGCGCATCCCGCTCCGGCCGGGCGAGGTGACGGACCGCGAGTCCCGTACGGCGGTGCGGGAGGACGGTTCCCGCGCCGAGGGGGTGGGCCGGAGCGTCGCCTCACGAGCCCTGGAGGCCTCGCTCTGCCCGCCGTGACGCGGCGCGGACGGCTGCGCGGGCGACAGTGCCGGCGACGGTGCGATGTGCAGGTCGCCGGAGAAACTGCTCAGCGGGTCGAACGGGTCGCCGTCGGGTCCGGTGGCCGGGATGCGCAGCGCGTCGTAACCGCGCTGGTGCCCGCCGGTCAGACCGGTGGCCCCGCCCGCCTGCGGGAACCCGCCCGAGCCGGAGGCGGGGAAGGAGAGCAGGTCCGCGCGGTGCGACCTCGAAGGGCCGGAGAGCGCGTCGCCGCCCGAGGAGTCGTTGGCGTACGGGACCCGGATCGGCCCCGAGGGCGTCTCGATGATCCGGGAGGGGGGCGGCCCCGACGGCACGTTCAGCGGGGGCACCAGGTGGATCGGCATGGAGTCGCCCGGGATCGGCATCGACGAGGGCATGGGGCTGGGCGCGCGGTTCGGGGTGCTGGAGCCGTGGCTGCGCAGCACCCGATCGAGCAGGTCCGACACCTGCGAGGCGCTCATCCGGTCGGCGGGGTTCTTGCGGAGCAGGCCCTCGATGACGGCGATGAGGGCACCGGCCCGCTGCGGGCGGCTGGGCTCCTGGGTGAGGATCGCGCCGAGCACGGCCACCGCGTCCGGTCCCTCGTAGGGAGGGCGCCCCTCGACCGCCGCATAAAGCGTGGCGCCGAAGGACCACAGGTCGGAGGCCTGCGTGAACGGCTGGCCCGACAGCCGTTCCGGCGGGATGTAGGCGGGCGAGCCCATCATCAGGCCGGTCTGGGTGACCGTCACGTCTCCCTCGATCGCGGCGATGCCGAAGTCGGTGAGCACCACCCGGTCGGAGGTGAGCAGCACGTTGCCCGGCTTGACGTCGCGGTGCATGATCCCGGCGGCGTGGGCGTGGCGGAGCGCGTCGAGCACCCGGACGCCGATCTCCGCGGCCTGGACCACGGGCAGTGGCCCGCTCTGCCGCACGGCCTGCTCCAGCGACCAGGCGCGGACCAGCTCCATCACGATCCAGGGGCGGCCGTCCTCCTCGACGACGTCGTGGACGGTGACGATGCCGGGGTGGCTGAGCCGGGCCGCCGAGCGGGCCTCGCGCAGCATCCGCCGGTGGGCTCCCTGCTTGCCCGCGTGGTCGAGGCCGTAGGGAAGGATCAACTCCTTGACCGCGACGTCCCGGTCGAGCAGGACGTCGTGCGCGTGCCACACCATGCCCATCCCGCCACGTCCGACCGGTGACATCAGGCGGTAGCGCCTGCCCACCAGCCGGCCCTGGCCTTCCGGTGTTCCGCCCGCGGAATCGCCGCCCTCAGGCCCCAGGGGGTTTCTCCCGAGCAAGCGATCGGTCATCGTTCCCCGTTCCCCAAAACCAGCCCTGTGCGGTGGACACGATATCGGGAGGGCATTTGGTTATGGAAGTTTGCATGCCGAGAAGGCGTATGACGGTATTTGTCAGGATCGGTGCTCTTCAGATCACTGATCTTGCGTCCACGCTCTGAACGTCGCCGAATGCTACCGGCGGATGGAGAAATTGTCAGCTTTACCCAATCTTAATAGACAAAAGATCAATACGTAGCCGTGTGTTCATGATCGGCCGCCGCGGCGAGGGCGGCGAGGGCCGAGGTGAAGGCCGAGGCGGGCGGACTGACCAGCCCCGCGCCGACCTGCCCGGTTCCCGAGACCCGTCCGGCGATACCGGTGTTCACGGTGGGCAGCAGGCCGGTCCTGGCCACCAGCGTGACGTCGACGCCGACCGGCGTGCCCCGGAAGTCCAGCCCCGGGATCTGGTACGCGGGATGCTCGGCCAGGGTGATCTCGTACATGGACCGGGTGGCCGCCATCGCGTCCGACACGTTCCCGCCGACGAACCTCACGATCGCCGGGGCCGCGGCCATCGCGAAGCCGCCCAGCCCCGCCGTCTCGGTGATCGTCGAGTCGCCGATGTCGGGGTTGGCGTCCTCGGGGCCGTAGGCGCCCAGATAGAGACCGTCAGGCACGCCCGCGGGGCCGGTGAACCAGCGGTCGCCCAGCCCGGAGACCTGGATCCCGAAGTCCGTGCCGTTGCGGGCCATCGCGACGACCATCGTGGAACCGGGGACGTTCCTCGCGGCGTCCGTGCTCACCTTGCACGCGGCCATGCCCGCGTTGAGGAAGAAGTGGTCGTTGCCGTTGACGAAGCGCAGGACCTCGGCGGCGTGGCCGGGCGCGGCCTCCACCACGTCGGGGGCGAGCTCACGCACCATCAGCGAGGTGGCGGCGCGGTTGCGGTTGTGCAGCTCGTCGCCCATCTGCAGGGCCTGCGCGGCGAGCGACCTGAGATCGAGCGGCCCGCTCCGCTCCAGGGTGGCCTGGAGCACCGGGCCGAGCACATCGGCCATCCAGCGCAGCCGCTCCAGCACCTCGGGCCCGTACGCGCCGTAGCGCAGCACCTTGCCCAGCCCTTCGTTGAGCGAGCAGTAGGCGGTGCCGCCATGCTCGGCGTCGCGCACCTCGAACATCCACATCGACGGGGTGACCACACCCGCCATCGGCCCGACGGCGCGGTGGTGGTGGCAGGAGTCGAACCGGACACCCCCGGAGGCGAGCCGCTCCTCGGCCTCCTCGGGGTCGGCGGCGAGCCCTTCCAGCAGCATCGCCCCGATGAGCGCGCCCCGCATCGGTCCCGACGCCCGCTCCCACTCGATCGGCGGGCCGGCGTGCAGGAACGTGCCCTTCGGCAGGTCGAGCACCTCGTGCGCGGGCCGTACCCCGACGAGCTGCGGCCGCGCCGTGACCAGGCGGCCCACGGCCGTCTCGTTGGCGCGGACCCTGCGCGGGTCGGCCAGCACCCTGGCCAGGTCGGCCTCGGTGCCGGGCATCGGCGGGCGCCAGTCCACCCGGACCCGCGAGACGGCCTGCGCGTCCAGCGCCTCGCCGAGCACGTCGGCCCCCACCGTGATCACTTCCGGCTCGCCGGAAAGCATGGACAGCGTCATCACTTCTCCTCGAAGCTGAAACCCGGGCCGGGAACGGGCCCGGAGACCCGAGCCTGAAACGAGCCCGGAACGAGCCCGGAAACCTCCGCCTCCGAGGAGGAGGTGCGAACGGTGTGGACAGGGCGAACGATCAACGAGTGTTCGCGGTGATCCCGGCGGACGCCCGCGCGGCGTACCCGGCCGCCTCGGCGTTGGACGTGAACACCGCGGCCCCCGCCGCGTTCAGTGCCCCGGCCTGCGCGGCCAGCCCCTGCGGGTCGCCTTCCGAGCCGACCAGCGCCACCACCGCGGTGACGCCTCCGGCGACGGCCTCGGCGATCGCGGGCGCGAGCCTGGCGGAGGGATCGGGGTCGGAGCCGTGGCCGAGAACCACGTCGAGCAGGACGACGTCGCCGGGCGGCACCTCGGCCAGGGCCTCCAGGCGGAGCGTCGGGTCGATCATCGGATGGGCCCTGCCGACCGTGTAGGCGTCGTCGCCGAAGTCGGTGAACTCGCCGGTCCCGGCGATGAGCCTCGCCTCCACGCACAGCGTCCCGCCCGAGTAGATTCCCCGCACGTTCCTTTCCGCGCCCGGGCCATCTGTCTCGGGGAGGCCGGGGAGGCCGGGGGGCGCGTCGGTCGTCCCGGGGGCGGGCCAGGAGGGCCAGGTGGGGATCGGGACGCCGAGGGCACGCAGGGCGGCCTCGGTCACCGAGGTGAGGTCGGTTTGGCCGGGACCGAGCAGCGCGGTCACGACCGGCGTGCCGAGCCTCGCGACGGCCTCCTCGACGGCCCGCGCGACCTGGGGGGCCGGAGGCTTGGAGATCAGGACGATCAGCTCGGTCGCGGGGTCGGCGTCGAGGGCCTCCAGGGCACGCAGGGTGGACAGCCCGCCCACGTCCGCGGACAGGTCGCGACCGCCCACGCCGAGCACGTGGGACACCCCCACTCCCGCGAGGTCGAGCAGGCAGGTCACCTGCTGCGCGCCCGTTCCCGAGGCCGCCACCAGCCCGACAGGGCCGGGTCTCAGGACGTTCGCGAAGCCGAGGCCCGCCCCGCCGATCACAGCGGTGCCGCAGTCGGGCCCCATGACCAGCACGCCGCGCTCGGCGGCGCGCCTCTTGAGCAGAACCTCCTGCTCGACCGGCACGTTGTCACTGAAGATCATTACGGACAGTCCGGCCTCGACCGCGTCCAGCGCCTCGGCGAACGCGTGCGGGCCGGGAACCGAGACGAGGGCGAGGTCGGCGGCGCGCTCGCGGGCCGCGGCGCGGACGGTGCGCGGAGGGAGCTCGGCGGTGCCGCCGCCTCCGACCCCGCCCGCGGACGGGGACGGGGCCGACAGCGCGGTCAGCAACCCGTCCAGTTCCCCGGACGCGGCCTCCAGGGCGTCACTCTCGCCGCGCAGCGCGATCAGCAGGTCGGCGGGACCGGCCTGGGGGAGGTCGAAGCCCAGCTCGGAGGCGATCTGGAGGTTGAGTTCGGTGGCCATCGCCACCACCGCGACCTCCACGCCGGGCAGCGCGCTCGCCGTGCGGCTGACCCGCATCAGGCTCACGGAGTCGTGGTAGACCCCCGTACGCGTCCGGACCATGTCAGTACTCGCCATTGCCCCCGCCTTCCAAATCGATCACCGCCGCGAGCCCGATCCGCAGTCCCCACGCCAGATCGGCCCCGGAGGTGTGGCCCAGTTGCAGGAGGCGGTGCAGCGCCGGCTCCAGGGAGTGCCGGCCCGCCAGACCCCGCAGCACGGCCAGCACCTCACCGCTCGCCTCGCCCCGGGCGGCGCAGTGCAGCAGCGCCGCCGAGATGGGGGTGGTCCTGCCGCGCACGTCGAAGGTGACCGCGGCGGCGAGCCAGTCGGCCAGCCACACGGCACGTCTCGCGTCCACCGCCCCGCCCAGGTGACGCAGCGCGACCAGCAACCCCGCGAGCACGTCGTCGCCGCTCGGCGTGAGCCCGGGACCCAGGCCGACCAACTGCTCGGCGGCCATCACGCTTTTCAGCAACGAACCCTCGGCGCACCCCTGGGCCAGCAGGCCGGCCGCGCCGTTGCCCTCCAGCCCGGGACGCCTCGGCGACCGCTCGCACAACTCCGCCATCGCGGGCAGCGAGCGGGCCAGCCGCGCCGCCTCCACGGCGCCGAGCGGGGGGGCCGGGTTCCACCAGCGGTGGGCCCGCAGGCTGAGCCGTCCGACGTCGATCGAGCCGTCTCCGACGGACGCCTCGTCGCCCACCGCGACGCGAGGCATCGGGTCGGTGACCACCATCGCGTTGGGCAGGCGGGTGGCCTCCCCGGTCACCACCGCGATGACCTGCGGTTCCATCTCCGTGCGTACCTCAAGGTAGACGCCGGCCGGGAAGGCCGCCAGCACCCGCGCCGGGCGGCGGGGTGCTTCCAGCATCTGGCGCAGGGCCGTACTGGCCGCGCCGGTCCCGTGCGTCCACGGGTGTACGCGCTGCGTCTTCGGCGCCCTCGGCGTCCTCGGGCGTGTTCCAACGGTCATGAGCGCTCCTCGGCAGGCCCCGTAGGTGTGAAGGTGCTCTCTCCAGCGGTTCGCTCGCTCACGGACTCCCCCATCCATTGAGCAGACGGTAGAACGGGCGTGAACGCAGGCCGTACGGAGAAAGCTGCCAACACTCCGCTCAAAGGTTGGCTCTTCCTGACAGACGGGTCCATCAGTCACAATCACCTCATGGAACCCCCCGTACGCCCGGCGAGCACTGGAACGATCATTCACGGCGTCGCCGTCGGCGAGGTCCTCGGCGTCTCGACACTGGCGGGAGCCCGGCTGATCGCGGGGGAGCGGGGCCTGGACCGTGTCGTGCAGCGCCTCAACGTGATGGAGGTGCCCGACGTCCTGGCCTGGGTCAAGCCGCACGAGCTGCTGCTCACCACCGGCTACCCGCTGCGCAACACGCCCCAGTCGCTCGGCAGGCTCGTGGCCGACCTCGACGAGCGCGGCCTGGCCGCGCTCGCCATCAAACTCGGCCGCTATCTCGACGAACTGCCCGAGGAGATGGTGGAGCAGGCCGACCGGCTGGGATTCCCGCTGATCCAGCTTCCCGACGACGTCGGCTTCGACGACATCCTCAACCAGGTCCTGACCGACATCCTCAACCGCCAGGCCGCGGTGCTGGCCAGGGCCGAGGAGGCGCACCGGGCACTGGTCCAGGTCGTGCTCGCCGGGGGAGGACTGCGCGAGGTGACGGCCGAGGTCGCCGGGCTGCTGGGCGCGGGGGTGGCCGTGCTGGACGGGGCGGGGCACGTGCTGGCCGCGGCGGGGCCGGTCGAACACGTGGCCGCGCTGCGCGAGGCCTCGAAGCGCCCCGACGGGCGCCACGCCTCGGTGCCGGTCGTGGCGGGCGGCCACCACCACGGCAGGATCGTCGCCTGCGGCCCGGTCGGGGCGATCGGTGACAGCGACGTCGGAATTCTGGAACGTGCCGCTACGGTCGCCGCGCTGGTGGTCACCCGGCAGGAGGCGGTCAACGCCGTCGAGAGCAAGTATCGTGCCGACTTCCTGCGCGACGTGCTCACCGGCAGGGCGGGAGGCTCCGAACGGGTCGCCTCCCGGGCCAGGGCCTTCGGCTGGGACCTGCAGCGCCCGGTCACCGTGCTGGTGGCCGAGCTCGACCCCGAGGGCGACGAGCGCGCCGCTCAGGATCGCCTCGTCACCTGCTGGACCGGTGCGATGCGCCGCCACGACGCCCGCGGCGCGGTGGCCGGGTTCTCCCACGAGGTCGTCACCATCGTGGACGCGTCCGTCGACGCGGGCCGCCTCGCCAAGGACGCCGCCGCGGCCTTCGCCGAGTCCCTGCCCGCCACCTTCTCCACCGGCGCGAGCCGCACCGCCATCGGGGCCGAGGCGCTGCCCGAGGCGTACGGCCAGGCGCTGAAGGCCGCGCGGGTGGGCCGCCAGCTCCACGGCAACGGCGCGGTCGCGAACTTCGACCAGCTCGGCGTCTACCGGCTGCTGTCGCTGGTCAACGACACCGCCGAGCTGCACGCCTTCGTCCGCGAGACGCTCGGCCCGCTCGCCTCCGACGACGACGCGGAGAACGCCGACCTGCGCCGTACGCTGCAGGTGCTGCTGGAGACCAACCTCAACGTGGCCGAGACGGCGCGCAGGCTGCACTTCCACTACAACACGCTGCGCTACCGGATCGGCAAGCTGGAGCGCATGCTCGGCGGCTTCACCGAGGACGCCCACCTGCGCCTGAACCTCACCCTCGCCCTGCACGTCCTGCGGATGCGCGGCATCTGACAGTGGCATCCGGTGATGGCATCCGACGGTGGCATCCGACGACGGCGCCCGGTGCGGCGAGGAGGGCGCGTACCCGGGATCTAAGCTGTTCGGCGTGAACGAGACCTTCGAGCTGGAAACCGAATACATCCCGCTGTGCGACCTGCTCAAATACTGCGGCGTCACCGAGACGGGCGGTCAGGCCAAGCACTTCATCGCCGACGGCAACGTGCTGGTGGACGGCGAGGTCGAGCTCCGCAAGACCTGCAAGATCCGTGAAGGCCAGGTGGTGAGCGGCGACGGCTTCGAGATCCACGTGGTCGGGAAGTGACCGCTCCGCGGTCCGCGGGCGGCTCTCACCGGGGCGGCAGGTGCGCGGTGTGCGAGCTGTCCACTGGTACGCCCCGCAGATTTGGCAGATCATGACGGTGTAAGGGCATGCTTTCGGTCCTAACGTGCCCGCAACAGCTGTAAGGGGATTCGCCGGAGGGAAGCCCGCGGGGTGGTTCACCGACCGACGGCCCGGTGAAAGGTGGGGCTCGATGGTTGCAGGTTGGACGAAACACGGCGACGGCAGGACGCTCGCTCCAGGAGAGGTGGTCAAACCCGACGAGCGGCTGTCATGGCCGCGGATGGTCGGATTCGGGGCGCAGCACGTCGTCGCGATGTTCGGCGCGACCTTCGTCTTCCCCCTGGTGATGGGACTCGACCCTAACGTCGCCATCATGTTCTCGGGCGTCGGAACGATCATGTTCCTGCTCATCGTGAAGGGGAAGGTCCCCAGCTACCTCGGGACCAGCGCGTCTTTCGTGGGCGGCGTGCTCGCGATCCGGGCGCTCATGGGCGGTGACACCCCCGCCACCGACGCGATCGTCACCGGTGCCATCCTCGTCGCCGGACTCGTCCTCGCGCTCGTGGGCGTGGCCATCCACTTCCTCGGCGTACAGATCATCAACCGTGTCTTCCCGCCGGTCGTCACCGGCGCCGTCGTCATGCTGATCGGCTTCGGCCTGGCGTACGTCGTCGCCGACATCTACTGGCCGCAGGACCAGTGGATCGCCCTGATCACGATGACCGTCACCTTCGTCATCATCGTGCTCTTCAAGGGCTTCATCGGCAGGATCGCCATCCTGCTCGGTCTGATCATCGGCTTCGCGCTCTCCTGGCTGGCCGACAAGGTCTTCGGGAACATCACCGCCTTCAACGCGGGCACCGGCGCGGTCGACACGCACCCCAGGGTGAGCTTCGAAGGCGTGGCGGCGGCCGACTGGATCGGCCTGCCGAGCATGCACTTCCCCGACTTCAGGTTCTCCGCCGTGCTGCTCGTCCTTCCGGCGGTGATCGCGCTGGTCGCCGAGAACGTCGGCCACGTCAAGGCCGTCGGCGAGATGACCAAGACCGACGTCGACCCCTACATGGGCCGGGCGGTCGCCGCCGACGGCGCCGCCACCGTCGTCGCCAGCACCTTCGGCGGCTCCCCGACCACCACCTACGCCGAGAACATCGGCGTCATGGCCGCCACTCGCGTCTACTCGACGGCCGCCTACTACATCGCCGCCGTCATCGCGATCCTGTTCGGCCTCTGCCCGAAGTTCGGCGCGCTGGTCGCGGCCACGCCGGGCGGCGTGCTCGGTGGTATCACCGTCATCCTGTACGGCATGATCGGCCTGCTCGGCGCGAAGATCTGGATCGAGAACCGGGTCGACTTCGCCGACCCCGTCAACCTCGTCCCGATCGGGGCGGGGATCATCCTCGCCATCGGCCCGGTCAAGCATATGATCAGCTCGGACTTCACGCTGGAGGGCATCGCCCTCGGCACCATCGTGGTGGTGGCCGGCTACCACCTGCTCCGGGTCATCGCCGGGCGGGGCGGCAGCGGCGGCGGTGCCGGTCCGCAGGTGTCGGAGCCGCAACGAGAGGCCACCGGGTGAAGCCAGCCCCGTTCGAATACCACGCTCCCCGCTCCCTCGGCGAGGCGCTCGACGCCCTCGCCGAGGCCGGGGAGCACGGCAAGGTGCTCGCCGGGGGGCAGAGCCTGATCCCGATGCTGAATATGCGGCTCGCCGCCCCCGCCCACCTGGTCGACATCAACCGGCTGCGGGAGCTGGCGTTCGTCGACGTCACACCGGAGGGCGTCCGCGTCGGAGCCCTCGCCAGGCACGCCCAGGTGGAACGCGACGGATCGGCCGCCGCCGCCCAGCCGCTGCTGGGCAAGGCGCTCCGGCTGGTGGCCCACCCGGTGATCCGCAACCGGGGAACCGTGGTCGGCAGCCTGGCCCACGCCGACCCCGCCGCCGAACTGCCCGCCGTCCTCGCCCTGCTGCGGGGCTCGGTACGCCTGGCGCGGCCCTGCGCCGTCAGGGACGTCCCCGCCGCCGACTTCTTCACCGGCCCGCTGGAGTCGGCGGTCGCCCCCGGCGAGCTGGCCGTCTCCGCGTTCTTCCCCGCGCCGCCCCCGCGCTCGGGCACCGCGTTCCGCGAGGTCGCCCGCAGGCACGGCGACTACGCCCTGGCCGGGATCGCGGCGCTCGTCGTCCTGGACGACGACCTGAGGATCACCTCGGCGACGGTGGCGTGCGTGAGCCTGGGCCCGGTGCCGCTGCTCGTCGACGTCTCCGAGGCCGTCGGTCACCGCCCGGCCGCCTCGGCCGACTGGGCCTCGGCGGCCCGCGTCGTACGGGACCGGGTCGACCCCGAGGCCGACATCCACGCGACCGCCGCCTACCGGCGGCACCTCGCCGGAGTGCTCACCGAGCAGGCACTCCGTGACGCCGCCAGGGAGGCCGCGGATGCATGAGATCACGCTGACCGTCAACGGGGTGCTCCGGCAGGCCGAGGTCCCCGCGCGGCGGCTGCTGTCGGACTGCCTGCGGCACGACCTCGGCCTGACCGGTACGCACGTCGGGTGCGAGCACGGCGTCTGCGGGTGCTGCACGGTGTTGCTGGACGGCGAGCCCGTCCGCTCCTGCCTGACGTTCGCGGTCACCGTGGACGGGCGCGACATCACCACCGTCGAAGGACTCGCCGACGAGGATGGCACGCTCTCGCCGGTGCAGCGGGCCTTCGCCGAGTGCCACGGCCTGCAGTGCGGCTTCTGCACCCCCGGCTTCCTGTGCACGGTGACCGCGCTGCTGCGCGACAACCCGGCGCCGACCGACGAGGAGGTGCTGGAGGGCATCTCCGGCAACCTGTGCCGGTGCACGGGCTACCAGAACATCGTCAAGTCCGTCCACCGCGCGGCCGAGATCATGGCGGAGGAGCCGTGACCACGAGACTGTTCGGCGAACCGGTCATCCGGCGCGAGGACCCCCGGCTGCTCACCGGCAGGGGCCTGTACCTGGACGACCTGGGAGCCGGGGCGCTGGAGGCGGCGTTCGTCCGCTCCCCGCACGCCCACGCCAGGATCCGCGACATCGACGTCTCGGCCGCCATCGAGGTCGAGGGACTGGTGGCGATCTACACCTGGGAGGATCTGCCGGGCGCGCTCGCCCAGCCGCTGCCGCTGCTCATCCCGCACCCGGCGCTCACCCACGGCCGCACCGCGTACCCGCTCGCCCGCGAGATCGTCAGGCACGTCGGCGAGCCCGTCGTGATGGTCGTCGCCCGCGACCGCTACCTCGCAGAGGACGCCTGCGCGCTCATCCAGGTCGACTACGAGATCCTCAAGCCGGTGGTCGGCGTGGAGGAGGCCGCGCAGTCCGCCCAGCTCGTCCACGAGGATGTGCCGGGCAACGTCGGCGCGCACCTGGTCCAGGAGGTGCCCTCGGACGCCGGGCTCGGCGCGCGCGAGGCGATCGACGCCGCGCCGCACACGCTCTCCTTCCGGCTCGACATCGAGCGCAGCGCGTCCATGCCGCTGGAGGGACGCGGCGTGCACGCCCGCTGGGACGCCGACGACAGCTCCCTGCGCGTCCACTCCAGCACCCAGACCTCCACCAGCGTCCGCATGGCCATCGCCGCCAAGCTCGGCCTGCCGCTGCCGAAGGTCGAGGTGATCGCCCCCGACGTGGGCGGCGGGTTCGGCGTGAAGATCGTCCACCCGTGGCCGGAGGAGATCCTGGTCCCGTGGGCGGCGATGACGCTGGGCCACGAGGTGAAGTGGACCGAGGACCGGCGCGAGCACTTCGTCTCCTCCGCGCACGAGCGGGCCCAGGTGCAGTCGGTCCGGGTCGGCTTCGACGACGAGGGCCGGGTACTCGGCCTGGACGTCGAGATCCTGCACGACCACGGCGCCTACACGCCGTACGGGATCATCGTGCCGATCATCACCTCCACCCAGCTGCTCGGCCCCTACCGGATCGGCGCCTACCGGGTCGAGTTCTCCTCGATCTACACCAACACCGTGCAGGTCACCCCGTACCGCGGGGCGGGCCGCCCCCAGGGGGTCTTCTGCATGGAACGGACGATGGACCACATCGCCGAGTATCTGGGGGCCGACCGTACGGCGGTGCGCGCGGCCAACTTCATCCAGCCCGACGAGTTCCCCTACGACCAGGGCCTGATCTTCCAGGACGGCCGCCCGCTGATCTACGACAGCGGCGACTACCCCGAGTCGCTGCGGATGCTCAAGGAGCTGATCGGCTGGGACGACTTCCCGGCGTTGAAGGCCCGCGCGGCCGAGGAGGGCCGCACGATCGGGATCGGCGTCGGCTGCTACGTCGAGGGCACCGGCGTCGGCCCGTACGAGGGCGGGCACGTCCAGATCACCTCCGACGGCCGGGTGCACGTCTCCACCGGCCTCACCTCCCAGGGCCAGGGCCACGAGACGGTGTTCGCGCAGATCGCCGCGTCCGAGCTGGGCGTACCGATGGAACGGGTCTCGGTCGTCACCGGCGACACCCGCAGGTTCGGCTACGCGGTCGGCACGTTCGCCTCGCGCGCCGCGGTGATGAGCGGCAACGCGATCGCGCTGGCCTGCAGGAAGGTGCGGGAGAAGGCCCTGCGGATCGCCGCCGACGCGCTGGAGGCCGACCCCCGCGACCTGGAGATCGTCGACGGGGAGGTGCGGGTGGCGGGCACCCCCGGCGCCTCGATCCCGCTGGCGACCGTGGCGGTGCTGTCCAACCCGCTGCGCTACGCCTTCGACGAGGAGGCGGCGCGGGCCACCCAGTTCGCCGGCGCCGCGTCCTACGACCGGCCGCCGGTGGCCGACGGGGAGGAGCCGGGGCTGGAGGGCCGCGACTACTACTCGCCGATCCGCTCGACCTTCGCCTCCGGTATGCACGCCGCCATCGTCGAGACCGACCCGCTGACCGCCGAGATCCGCATCCTGCGCTACGCCGTCGTCCACGACTGCGGCAAGCTGATCAACCCGATGATCGTCGAGGGTCAGATCCACGGCGGGGTCGCTCAGGGCGTAGGCGGCGCCCTGTACGAGAAGATGATCTACGACGGCCACGGCCAGCTGCTGAACGCCTCCTTCATGGACTTCCTCATGCCGTACGCCACCGAGGTGCCCCACATCGAGACCGCGCACCTGGAGACCCCCTCCCCGCTCAACCCGCTCGGCATCAAGGGGGCGGGCGAGGCGGGGGTCATCCCGGTCTCGGCGGTGCTCGCCTCGGCGATCGAGGACGCCGAGGGGATCAGGATCGACAAGATGCCCATCTCCCCGTCGGACCTCTTCGACCTCCGCCGCGCCGCCACGACCTGACCTCCGACGGCCAGTTGCTGAACGCCTCGTTCATGGACTTCCTGATGCCTTACGCCGCCGAGGTGCCCCTCATCGAGACCGCCCACCTGCCGGTATGGATGATGTTCACCGCCGAGGGGACAAAGCAGTCCTCCCCGAGCGATGATCGTGTCCATGAAGGTCTTGGTGCTGGGCGGGACTCGCTTTGTTGGCAGGGTGTTCGTGGAGCAAGCCCTTGCCCTCGGCCATCAAGTGACGACGTTCAATCGCGGCCGGACTGGCCAGGACGTGTCCGGCGCGGAGGCCGTACGAGGAGACAGGGAGGATGCGACTCATCTCCGCGAGCTGGTCGCCGGCCGCGAGTGGGACTGGGTCGTCGACACCAGTGGGTACGTGCCCAAAGCCGTCGGGGATGCCGCCCGTCTCCTGTCGGACAGGGCGGGTGCCTATGTCTTCTTCTCCACCGTCTCGGTCTATCCGGCCTGGCCGGCCGAGCCCGTCAGCGAGGAAAGTCCTGTCTACGAATGTGCACCGGACGTGTCTGGCACGGCCGAAGACGAGGCGACGTGGACGGCCGCGCAGTACGGGGCCTACAAGGCCGGTTGTGAGCGCGCGGTGCTGGACGCCTTCGACGGCCGGGTCACCGTTCTGCGCCCTGGAGTGATCCTCGGGCCGCAAGAGAACGTGGGCCGGTTGGTCTGGTGGTTACGGCGAATCGAGCGCGGTGGCCGGGTGCTCGCACCGGGGGATGCCACGAAGCCGATTCAGCCCGTCGACATTCGGGATCTGGCCGCGTTCACTCTCAAGTGCCTGGAGAAGAAAACGGTAGGGATCTTCAACGTGGTGGCGCCTCAGGGGCAGGCTACCTTCGGGCGGATGCTCGACGCGTGCGTCGCCGAGACCGAGTCAGGTGCCCAGCTGACCTGGGTCGAGGATGACTTCCTGATCGATCACCAGGTCAGGCAGTGGACCGAGATTCCGCTGTGGCGGACTCCTCCGGGTACCTGGTCCGTGGACACGGACAGGGCGGCACACGCTGGGCTGACCTGCCGCCCGATCGAGGGGACAGTGCGAGACACCTACGGATGGTTGTCCAAGAGCGGAGATCCTGCCGCCTATGACCGTCAAGCTCACCACGGGTTGTCCCAGGAGAGGGAACGAGAGCTCCTTGAGATCTGGGATCGCCGTTAAAAAGAGATGGGCGTTCGCGTGACGGTTTCGGCGGTGAATATCTCGATCTTTCCCACCAAGGTGGTCGTTTCACGAGACGGGACCGCAGCGAGTGACGTTCGGACCTGACGAAGCCGCTTCACCAGACCATCGACTCGCTTGTCCGCTGGCAGCGTGAACACGGGGGACAGGGCGTCCGTTGCTCCGCTGACGTCATCGGAGAGCAGACGGGACGCCGCGAGGTCGACGGAGGCGCTCGCTTCGGCGGCGTACCACCGCTCTTCGGCAGGCGCGCGATGGTATAGGGCGAGCGCGTGCTCACATTCGGTCTCCGCATCCGGCGCCAACCCGGCCCTCAGATAAGCGGACCCAGCGCAGAAGGCCTGTCGCGCCTCGTCGAAGCCGAACTCGCCACCCACACCGTCATGCAACTCCCCTTGAGGGCCGCGGGCATCCCGGGCGCCGCGAATCGCTTCGCGAACCCCCCCGACATCACCGAGCAGGGCGGATGCTCGCGCCGCGATGCTGAGCAGGCGGACCCGGGCGGTGCCGGTGGGGGCGAGAGCGAGGCCCCGTTCCACCAACCGCAGCGCCTGTGCCGGACGGTCCGCCCAGAACTCCACGCAGGCCAGCAGACCGTTGGCCCACGCGGTCAGCTCGTCATGGCCGATGACCTCACCGTAGACCCGGGCCGCCCTGGCCTGCTCCGCCGCCGCGTGCGGGTAGCCGAGGTCGAAGCTCGCGCTTCCCAGCAGCCCGCAGACCTGTCCGGCGACCAGATAGAGGTCACGCTGCTGGCCGGGGTGGCGAGTGCGTTCGATGAGACGGTACGTGCGATTGCGGATGCGCGTCAGCTCACCGAAAAGAGGAAGAGGTGCCGCGTGTACGTAGGCGCGGGCAAGGCGGGTGATGTCGTCGCTCAACTGCTCCAAGGCGTTGGGGCCGACGACGGCCGCCTCGGCCTCGGCGGCGTGGTCGCTGGACTCGTTGGCGGCACTCATGATCATCTCCCGTTCGGGTGCGGGGACCGAGGTCTTCACGCCTGGGGAGTAGTCGGTGGCGAACCCGAGCTCCACCGGGCCGGTCTGGAAGAGGCGACACAGCAGGTCGAGGTAGTCCGCGCCGGGACGATGTCCGTTCTCCCAGTCCAGCCAGGACCTCTTGGTCAGTCCGCGAGAACCGAG
The DNA here is from genome assembly GCF_040635605.1 of Streptosporangium sp. NPDC006930. NCBI lineage: Bacteria > Bacillati > Actinomycetota > Actinomycetes > Streptosporangiales > Streptosporangiaceae > Streptosporangium > Streptosporangium sp. NPDC006930. The sequence continues at coordinate 111,693 of NZ_JBEYID010000007.1, read as the reverse complement.
AGCGTGGGTCTGGCACATGCGGTGCATTGCCTGGACGGCCTTGTCCGCGCTGCTCCAGCCTAGAGCGAGCCGGAAGCACTTCAGCGGATGGTGCTCGCAGCACCCGCCAATCTCCGCCGCGATCGCGTGCAGCACACCGATCGGCGGAGGATCCGCCTCCTGGGCGAGTCGGCGTATGCGGATGCGCTGGGCGCAATCGGCGTCATGTCCAGGCTTGGCCATCGTGGGGCCTCCCAAACGTCGTCGGCTACAACGCTACGTCACAGCAGGTGAGCTCGCAGCTATCCATAGGGTGTCCACCGATCTGGGCCGTTTCCCCGGAGACTCGCGACTCTCCGCCTGAACTCTCCGGCGATGGAGGGGCGGTCAGGCAGGGCCGGTAACACCCCGGTCAACATGATCAGTTCGCGAACCTGCCTCAGTAGGGGAAACGCCGCTGAGGCGGTCACGTCGAAGCCGTACGCCGCCAGAAGCTCGTCCGCGGGCGGGTGACCGAAGCGCAACGCGTTTACCGCGGTGGGTACCAGATCCCACGCCCGAGGTCCGTTGCACATCTGATCGAAATCACACAGAACCACCCCTTCCCCGCGCCAGAGCAGATTTCCCGCCCATGCATCACCGTGTATCAGCCCGTACGGCAGACTGCGCCGGAGTGTGGGAAGCTCCGCCTCCAGCCGGTCACACCAATCCAGCAGAAGACCACGATCACGATCGTGAACGACTTCCCGAGCCAGCCGCAGGTTGCTCCGGGCTTCCGTTACGGGATCCCAGGACGGCAGCGGGGAGGGTGATATCTGCGCGTGCAGTCGTCGTAGCAGTGGTGCGAGCCGTACGACAGGAGGGGAGCCGACCTGCTGGGGAAGATGTTCCCAGAATGTGGCGACCTGGCCGTCCATGAGAATCGCTTCGGGAACCTCACGGTGAATACGTACGGCGGGAAACCCGATGGCTTCGAGCCAGTGCGCCAGATGGACCACCCGACGCGCGCGGGTAGCCGTCTCCGCCGAGGCGATCCGCGCCACGGCGTTGGCACGTGGGAGATGGAAGACCACGTTTACGCACACACGGATCAGCCGGGCGTCCCTACCGTCGATGCCGGCCACGCGGCACAGCCGGAACAAGGTGGAACTCTCCGACAGGACGGCACTCACCGGCAGAGCTCCCGAGGAGACGACAGGAAGGAGAACTCCTCAAGGCGCTCGACGAGCGCTCGTGCCCGTGGACAGCCGTGAAACCGTGACTCCCCGGCCACCTTGAGGCGTACACCGTTGAGACGCTGGGCCAGACCGTCGATGCGCTGGTGTTCGGGAAGCGACAGGACTTTGGTGATCACAGCCGCGGTTGCCTCCAGGTCACCGTTGAGAAGGTGTCCCACGGCGAGATCGGAGCAGGCGATCGCCTCGTTTCCATAGGCCCGCAGATGCGGCGGGCCTGACTGATAAAGCGAGATCGCCTGTTCGGCGAGAACGATCGCGTTCTCGGGACACCGCAGGTGGATGTACGTGCCAGCGGCGAGATAGGAGTGCTTGGCCAGGTCAAATCCGAACTCGCCGCCGACGTCGTCGTGGAGGTCGTCGTGAGAACCCGAACGATCCCAAGCACTACCGATCGCGCGTAAGGCGTCGGGCCTCATACCCATCGCCGCCGACGCGAGCGCCTCTATACCGGCGAGGCGCGCGAACGCCGTGGTCCCAGGTGCGTACCGCTTCCCGTCGCGGGCGAGATCGGCCGCCGTCTCAGGGAATCCCGTCCAGTAGGCGATCATGGCCTGGAGGCCGCGTACCCAGGCACGCAACGCGTGGTGGTCGATGATCGAGGCGTAGGTCCACGCAGCCCTGGCCTGTGCGGACGCCGCGGCCCGATTGCCCAGGTCAAGGCTCGCGTTGGCGAGCAACCCGCATACCTGTCCGGCCATCAGTGTCAGCTGGACGGCCTGAGCCGGTCGGACGCGTCCGTCCAGCAGCGCGAAGATCTCACCACGCAGCCGAAGCATCCGGTGAAAGAGCGGCATGGGATCGGCGTAGACGTACTCGGCCGCCAGCCGGCGGATTTCGTCGTCGGCATGTTCCAAAGTCACCGTACTCACATCGGTGAGCTGGGCAGCGGCGGCATGCGCGAGTGACTCACGAGCCGCGTCGGCGACAAGGGCCTCTTTGTGGAACGGCGGCGAAGTGGGTCCGCCTACTGGCGCGTACGAGCGCGCGAATCCCAGTTGCACCGGTCCGGTCAGCAACAGCCGACAGAGAAGGTCCTGGTAGTCGGCGCTGGGCAGGTGCTCCCTCTCCCATTCGATCCATGATCGAGCGGTTAGGCCGCGCGTTCCGAGGCCTTCGCGGGCGCACATCTCGTGAAAGGACGCGACGGCTCTCTCGATGGTCCATCCTCTGGCCAGCCGGTACGCCTTGAGAGGGGAATGACCACAGCAGGAGCGGATCTCCTCAGCGAGCGCACCAGAGGACCTGCCAGGGCTCTGTGCCCGGATCCTCTTGGCGCAATTCACATCGTGACCAGGCATATTCCGACCGTAAGTCAGGTGCTCGCGCGGCAGTGGCCTGTTGAAGGTGTGAATCCGCCGCACTCTCAGTGTGAATCCACCGCACCTGCGTGCGGACCTCTCTCGCTACCGACGGTAATCGGTTCGCGACATCGTTGAACTCGTCCAGCAGTAGAGCAGCAGAGGGAGGCATCGTGGTGACCCTGCTCCAGCCTCGATCGGCCATCGTCGCCGCATGGCCCTTACGAGAGGACGCGCAAGCCGCTGCCCAGGCCAGGAATCTGATCCGGGAGGCTCTCACCGAACTGTTCGTTCCTCGGGATCCGGTGGACGACGCGGTGCTCATGGTGAGCGAGCTGGTGGGGAACGCCGTCATGTACGGGGACCCACCTTTCGAGCTGGTCCTGCGATCCCTCGGGGAAGAGTTCCGTGTCGAGATGACAGACAGCGGCACCGTCAGACCGGCCATGCGTGCCACCGGAGTCGAATCAGAACACGGTCGTGGCCTGGGCATCGTTTTCGAGCTGTCCGGAGGCCGTTGCGGTTGGCGTAACGCCACCTACGTCACCAGAAGCGGACCGGAAGGCAAAGCCGTCTGGTTCATCGTCCCGAAGAGCCAGATGGATCCGCCGTGAGGACCGGTCCCGAGAAACCAGCCCTGAGCCTTCAGCGACTGGTTGGCCGCCGGTCATGCGAATTCGTTCCCGACCAGCCCTGCCCCCGTGAGGAGGTCGACATCATGATCAAGATTGCACTCTACGGAAGGCCGGGAGCCGGTAAATCCACGTTCGGAGCCTTCCTCAGCCAAGAGTTCACCGCCGTCGGCGTGCCGGTCGTACCCCTGAAGCTCGCCGCTCCGCTGTACACACTCCAAGCCGTCATCCACGTGTTCGCGGGACGCCCCCTGCTGGACCTCGGCCAGCAAGACGGGTTGTTGCTCAACGACCTGGCCGCTCACCTGCGCCGGATCAACTCCGCCGCGCTGATCGACCCATTCGTCCGTCGGGTCGTCCAGGCCGCCGAGAAGTACCCCGGCGGTGCGGTGGTGTGCGACGACATGCGAGCTCCTGACGTCGAGGCGCTGGCCGAACTGGGCTTCCTCCTGGTGGAGGTGTGGGCACCGGAGAGGATCAGGCAGCCTCGCAAGCAGGCTCGCGGGGATCTGTCGCCGGGCGCGGACGACCATGTCACCGAGCTTCCGCCGGACTGCGCTCCCCACCACCGGGTGATCAATGACGGTGGCTTGAAGCAGTTGCGAGGCCGGGCGGCCGAGCTCGTGCGCGAGGTCATGCCGTGATCCTCACCGGACCAGAGATCATCCGCCAACATGAGGCAGGACGCATCGCGCTGGAGCCCTTCGACTCCGAGCAGGTCAACCCCAACAGCTACAACTACCGTCTGGGTGCGGTGCTGCGCACATATCGCGGTCCAGTGGTCGACGCGCTGGGGGAGCACTCGGTGCGGGAGATCACCATTCCCGACGAGGGAGCCGTACTGCGGCCGGGCCGGGTGTACCTGGGTACCACCGTCGAGCGGATCGGCAGCGACCACTACGTACCGTCTCTAATCGGCCGCTCCTCTCTCGGGAGGCTCGGCGTCTACCTGCAGGTCTCCGCCGACCTGGGAAACCTGGGTGCGGTTCACCGCTGGACGTTGGAGATCGTCGTGTGTCAGGCCGTCCGCGTCTACGCCGGGATGATCGTCGGCCAGGTGTCCTTCTGGGTTCCCTCCGGTGACCGACTTCCCTACGACGGCCACTTCGGACGCTTCTCCGAAGCCGTCCCTCCCTATCCCGGCCTGCTGACCGCAGGGCGCCGCCCCGCTCGCAGAGGAGCCAAGGAATGATCTTGACGGGACCGGAGATCACTCGCCAGTACGAGGCAGGCCGCATCACCATCGAGCCTTTCCACGCCGAGCAGGTCAATCCCAATAGCTATAACTTCCGCCTCGGCGCCACTCTGAAGGTCTACACCGATGAGGTACTCGACGTGCGCCGTCCCAATCCGGTGAAGGAACTGGTCATCCCCGAAGCGGGGCTGATCCTGGAACCGGATCGGATCTATCTCGGCAGCACGGTCGAAATCATGGGCAGCGATCACTACGTGCCGATCATCCGGGCTCGCTCCGGAATCGCACGTCTTGGCCTGTTCGTACACGTGACCGCCGACCTGATCGACATCGGCTCCGTCAACCAGTGGACGCTGCAGCTTCACGCCGTACAGCCCGTCCGTGTCTACCCTGGTCTGCTGATCGGCCAGGTGACGTTCTGGGTCCCCCAGGGCGACATCACTCTCTACACGGGCAAGTACCAGGGAACGCGCGGACCGCAGGAATCACAGATTCACCGCGACTTCCTCGCTTCCGCAGGCGTCGTCGTATGACCGCCGTAGAGAAAGGCAATCCGAGCGGCGCTTGCCAGGACGAGGTCGGCCAGCGTCTGGTGGCCGCAGCCCACGAGCTGATCGCCGAACGGTACGTCCTCGCCCGTCACCAGATCGGCGCCGCGTTGCTGGACACGGACGGCGCCGTTCATCTGGGCTTGCACCTGGACGCCATGGTCGGCCGCGCGGCGATCTGCGCCGAAGCGGTTGCGCTGGGGGTCGCACGGATGGCCACTAGGGCACCACTGGTCGCGGTCGCCGCGGTGCGCTTTCCCAAACCCAGCGAAGACGGCCCGGCTCGCATCGTCCCGCCGTGCGGGCTGTGCCGCGAGCTCCTGCTCGACCATGAACCGGGCTTGTCGGTGGTGGTCTCCGTTGAGGGCGTCGGCACGTGCGCTCCACTCGCGGAACTGCTGCCGCACAAGTACGTCGGCACCAAATGGCCAACCGGCCCTGTTCCATCGCCTCCCGCGCGCACCTGAAAGGATCGTCATGGACTTTCGTACACCCGAGATGGACAGGCTCGCCGCTGAGATCATCCCCGAGGAGTTCTTCGAACTCTCCGCCCGGGACGCCCGCGACGTGTTCTTCGCCGACACGCGGATGCTCGACGGCAAGCAACTCGCGCACAACCGTTACCGGACCAGTCCTCGCTCGCTGATCGACCACCTGGCCGAGCAACTGGAGCTCGTCGGCACCGAGACGCTGCTCGACGTGGGATGCGGCAACGGGTTCGTCCTGGAGCACCTCCGCCCTCACCTCGCCGAGGGCCGCATCGTCGGACTGGACATCGCGCCCGGGGTGCTCCAGGCCGCCAAGGCGCGGCTGGCCGGTGTCGCCACCCCATGTGAGTGGGTCGAAGGCAGTGCGGATGACCTCTCCGCGTTCAGTGACGACTCCTTCGACCGGGTGATCGCGACGTACATGATGCACTACGTCCCCGATATCGACCGGTGCCTGGCCGAGGTGCGGCGCGTATTGCGTCCTGGCGGGAGATTCGTGCTCACGACCGACCGCCCCGACTCGATGGTGGAGATGTACCAGACACACTTCGCCGTCCTGCGGGAGATGGACGCCCCGGCACGGCTGTTCAAGGCAACACCGAAAGCCCGGATCTCTCTCATCAACGGAGGTGAGTATCTGAACCCGCGTTTCACACAGGTCGAGCTTCGCACCTGGCAGGACCAGCTGCGCTTCGCCGACGTAGAGGCATTCATGGCCTTCTACTCCGCCCACAACTACTGCTGCGCGGCCTCTGACCCGGGCGACCTCGGTGAGGACTTTTTCGCAGAGCTGCGGGCGCGGGCGCGAGCGCGGGTCCAGGCCGTCATCGACCGTGACGGCCACTTCGCGCTCACCAAGTTCACCGGATCCTTCATCTGTTCCTGACCGCTGCCCTGCCGTTCGGTGCCGTCAGATCTGCGGCGGCGCGTTCTGGCCCTCATTTCTTCCCGAAACGAGCTTCCCGAAAAACCGATGCGAGGAGATCACATGGACAACCGGCTCGCCGCCCTCTCCGGCCGGCACGTACTGATCACGGGCGGTGCGGGACTGATCGGCGCTGTGATCGGGCGGGTGTTGGAAGCCGCCGGAGCGCACGTCACGGCCCTGGACAACCTCAGCGGCTACGAGACGATGCCGCCCCTGCCCAAGGCCGACGCGCGCGAGGCCGATCTGCGGATCGGTGACATCTGCGATGAGGGCCTCGTCAGGGACCTGGCCCGCGACAGCGACTACGTCATCCACGCGGCCGCGCACTCGACCGTCGCCGGTTGTACCCGCGACCCCGAGATCTCTTTCCACTCCAACGTCGCGGGGGTCGAGACGGTGCTGCGAGCCGTGGTCGACGCCGGTGACGTGCGCCGCTTCCTGTTCATCTCCTCGGCGCAGGTCTACGGGCACGGAGTCACTGGAAGTGACGCCGTCCAGACCTTCACCGAGGACCAGCCGATCAGCCCTCTCAACGTGTACGCCGCGGCGAAAGCCTGGGGAGAGTGGCAGACCCGGTTCTTGCTGAACGCCGCAGGCGTCGACTTCACCGTGATGCGGCCCTTCAGCGTGTACGGCGAGCACCAAATCCCCAAACCAGGCGCCTACTCGTGGGTGATCGCCCAGTTCGCGATGTACGCCGCGATCGGCGATCCGCTACCGCTGAACAACGGCGGCCGTCAGGTCCGCGACTTCGTCCACGTCGAGGATGCCGCAACCGGCATCTGCCTGGCCCTGGTCAGCGAGGAGGCAGGAGGCCAGACCGTCAACCTCGGAACCGGCCGCATCACTTCTGTACGGCGGGTCGCCGAGCTGATCCAGGCCCATTTTCCCGACGCACAGTTTCGCGACGCGCCCCGCCCCGCCCAGGATCCGCTCGGTGGGTGCGCGGACACCAACCGGATGAGTCGGGCCCTGGGCTGGGAACCGCAGATCAACGTGGAGGCGGGTATCGCCCGTTACGTCGACTGGCTGCGCGCCGTACCAGCGGCCATCCCCGACTGGCTCCGCACCGAAGGTGACCGGGTCGCGAACTGGAACGCCAACATCGCCCCGCGCATTTGAGATCACCTGCCTTCACGTCCCGGCCTCCGCCGGAGACGTCCGCCTTCACCGACTTGGTTGGTAGAGCAATGACGACACCACTCAGAGCCGCGGTCATCGGGCTGGGATGGGCGGGGAGCATCCACAGCAGGGTTCTGAGCTCGCTGGACGGTGTCTCCCTGGTCGCGGTCGCTGACACCGATCCAGGGCGGCGTTCCAGGTTCAACGGTGTTCGAACAGTCGGCGACGTCGATGAACTGCTGGACATCGAGCTGGACTACTGCGTCGTCGCGACACCGACCACCGAGCACGAGCGTATCGGCGTCGCGCTCGCTGCCGCAGGAGTGCACGCCCTCATCGAAAAGCCACTCGCTTCCTCCCTCCCCGCAGCGTTTCGGCTGGTGGAGGCCTTCGAGCACGCCGGTTTGATCGGCGCGGTGGGGCACACCGAGCGACGCAATCCAGCCGTACGGGAACTCGGCGTCCGCCTGCGCGACGGGGAGTTCGGTGCCGTCTACCAGGTGGCGACCCGCCGCCATGGCCCCTTCCCGGACCGGATCCGTGATGTCGGCGTGGTAACCGACATCGCCATCCACGACGTCGATCTGGCGACCTGGCTCACCGGCCACCACATCACCTCTGTTGCCGCCCAGGTCAGCAGCGTGAACGATGGTCCATACGAAGATCTCGCCGCAGCGATTCTGCGCCTCAGTGGTGGTGAGATCGTTGACCTCCAGGTGAGCCGTATCTCGCCGCACAGGGAACGTATCGTCATCGCGCACACGGCCAGGGGATGCGTGATGGCCGACGCCCTGACCCGCACGATCACCCACTATGACAACGGCGATACTCCGGGCACTGCGGCGCCCATAAGAAAGATCACAACCTACGAGGTCCCGGGTGCGGAGCCGTTCCGCATCCAGCACGAAGCCTTCCGAGATGCGCTGCTCGGCCTGCCGAACGACATCGTCACACTGCGTCAGGGTGCTGCCGCCGTCGCGGCCACCGAAGCGATCCTCACTGCCGCCCGTACCGGCACCTGCGTGTCCCTCGTCGACCACGACTTCATCCGCCAGTGAATTAACCGTCTTTCAGCGCCCTGTCCGTCTCTCCATCTTGATCGTCAGGACATTTCATGCTCACCGTGGACACCGTCGTCCAGTTCTTCCCACGTGGCGGATCAGCTCAGGTGATCCGCTATCTCGGCCGCGAGCTCACCGGTCGCGGTCTCACGTCTCGCATCCTGTGCGGATCGCTGGGCACGAGCGGCGACTTCAGCCACGCGCCCACCTTCTATGCCGGCCTGGATGTGGCCGCGATGGACTACAACGCCGCGGCAGCCGCTTACGCTCACGGCGGGAGCGGCATGGACGGGCAATTCGCTCCCTTCCATCCTTCTTACGAAGATCGCGGGCCCAGCGCACCTGACCGTATGTTCACCGCCGTGGCACCCGCGACGACCCAGCACCTGATCAGCGCCTGGAACGAGCACCTGACCGGTCACCGCAGTCCCCGTCCCGCCGTCGTTCACCTGCACCACCTGAGCCACCTGCAGATCGCGGTCCGTCGTGCCTATCCAGGGATTCCGGTCATCACGACTTTCCACGGCACCGACCTCAAACTTCTCGATCGGGCCCAGCAGGTCACCCGGTTCGCTGAACGCCTCGGTGTATCGCTCAGCACCCTGGGTGATGCCTGTCATGACAATGACCTCGGACGGAAGCGGATGGTTCTGGAGCGACTCCTGCAGGACGCGGATCTCACCGAGGAGGAGCTCGCGTATGTCCACACAAAGGACTGGAGGTTGTGGCGGTACGCCGATCTGTGGAGTGGGCAGATGCGCCGGTATGCCCGCTGTGCCGGGCGGATCGTCGTGGTCTCCGACAGCGACCGCGTCGAGGTGAATCGTCTGCTGAACATTTCGGAGAATGACATCACGGTGGTGCCCAATGGTGTGGACACCACGCGTTTCGTGCCGCAGCATCTCGACGACGACCAGCGTCTGGCGCGGCTACGCCGCTGGCTGATCGACGACCCACGGGGATGGGCGCCAGGTAAGGAACCCGGCAGCGTCCGCTACACCGCGAGCGATCTCGAAAGGATGGTCGACGCGAGTGGAACACTGCGTCCCGTGTTGCTGTGGGTAGGCCGGTTCCAGCAGGTAAAACGGCTCAACGTCCTGCTCGAAGCGTTCACCGCGACTCTGAAAGTCGCGGACCCGGCGCCTGTCTTGCTGCTTTGGGGCGGTTACCCGGGCGAAGCGGAAGGCGAGCACCCGCTGACCGCGGCTCGACGTCTCGGAATCGATGATCATGTCTACTTCATCGGTTGGCGTGACCATGACGAGCTTCCCGACGGTCTCAACTGCGCCGATCTCATGGTCGCCCCCGCCGTCAACGAGAGCTTCGGCATGGTCTACATCGAGGCCGCCGCCTGCGGCACACCGCCGATCGCGACGGACACGGGAGGCCCGGCGAGCATCATCACCGGTTGCGGCGGCCGTGCCGACGGTTGGCTCGTGAAGCCCGACAACGTCACCGATTTGGCCGAGACCCTTTCCGCAGCCTTGACCGACCCCATGGAACGAGTCCGGCGGGCGGCCAACGCAGCGCGGCACGTACAGCGCTCCTACAGCTGGGCCGCCGTGGCCGACCGGTACCAGCGGTTGTATGAGGAGGCCGCGCACAGCAGGCGCGGATGAGCAGCATGAAATTTGCTCACACCGCACCACCCGGACCTACGTTGATGACAGGCGATCTGAACACGGCCGCAAAGCATCGGCCCAGCTGGCAGGCGCTGTACGATCACTGTGGCATGGCCTTCCAGGCTTTCGGGTGGCCAGCGGCGATGCGACCGTCCTCCCGCCCCGCTGATGAGAGAGGTACGCATGCCGTACGAGGACCGCAGGGCGCTCTCCTCGCCCGCGGGCATGAGGATCGGAGTGGTCGTCCTCACGATGGGTGATCGTCCGGCCGAACTCGCAGCGCTCCTGGACTCCGTCGAAGCGCAGTCCGGTCCGGCGATGCGCGTCGTGGTCGTCGGCAACGGCACCAAGCTGGGACGGCTGCCCGCAGGAGTCGAAGGCCTGGAACTGCCCGAGAACCGGGGAATCTCCGGCGGGCGCAACGCCGCACTCGCCGCTCTCCGCGACCACGGGGACATCGACGTCGTCATGTATCTGGATGACGACGGACTCCTGCCGCATTCCAATACTGTCGACACGATTCGCCGCCTGTTCACTCATAGCTCTGACCTGGGAATCGTCAGTTTCCGCATCGCGGACGAGACCGGCCACACACAGCGCCGTCACGTTCCCCGGCTCCGTAGCGGTCAACCGCTGCGTCCCTCGGAGGTCACCACGTTCCTCGGCGGCGGCAACGCCGTCCGCATGGCGGTGATGGACGATATCGGTACCTGGCCGGAGCCGTTCTTCTACGCGCACGAGGAAACCGACGTGGCGTGGCGGGCGCTGGACGCGGGCTGGCGCATCGAATACCGCCCGGAGCTGGTGCTACAGCACCCCCGCACCTCTCCGACACGCCATGCCGTGTATTTCCGTATGGGCGCCCGCAATCGCGTCTGGCTGGCCAGGCGCCACCTACCCGCGGTGCTGGTACCGGTCTACCTCGCCACCTGGACCGTGATCACCATCGTCCGCAGACCTCCCTTGGCGGGACTCCGAGCGTGGGGCAGCGGGTTCATCGAGGGATGCATCACATCGTGTGGTAATCGCCGCCCGATGCGGTGGAGCACGGTCTGGCGCATGGCACGTCTGGGACGTCCGCCGCTGATCTGAGGAGTTCCGCCTGAGGTGGTGCGGACAGTCGATCACACCGGCGTCAACGGCGTATCCGGCAAGCTCTGCGAAGGGACCTGCAAGGGCCGCCTGTGCCATTCGCGGAGTGTCTCCTTCCTGTCTCCCGTGCGAATCATGAGCTACTGATCCTTCTTGTACGGCTTCCGTATGGAGGTAGCCTCGGGAACCACCTGGGCCGGGAACCTGTGCTCAGGTTCAGGAGGAGCCAGTAGGGCAGGAGAAACGGGTGGCTGGTCAGTCGAGCACTCACGGCATCGAAATGCATCCTGGCCGGGTGATCAAAACCTTCGAATCGTGGGATCGTGGCGAGCACGAGCAGGAGTGGCGGGCGCTGACCTTGCTCGCGGAATACGCGCCTGACCTGGCGCCATTGCCGCTTGAGGCCCACTTGGAGGCGGAGCCACCCGTGGTGGTGATGTCGCGCCTGGACGGTATTCCGCTTCGTGGACTGGATGTCACATCGGAGCAGATCGAAGCGATGGCCGAGGCGATCACAACTCTGCACCAAGCGATTCCCGCGCGGGTGCTGGCTGATCTGGCGCCCTCTGCGTGGAATCCCTCCGTGGCCATCGTCAAGGCTAGGAGACTCCGAGCGACGACTCCCGATCTAGGCGGTGATCCGGTAGTGGCCGAAGCCTTCGCCGCAGGTTCGAAATGGCTCGTCGATTCCCAGCTGGATCGGTTGATGGAGGAGATGACGCCCGTTTTCGGGCTCTCCGACAGCAATCTGGCCAACTACCTGTGGGACGGAAAACGTATCCGTCTGATCGACTGGGAAGATTCGGGGCGCAGTGACCGTGCCTTTGAGTTGGCGGAGGTCATCGAGCACATTTCTCAGATCGACGGCACGTTCAACGGCTCCGGCCTGTTGGAGCACATCGATCTGACCGCTGCCGAGGCGGCCCGGGTGCTGGCTTTCCGGCGCATATTCGCTTTCTCATGGATGTGCCTGCTCGGCCCCGACGGCCCCTTCTCTGCGCGCAACCCGCGGGGCACCCTGGAAAGTCAGGCAGAACGGCTGCTCAGCCTGCTGGGCTGACCGGCTTTGGACGCCTGACACGATGGCGGGCTCTTGGCGAGCACCGCGTACTCGAACGGGCGACGCGGTCCGGCGGGAGCCGCAGGGGAGGTCCGGAGGGGCATTCACGGAGGGTCGCCGAATTGTCGCCGTCCGAGATGTGGCACGGTAGACGGGTATCTCGTGAACCGCACGCGTCACCTGCACCGCAGGGGCACGGAGACGAAGAGGAGCGATCATGTCAAAGCCACCGCTTCCCGATGAGGCAGTCGCGATGCTGAAGAAGCCGAACCCCGCCGTCATCACCACGCTTCGGCCCGACGGGCGGCCCGTGTCCACGGCCACCTGGTATCTCTGGGACGACGGCCGGATCCTGGTCAACATGGACGAGGGCCGCAGGCGGCTCGACCACATGCGCGGTGATCCCCGCGTCTCCCTCACCGTGCTCGACGAGAACGGCTGGTACACCCACGTCAGCATCAGCGGCAACGTCGCCGAGATATATGACGACAAGGATCTGACCGACATCGACAGGCTGTCCCGCCAGTACACGGGGAAGCCGTATCCGCAGCGGGACCGCGGCCGGGTCAGCGCCTGGATCGAGATCGTGAACTGGCACGGCTGGGGCGCGCTCAAGGACAACAGCCAGCCCGGCTGACGACCACGCAGCCCCGCCTGCCGCGTGCCGTGCGGCGGGGCCCGGGTCGAGTTGCCGCTTCGGCATGTGGCGACGGCGGGTGGGATCACTCTGATGGGCGGGCCTCACGCGTTGACCTCGAGTGACCTTGAGGGCAGCTCGCTGCGGGAAGCGTTTCTCTCCGGTCAGGCGATGCGATAGCGGTGCTCATCGACGGTGGCGACCACTTCGAGTCGCCCTCCAAGCGCCTGGACGTATGCCGTCAAGGTGCCCAGTGTCGCTGATCCCAGTTCTCCGCGTTCGATCGCGGAGATCCTCTCCTGTCGCACGTGCATCCGCTCCGCGATGTCAACCTGGCGCAGGCCCAGTTGTTTGCGTACGGCGGTCAGCCTTATAGCGGTGACCGCCTCAGCCGCGCCCTCGTCGATCGCGGCGATATCCTCCTCGTCGAAGATCTCGTGCTTGGCGTCATCCCATCGGTGGAATGTGGTCATCGCTCACGCTCCTTCGGTGAAGCTTCCAGCCGTTCTGTCCATTCGGTGAAGAGACTCTCCGCGAGCGGTATCGCCTTTTCGTGCCAGGTATCCCATTCTCCAGCCTTGTCGCCGGCGACCAGAAGCACGGCGTTGCGACGGGAATCGAAGGCGAACAGGATCCTGATCTCGCTCCGACCCGATGATCCGGGGCGGAGTTCTTTCAGGTTTCGCAGGGTGGAACCTGTGATCTTGTCAACCAGTGGCCTTCCGAGGGCGGGGCCGATCTCGACGAGGGTCTGGACGGCCTGGCCGATCAGTCTGGAAGTCGTGCGATCGCTCGCTCGTATCGCGTGCAACCACTCTCGAACCTCCTCCGTCAACTCCAGGTTCCATGCCACGGCGAACTCCGTTCATAGTATGCAGGCGTACTATGAAGAGCAGGGATGTGACGGTGAGTCTTTGCTTGGATTCAACGTGTGATTTTTTGCTGATCTTGCGCCAGAGGGGTTGTCCCGTGGATGAGTTCTCAGGGGCTTTGGCGGTGAGGAGGTCGACGTTCGGTGATGAGGGGCGGCGTGGTCTGGTGGGGCGGGAGGCTGTGTCGCCCGGGTCAGGGCAGGAGGGTGCGGGTCTCGGCCAGGAGGTCGCACTGCTCGCGCCAGTCGCCTCCCGCGAATCCCAGGACCACGTGACGCGCCCCGGCCTCGCGGTAGGCGGCGAGCCGCTCGGCCACCCGTGCGGGTTTGCCGGTGAGGGGCAGACGCGCGGCCTTCTCCATGGGAATGCCGTATCCGGTGATGCGCGAGGCGATGGCATCGAGGGTGGGCAGCCCGGGTGCGGTGCCGAGGACGCCGGTGGCGCCGATGGCGACGACCGGCTCCGGGCGTCCGTGGGAGGCGGCGAGCTCGGCGAGCGTGGCCCTGCCCGAGGCCACCTCCGACGGGGGGATCATCGAGGGGAACCAGCCGTCCCCGTGGCGGGCCGCCCGTCGCACGGCCACCGCCGACGCGTTGCCGACCCAGATCGGCGGGGGCGTCACGGCGGGTTCGAGCCGTACCTCTCCCGGCTCGTCCACCAGTGCGACGGTCTCCCCGGCCAGTAGCCGCGCGAGCAGCTCCAGTGCGGTGTCGGTGCGCCTGCCGCGCTCCTCGTACGGCACTCCGGCCGCCGCCCACTGAGCGGGGCCGCCGCCGGACCCTACGCCCAGGACCAGCCGTCCGCCGGAGACGTGCTGCAGGCTCGCGACCTGCTTGGCCGCCCACGCCAGGGGGCGGATCGCCGGGACGAACACGCTCGCCCCGATCCGGATCCGCGTCGTCGCCCCCGCCGCGACGGCGAGCGCCACGGCGCAGTCCAGTGACGCCGTTCCGGTGGCGAGATGGTCGCCGTGCCAGACGCCGTCCAGCCCCACCTGCTCCGCGTGTCGTGCGGCGGTGCCCAGGTCGAGCCGCTGTTCTCGCTGTACGGCGACGGTGGGCAGGATCACTCCGATGTCCATGAGGGTGGCCATGGGGTCAGTCTTCAACCTCGAGTGTTCTTGAGGTCAATCCCGCTTTCGTGGAGATGTGCGCGGGAGTCTCTACCTTGATGCGCTAGAGCGACAAAAATATAGTCAGATAAATTAATTACAATACCGACAAATAGTGCGCTGCTCGGATAGGCGTCCGAGGTTGATAGGGCTTCCGCCGCCTGATTCTTGATGCTTCTCCAGATCGTACTGTCTTCCGTCTTTCGGAAAAGGAAGATTTCGCTTTACGCTACTTCTGTAGTCAGGAATGCATCTTCTGCCGCCGGGTGGGAGACAGGGGGGAGAGGATGCCGGGAGGGAGATCGGCATGGATTTCATGGGGTCGAGGAGTCGAATCCGGGCAAGGGCGGACGAGGACGGGACGCGGAGCAGGGGGACCGGGATCGGGAGGAGTAGGGGAAGGGGGGCGAGGGTGCTCGCCGCGGGGGTGTTGCTCGCCGGGGCCGTGGTGTCGGCTCCTGCCGCGCAGGCGTCCACGTCGGGACAGGCCGGGGTGAGCGTGCCCACCGTGTCCGGGCAGGTGGTGAGTGCCGCCTTCCCCTACCGCTTCCGTACGGCGAGGGTCACCCGGTTCCAGCAGCTGAAGGGGCAGTCCGCCTGGGCGAACAGCGCGCTCTCGCGCGTCAGGAACGCGGTGTGGGTCTTCTCGGGAAACGGCACGTTCGCCTTCAACACCACCAACGTGCGCACGGACCTCTATCCGCTGCGAGGCCGGTTCCAGAGGCAGGGAAACAGCTGGGTCTTCGCGGCGAACGGTTCGTCGCGGATCGGTGGCAGCAGTAACTTCACCGAGATGGTGGGCAACATCGACTTCAGCGGAAGCCGGCCGGTGATGACGTTCCACTGGGCCAGCGGCGCCGGTTACGGGGCGGTGGTGAACAACCAGCGATTCGGTGCGGGAGCGTCTTCCGCCTACAGTTCCACGCTGATCCTGTCCGTCGGTTGAGTCGCGTCCGGGGCGGTTCCGGGCCGGGGGTGGGGGCGTCCCCGGGCCGGAACGGCTTCTCCGTATCTTCGGCGCCCCCGGTTAGGCGGGCTCTCGGGGCCTGGGTCTTCGTGCCCACCGACCCTCTGGCGGTCTCACGGCTGCTCGCGACGGCCGGTGGTCAGCGGCGGGGGGAGCGTCGCGGCTTGGAGGGGGCCGCGGGGACGCTTTCCGGGGCGAGCTCCTCGACGAGCCGGCAGGTGTTGTGCTCCGGGTCGAGGCTGTCGGCCCGGGCGGCGAGCCTGCGCAGCAGTTCCCGGAACACCGAGCGGTCGGCGGGGTCCAGCGGCTCCAGCACGTGGTCTTCGGCGTGCTCCAGCCGGGCCTGCGTGTCGACCCAGGTCGCCCTGCCCCGCTCGGTGGCGACGACGCGCTTGTTGCGCCGGTCGGCGGGGTCGGGGCGGCGCTCGACCAGCCCGGCCTTCTCCAGATCGTCGAGCAGGTAGGTCATGACGGTCTTGTCGACGCCGAGCCGCTGTGCCAGCGCGCCCTGGCCGCCGGGGAGCCCTTGAGCCGCGGCGGCGAGCACCTGGTAACCGCGCGGGCCGCCGGGGAGGTGGCTGACCAGCGCGTTCGCGGTCCTGACGTAGGCGCGGAAGACGACTCCGAGGGTCCAGCCCAAATCGCCGTCCAGGGCGTCCTGGGTCTCGGCGCTGGTGGGTCGGGGCGCGGGCATGTCACGAGGTTACCAGGATCGACGGTTAGCGAGACCTTCTGTTTGACAATTCATCTGTTTTACATACGATCTGTCCTGCCGCACCATCACGGTGCCGCGTGTCCGGAAGGGACGCGTGTCGCGCATCCGAGATGACGCACCGAGGAGAGACATGGCCGACTACCGGCACGAGTTGTTGTTCGGGACATTCCTGACACCGGTGGCCGACCAGGCCGAGAGGGTCGTCGCGCTCGCCAGGCTCACCGAGCAGGCAGGTCTGGACCTGGTGACCGTGCAGGACCATCCGTACCAGGCACGTTTCCTCGACACGTGGACCCTGCTCTCGGTCATCGCGGCCGGCACCTCGACGCTGCGAGTGTCGCCGAACGTGGCGAACCTGCCCCTGCGCCCGCCCGCGGTGCTCGCCCGCAGCGTCGCGACCCTGGACATCCTCAGCGGCGGCCGCGTCGAGCTCGGGCTGGGAGCGGGTGCCTTCTGGGACGGTATCGCCGCCCTCGGTGGCCCGCGGCTGACCGCGGCCCAGGGGGTCGACGCGCTTGAGGAGGGCATCGAGGTCATCCGGGCCATGTGGGAGGCAGGGGGCAGAGCCGTGCGGGTGGACGGCGGCCACCACCGCGTCCGGGGGGCACACCCCGGTCCGGCCCCCGTCCACGACGTCGGCATCTGGCTGGGGGCCTACAAGAGGCGCATGCTCGACATGACCGGCAGGCTCGCGGACGGCTGGCTGCCCAGCCACGCCTACGCCGGCCTGGACGCACTCCCGGCGATGAACGCGATCATCGACGAGGCCGCTCTCGGCGCGGGCCGCTCACCCGCCGACATCCGGCGCCTGTACAACATCGGCGGCACCTTCACCGGCTCCGGCCGCGCCTTCCTCCAGGGACCCGCGGACGTGTGGGCCGAGCAGCTCGCCGAGCTCACCCTGGACCAGGGGATGAGCGCCTACATCCTCGCGAGCGACGACCCCGACGACATCCGGCGTTTCGCCGCCGAGGTCGTCCCCGCCGTACGCGAACTCGTGGACGCCGAGCGTGCCGGTTCGCGCACGTCCACCGGCGCGGATCAGTCCATCGGGGTGAGTGCGGCGGGCGCGCGGAGCGTGTCACCGGACGCCCCCGCCCACCCCGCGCCCGTCACCGCTCCCGGGGGCGGGGTCCCTCCCGCCCTGGGGGTCACGCCGACCCCGGACGACGGCACCCGGCTCTCCGACGCCCGGGTCTGGGACGAGACCACCCGGCCCACCGGTCCCGCTCCCGACCCGGCCCGCACCTACACCCCCAGGGAGCAGGCGGCAGGACGCCATCTCGTCGACGTCCACGACCACCTCCGCCAGGAACTCGCCGAGGTACGGCGGCTCGTCGAGGAGGTCACCTCCGGAGCCATGGATCCCGGCATCGCGCGCTCCCACATCAACACGATGACGATGCGCCAGAACAACTGGACGGTCGGCGCGTACTGCGAGTCCTACTGCCGGGTCGTCACGACCCACCACACCATCGAGGACCAGAGCCTCTTTCCCCATCTGCGCCGCGCGGACCCCAGGCTGGTGCCCGTCGTCGACCGTCTGGAGCAGGAACACCACGTCATCCACGAGGTCCTCGAAGGCATCGACCGGGCGCTGGTCGCCTTCGTCTCCGAACCTGACGGTCACAAGGCCCTGCGGGACGCGATGGACCTGCTGACCGACACGCTCCTGTCGCACCTGTCCTATGAGGAGAGGGAACTCGTCGAGCCGCTCGCCCGGCTCGGCTCGCACTGAGACGGCCGGTCGAGATGACCGGATGAGGTGGCCGGTGTTCTCAGGAGACCTCGGCGACCAGGCGCTTGCGGAAGACCCAGTACGACCAGGCCTGGTAGCCGAGCACGAACGGCAGCGCGATGAGGCCGATCCAGGTCAGCACGCCCAGCGTGTACGGGCCTGAGGCGGCCTCGGCGACGGTGAGGCCGGGGAACGGGGCGGGCCACAGGGCGCCGAACAGGGCGGCGCCGGCCAGCGCGATGGACGAGGCCGTGGCGGCGAAGGCCCAGCCGTCCCGGCCGCGCCAGGTGAGCGCGATCCCGGCGGCGAGGGCCGCCATCGCGGCGAGCGAGCCCGCCCACAGCCACGGGGCCGCCGACCACGCGCCGATCGCCGTGGTCGCGACGGGAATGTTCGACAGTGCCGCCACCGCGGCGGGCAGTGCCACCACTGAGGCGATCAGGGCGGCGCGCCGGGCACGGGAGCGCACCGGTCCCGTGGTCTTGAGCGCGACGAACACCGCCCCGTGCAGCACGCACACCGAGAGCGAGAACACCCCGCCGACGAGGGCGGCCGCCGCGCTGCTCCGCAGCAGATCGGCGAAGACCGCGCCCCACAGGAACGCGGGCAGGGCGCTGCCGACGAGCACGCCCAGGTCGCACCAGACGCGGTCGGAGGCGTGATGGACCTTGCCCCGCCACTCCAGGCCGACGCCGCGCACGATCAGCCCGACGAGGACCAGCACGATCGGCAGGTAGAACTCGCTGAGCAGTCCGGCGTACCAGGCGGGGAAGGCGGCGAACATGGCGCCGACCGCGGTGATCAGCCAGACCTCGTTGCCGTCCCAGACCGGGCCGATCGTGCCCAGGACCTGCTTGCGTTCGGCCTCGTTCCTCGCCAGCGCGGGTACCAGCATGCCCACGCCGAAGTCGAAGCCCTCCAGCACGAAGTAGCCGGTCCACAGGAACGCGATGACCGCGAACCAGAAGGTGGTGAGTTCCATGGTCGTCGCCTTCAGTACATGAGGGTCGGCTGGAGCCGGGCGTCCGCGTCCTCGTCGTCGCGGGAGGGCGGCGGCGTGAGGGGAGCGGCGGGGGCGGCGGGGGCGGGACCCGCCTTGACATGGCGCGTGAGCAGTACCGCCTCGGCCAGCGCGAGCGCGCCGTACAGCGCCGTGAAGACCGCGAGCGAGACGGCCACCTCGGCCAGGCTGACGCCCGGCGAGACGCTCGCGGCCGTGAGCAGTTCGCCCTGGACGGTCCACGGCTGACGGCCGATCTCGCTGAGCAGCCAACCGGCGATCATCGCGATGGTCGGCAGCGGCAACGCGAGCACACAGAACCGGGCGAACCAGGTGGGGATCTCCCGGAGGGCGAGGGGGGTGACGAGGGCGCCGCGTCGCCTGCGGCGGGTGAGCCAGAGACCGAGCACCGAAAGGGCCACCGTGGACAGGCCGAAGACGATCATCACGCGGAAGGACCAGAAGACCACCGGCAGGTTGGGCCGGTAGTCACCGGGGCCGAACCGCTCCTCGTACCGCGCCTGCAGGTCCTCGGTGCCCTGGACCACGGCGTTCGGGTCGCCGGTGGACAGGAAGCTGAGCACCATGGGCACCTCGAGCCCGGGGACGGGCGAGAACGCCGCGCCGGCGGTGTCGTGCCGCAGTCCTTCCGCGGCGGCGAGTTTCATGGGCTGCTGCTCGTACAGCAGCTTGGCCGACATGTCGCCGCTGCCCGCGACGAGGGCCCCGGCGATCGCCGTCATCAGCAGCGCGGCCCGCATCGGGGTCCGCCAGATGCTCGGGCCGCCCCGCGGCGCCGTCGCCGAGGCCACGCCGGCACCCGGGAGCACACCGTCACCGGTGCGGCGCTCGCGCAGAAGGTGGTAGCCGCAGATCGCGAGCACGAAGCCACCCGCCACGACGAAGGCCCCGGCGATCACGTGGGGCACCTGGGCGAGCGCCGCGGAGTTGGTGAGCACCGCCCACAGGTCCGTCATCCTGGCCTTGCCGTCGACCACCTCGTACCCGACCGGGTGCTTCATCCAGGCGTTGGCGGCGAGGATGAAGTACGCCGACAGGTTGGATCCGATGACCGCGGCCCAGATGGTGGCGAGGTGGACGCGTTTTGGGAGCCTGTCCCAGCCGAAGATCCACAGGCCGATGAAGGTCGACTCCAGGAAGAACGCGAGCAGTGCCTCCAGGGCGAGCGGCGCGCCGAAGACGTCGCCCACGAAGATCGAGTACTCGCTCCAGTTCATGCCGAACTGGAACTCCTGCACGATGCCGGTCACCACGCCCATCGCGAAGTTGATCAGGAAGAGCTTCCCGAAGAACTTCGTGAGCCGCAGGTAGTGCTCCTTGCCCGTCCGGTGCCAGGCGGTCTGCAGGCCGGCCACGAAGACGCCGAGACCGATCGTGAGGGGTACGAACAGAAAGTGGTACACGGTGGTCACCCCGAACTGCCACCGGGCCAGGTCTAGTGCGTCCATCTTCCCCTTGCGTTCCCTTCACGGGCCAGGAGCTCTACGACTCGTAGTTCTACTACTAGTAGTACTACGACTTGTAGAGCAACGGGAGCGAGGGGCGCCGCGAGCCGCTGCGATCTTTGTCACACGGCCCGGTGGGAGACCGCACTTCTCCGTCGAACCAAGATCGTCTCTGTCGGCTCGCGACGCCGGATTTTCCTCGCGCCCCCGAGAATCGCCTCTCGGGCGCCCCTCGCGCGGAGGACATGTGTTCCGCCGGGCCCGGCGATCCCCGCGCCCGCTTCCCCTCGGGGCGTGGCTCAATGATGGGCCGGGCGCCCCCTCCGGGACGTCCGTCTCCGGGGGGATTTCCGGGTACGCCGGGCGGCGGACCCGCCTTCCGGTACGCGGCCGAGATCGCTTGGAGGGTTACGCCGGGCGGCGGACCCGCCTTCCGGTACGCGGCCGAGATCACTCGGCGGGTCGCGGCTTCCCGCTGTGCGCCGGAGATCGCTCAGCGGGTCGCGGCCTCCAGATACGCGTCGAGGTTGCCGATCTCGAAACCCCGGCGCTTGATCTTCGCGACGAGGATCCCGAAGTCGCGGGCGAGGTTCGGACGGAAGTGCAGCAGCAGGATGTCTCCGGGGCGGAGCTTCTTGTCGGGCACCTGGTAGGCGATCTTCCCGCCCGGTTGCACGGTCGCGGTCCAGAGCAGGAGCGCGTCGATGCCACAGGCCTTGGCGGCCCTGCGGGTGAGGGTGTTGTGGTTGCCGAACGGTGGGCGGAACAGGGTGGGCGTGGTGCCGGTGTGCCTGCGGATCAGCTTGGAGACGCCGCAGATCTCGGCCTTCTGGCCCTCGTAACCGAGCGCCGGCAGGTTCGGGTGGGTCAGCGTGTGGTTCTCGATCGTCGCCCCCGCGTCGCGCAGGTCGCGCACGTACCCCCACTTGCCCGCACCGAGGTATCTGCCGCCCTGTGCGGTCGGGTCGGCCGCGCCCTTCGCCTCCACGGCGTCGCGGGTGACGAAGGCCGCCACGGGAATCCGCTGGTCGCGGATCCGTGCCACGAAACCGGGGTCCTGCTCCCAGCCGTCGTCGATGGTGAGGAAGACGACCTTCCTTTTGGTGGGAATGGAGCTGATCACCGGAGGCAGGCCGTCGCCGGGGCGGGGGATTCTGCCCACCTCACCCGGCCTGGGCCTCACCCCGGGAGGCCCTGTCGGTCTCGCCGCCTGCTCTCCTGAGGAGGGCTTCGAGGCTCGGGAGGCGCCCGGCGCGGGGGTGGCACCGTCGTCGCCTCCACCGTCGAGGCCGGTGGCACACCCGGCGCTCACCGCCAGAGCCGTCGCCGCCGCCGTTCTGATCGTCCAGTATGTCCCCGATGCCATGGGCGACCATCCTGCCAGCAGCCGGGAGCCCGACCTAGCGGGTCCGAAGAAGGCAAGGGGGATGAAGGGGCTGAAGAGGGGTTGCTCCGGTGGCTATCTTGTGATCACCCCTGAATTCTCACATTTACCGGGGTAGGGTCAGCACTACCACAAGCTGGGGTGGGAGCGGGGGTTTGCGATCACAACGACCACGGAATCCTGGGATGGTCGTCTTGTTTGGGACACGCCGATCTGTGGCGTTCCCTACTGACACAGTCATGTCGAGTGATCCGGCCCATCTGAGGAGAACCGTGCCCAACTCAACCGCGATCGATGACGAGGACCTTCCCGCCATCCCGGGAAACGGGGAGCGAGGCAGTGATTTCGCCCGCCTGTCGCGCCGGATCGCCCAGGCCGGGCTGCTCGACCGGCGCCCCGGTTACTACACCGTACGGCTCGGCCTGGTCGCGGCGGCCTTCGTCGGAGGCTGGGCCGCCTTCTTCGCCCTCGGTGACTCGTGGTACCAGCTGCTGGTGGCGGCCTTCCTCGCGGTGGTGTTCGCCCAGATCGGGCTCGTCGCCCATGACCTGGCCCACCGCCAGGTCTTCCGCTCCCGCCGCTCCAGCCAGATCGCCGGGCTGGTGGCAGGAAACGTCGCCATCGGTATGAGTTACGGCTGGTGGATGGACAAGCACACCCGCCACCACGCCAATCCCAACCACGAGGACCACGACCCCGACGTCAGCCCCGACTTCCTGCTCTGGTCACCGGAGCAGGCCGCCGTCAGCAAGGGGTTGCCCAGGTTCCTGGGCCGCTGGCAGGCGTTCCTGTTCTTCCCGCTGCTCACGTTCGAGGGGTTCAACCTCCACGTGTCCAGTGTCCGGGCATTGTCGCGCCCGACGATGAAGAACCGGGCCGTGGAGGCCTCGCTGCTGGTCGTGCACGCGGTCCTGTACGTGGGCGCGCTGTTCGCGGTGCTGTCGCCCGCCAAGGCGGTGGTCTTCCTCCTCCTGCACCAGGCGATCTTCGGCGTCTACCTGGGCTGTACCTTCGCCCCCAACCACAAGGGCATGCCGATGCTCAGGGGCGAGGACAAGCTCGACTTCCTCCGGCGCCAGGTGCTGACCTCGCGCAACGTGCGCGGCGGCGTGGTCCTCGACGTCGTACTCGGCGGGCTCAACTACCAGATCGAGCACCACCTCTTCCCGAGCATGCCGATGCCCAACCTGCGCCGCGCCCAGCCGATCGTCCGGGCGTACTGCGAGGAACTGGGGGTCGACTACCTGGAGTCCGGCGTCGTCAGCTCGTACGCGCAGGCGCTGCGCCACCTGCACGACGTGGGCGAGTCCCTGCGATCGAAGAGTCCCGTGCCCAGCTAGTCCAGCTCGGTCGGCCCGGTTGGTCCGCGCCCGGCCGGCCGGCCGGGCGGCTCGCGTTCCGCCCGTCCCGGGCAGGGCCCCGCGTTCCGTGGACGCGAAGGGCCGGCCCGGGACGCCGAGGCGGCGTCCACCGGTGCTGGGACAGCACTGACAAGGGTGGGGCGCGGCGGCGGGCAGATGTTGCTGTTATCCGCCCGCCCGGCGATTGCCTATGGTGCTTGGTGTGAAGCTCGAAGGCAGTGCCGTGCTCGGCATCGACAGAGATCGTGTGTGGTCAGCGCTCCAGAACCCGGCCGTGCTCGTACGCACGATCCCGGGGTGCGAGCGCCTTGAGGAGACGGGGCCGGACACCTACCGGATGACCGTCACCGCGGGGGTGGCCTCCATCAAGGGCGTCTACCAGGGCGAGGTCGCCCTGTCTGAGCCCGAGGCGCCGGAACGGTTCGTGCTCAGGGCCCGGGGCCAGGGCGCTCCGGGAACCGTGGACGCCACCGTGGAGATCCGCCTCAGCGAGGTCGAGGGCGGCACCCGGATCGACTACGACGCCGAGGCCGTGATCGGTGGCATGATCGGCGGCGTCGGCCAGCGCATGCTCGGCTCCGTCGCGAGGAAGACCGCGGGGGAGTTCTTCTCCGCGGTGGAGAGCCATCTCGCCTCCGGAGGGGTTCCCGCCGACCATGCTCTCGTCGAAATCGCGCCGGGCGGCGAGCCTTCGCTCGCCGCACCCGCCGCAGCCCCCTCGCTCGCCACGCCGGCATCGCCGGCCGGGGCAGGCCAGGTCGTAGCCGCGCACGTCTTCGAGCGCCCGGCCCCGCTCAGGGAGACCAAGTCCGGAGTCCCCGCCTGGTCGCTCCTGGCCGCGTTCGGCATGGGCGCGGGCGTCGCGCTCGGCAGCGCGGTGATCGGCTGGCTGCTCGGCCGTAGCGGCAGAAAGCGGTGATGTCGCTCACAGCAGGAGCGGGGCGATCGTTTCCTACGCCCGCGCCGCCGGAGATGCGAATGGCCCTGCCAGCAGGAATGCTCCTGGAGTTGATCATGATTCGGTGGAGGGCGGGCGCTCCCCGGCCAGGCGGTCCGCGAGTTTGACCTGTCAAAGTCGGGCCTTCTAGGATCCTGGCGTACGTCTGCCACGACGGGTCACGGGGGAACATGGAGCCGCTGCTGATCCTGCACGCCGTGGCGGCGATGCTCGCTCCGGCATTGGTGCGCCGCTTCGGCAGGAACGCGTTCTTCCTGCTCGCCGCGCCACCCGCCTGCGGATTCGTCTACACGATCTGGATCGCCCTCACCGGCATCCCCGTCGAGTCGCACCACGACTGGGCGCCCGGCCTCGGCATGGGACTCTCCTTCCGCGTCGACGCGCTCGCCCTGCTCATGATGGCCCTGGTCACCGGCGTGGGCACCCTGGTCGTGCTGTACTGCTCGCGTTACTTCTCCGCGGGCAGCGAGGGGCTTGGCCTGTTCGCCGGGGTGCTCGTCGCCTTCGCCGGGGCGATGCTCGGGCTGGTGGTCGCGGACGACCTGCTGCTGCTGTTCGTGTTCTGGGAGCTGACCACGGTCTTCTCCTACCTGATGATCGGTCACGACCCCGCGAGCAGGAGCAGCCGCAGGGCCGCGATGCAGGCGCTGATCGTCACCACCACCGGCGGCCTCGCGATGCTGGGCGGCATGATCATACTCGGCGAGGCGGTGGGAACGTACCGCATCTCGCAGATCGTGCAGAGCCCGCCGTCCGGCGGCCTGACGGCGGTGGCGGTGGTGCTGATCCTGATCGGCGCGCTGTCGAAGTCGGCGGTCTTCCCGTTCAGCATGTGGCTGCCCGCCGCGATGGCCGCGCCGACCCCGGTCTCGGCCTACCTGCACGCCGCGGCGATGGTGAA
The DNA here is from genome assembly GCF_040635605.1 of Streptosporangium sp. NPDC006930. NCBI lineage: Bacteria > Bacillati > Actinomycetota > Actinomycetes > Streptosporangiales > Streptosporangiaceae > Streptosporangium > Streptosporangium sp. NPDC006930. The sequence goes on along the minus strand of NZ_JBEYID010000007.1, from coordinate 86,320 downwards.
GGCGGGCGTCTACCTGCTCGCCCGCCTGGGCCCGGCCTTCGGAGGGCTCGCCGCCTGGTGGTGGACCGCCGTACCCCTTGGCCTGCTCACCATGCTGTTCTGCGCCTGGCGGGCGCTGCGCGAGCACGACCTCAAGAAGCTGCTCGCCTACGGCACGGTGAGCCAGCTGGGTTTCCTGACGGTGCTGTTCGGCGTGGGCACCCGCGACGCCGCGATCGCCGGGGTCGGGATGCTGCTCGCGCACGCTTTGTTCAAAGCCTCCCTCTTCCTGGTCGTCGGCGTCATCGACCACTCCACCGGTACCCGCGACCTGCGCAAGCTGAGCGGTCTGCGGCGCTCGGCGCCCTGGCTGGCCGTGGTCGGCACCGGGGCCGCCGCCTCGATGGCCGGCATCCCGATGTTCCTGGGGTTCGTCGGCAAGGAGGCGGCCTTCGAGTCGCTGATGACCGGGCGGGGCATCGACACGGCGGTGCTCGCCGGGATCGTCCTCGGCTCCGCGCTCACCGCCGGCTACAGCGCGCGTTTCGTGTGGGGCGCCTTCGCCGCCAAGCCCGGTGTCGAGCCGGTGGACGTGCGCTCCTTCGGCGCCGCGGAGTTCGTGCCGCCCGCGCTGCTCTCCGCGCTCGGCCTCGCCGCCGCCCCGTTCGCCGCCCTGTACGGCGGGGCGATGGAGAGCTACACCGACACCTTCGCCGGGCCCGGTCACGGCACCCACCTCGCGCTGTGGAGCGGCGCCCTGGTGCCGCTGCTGCTCTCGGCCCTCGCGCTGGGGGGCGGAGCGCTCCTGTTCCGGTTCAGGGAACCGGTGGCGCGGGGCGGGGAGTCCCTGCACGTGATCGACTCCGGCCGGTCCTACTGGGCACTGGTCCGCGGGCTGGAACGCTTCTCCCTGCAGCTGACCGGCGTCGTCCAGCGCGGCTCGCTGCCCGACTACCTCACGATCGCGTTCGTCTCGGTGGCGGCGGTGGGGGTCTTCTCGCTGACGTACGGCCCCGGATCCGACCTCGGGCTGGACACGGTGGTCTGGGACCGCATCGAGCAGCCCGTCATCGGCGTGCTCATCGTCGCCGCGGCGGCCGTCGCGCTCCGGATGCGCTCGCACGTCGTGCTCGTGCTGCTGGCCGGCCTGACGGGGTACGGCACGGCGCTGCTCTTCCTCGTCCACGGCGCGCCCGACCTCGCGCTCACCCAGTTCCTCGTCGAGACGCTGAGCCTGGTCGTGTTCGTGCTGGTGCTGCGGAGACTTCCCCTCGGGCCGAGGGAGGACCGGGGCCGGCTGTCGTTCGGCGTGCGGCTCACCCTCGGCATCGTGAGCGGTCTCGTGGTGGCGGGGGCCGGCATGTTCGCGATGAACGCGCGGCAGGCGATACCGGTCGGCACACTGATGGCCGAGGCGGCGCAGGAGGCCGGGGCCGCCAACATCGTGAGCGCGCTCCTCGTCGAGATCAGAGCCTGGGACACCATGGGGGAGAGCTCCGTCCTCGTCGTCCTCACCCTCGGCATGACCGGCCTGGTCTTCCTGCGCAGCAGGGCGCACGCGACGCAGCCCCCGCAGAAGAGGGCCGACGAGGAGAAGCCCAGGACGTACTGGCTGGCGAACACCCAGCCCGCCGGACAGCGGATGGTGATCCTGGAGTTCGTCGCCCGGGTGACCTTCCACACCGTGATGCTGGTCTCGATCTTCCTGCTGTTCACCGGGCACAGCGCGGTGGGCGGCGGGTTCGCCGGAGGCATCGTGGCCGGTCTCGCGCTGGTCCTGCGCTATCTCGCCGGAGGCAGGCACGAACTGGCCGCCGCCGTGCCGGCCGCCCCCGGGGTGCTGATCGGTCTGGGACTCCTGCTGTCCACGCTCACCGCGCTGGTGGGGCTGGTCGCGGGCGCCGGGGCGCTGGACATGCTCGCCGCCGATCTGTACATCCCGCTGGTCGGCAAGCTGCACCTGTCGACGGTGCTCCTGTTCGACATCGGCGTCTACATCACGGTGATCGGCATGGTGCGGGACATCCTGCGCAGCCTGGGCTCCGAGCTGGATCGGCAGATCGACGAGGAGGAGAGCCGGTGACCGCGCCCGTAGTGCCGCTCCTGGTGGTCGCCGTGCTCGTGGCCGCGGGGGTCACGCTGCTGCTGGAGAGAAGCCTGGTCCGGCTGCTCGCCGGCGTCATCATGCTCAGCAACGGAGTGAACCTGCTCATCCTCACCGTGGGCGGGCCGCCGGGAGCGCCGCCGATCCTGGGCACGGTGGAGCCGGAGCGGATGGCCGACCCGCTGCCGCAGGTCATGGTGCTCACCGCCATCGTCATCACGCTGGGCGTCACCGCCTTCCTGCTCGGCATGATCCACAGGTCCTGGCAGCTCACCGGAGCCGACGAGGTGCAGGACGACACCGAGGACCGCCGGGTGCGGCTGCGTGCCAGGCGGGGCGAGCTGAGCCAGGCCGTACTCGACCGTCAGGCGGCCTACCAGCAGCTCGTCCTTGAGCAGCGCGCCGAGATGACCCGGCTGGAGGAGGAGCACAACGAGTGGGAGCGCAGGGAGGCGGAAGAGCTGGAGCAGCGGATCCTCGACGTCAACGCCGACCTGGGCCGCTGGCTGCAGGCGCACAAGAACGACGAGTTGTCCGCGGAACGGCTCGCCGAGCGGTTCGCCGAGGCCCAGCAGGCCGAGGACCTCTCCAAGGAGGAGCGGGAAAGACGCCTCAGTGAGGTGCGTGCCGAGTTCGCCCGCAGAGAGCGCGAGCAGGCCGCGCGCGAGCGCGAGATCCGCAAGCGGCTCCGCGTCCGCCAGCGCGACGCCCGCCGGCAGATGCGCGCCGCGATCCGGGAGGACCGGGCACGACAGGCCAGGGCGCAAGATCCCGAGCTCGAGGGGGAGGAGGACTGATGGAGGCACTCATCCCGGTGCCCGTGGTGCTGCCACTGCTCGCCGTCGGCCTCAAGCTGGCCATCGGCAGCAGGCTGCGCAAGCTCCAGGCGCTCATCAGCGTGGGCACGCTCGCGGTGGTGCTGGTCGTCTCGCTGATCCTGATGTTCGCGGCGGACCAGGACGGCCCGCTGGTGGCCCATGTCGGGGGCTGGAGCGCGCAGATCGGCATCGCGCTCGTCGCCGACCGGCTCTCCACGCTGATGCTCGCGGTCTCCTCCGCGGTGACGCTCTGCGTGATGATCTACTCGCTCTCCCAGTCATGGGCGGACCAGGACTACAAGGCCTCGCTCTCGATCTTCCACCCGGCTTACCTGATCATGGTCGCGGGAGTGTCGGACGCCTTCCTCTCCGGTGACCTGTTCAACCTCTTCGTCGGGTTCGAGATGCTGCTCGGCGGCTCGTACGTGCTGCTCACCTTCGGCGGGACCGAGTCCCGCATCCGGGCGGGCGCCACCTACACGGTGGTGGGACTCACCTCCTCACTGCTCTTCCTCGTCGCGATCGCGGTGACCTACGGCGCCACGGGCACCGTGTCGATGGCGCAGCTGGCCGAGCGGTTCGCGGTGCTGCCCGACCACGTCAGGCTGCTGATCGAGTTGATGCTCCTGCTGGTCTTCGCGGTGAAGGCCGCGATCTTCCCGATGTCGGCGTGGCTGCCCGACTCGTATCCGACCGCGCCCGCTCCCGCGACGGCGCTCTTCGCCGGCCTGCTCACCAAGGTCGGCGTCTACTCGATCATCCGCCTGGAGGCGCTGCTCTTCCCCTGGGGGCCGGTGAGCAACCTGCTGATGTGGGCGGCGCTGCTGACCATGCTCGTCGGGGTGCTCGGCGCGGTGGCGCAGAGCGATATAAAACGAATGCTCTCCTTCACCCTGGTCAGCCACATCGGCTACATGGTGTTCGGAGTCGCCCTGTTCAGCGCCCAGGGGATGGCGGGCGCCATCTTCTACGTGGCCCACCACATCACCGTGCAGACGAGCCTGTTCCTGGTGACCGGCATGATCGAACGCCGCACCGGCACCACCTCCCTGGACAGACTCGGCGGCCTGGCGAAACTGTCACCCATCATCGCGGTGCTCTTCTTCGTGCCCGCGATGAACCTGGCGGGCATCCCGCCGTTATCAGGCTTCCTGGGCAAGCTCGGGCTGATCCAGGCCGGGGTGGCCGACGGTAGCCCGATGGCGATGACCCTGGTCGCCGGGGGACTGGTCACCAGCCTGCTCACCCTGTACGCGGTGGCCACGACCTGGAACAAGGCGTTCTGGCGGGTGCCGCCCGAGGGAATGGTCACCGAGGGTGGAACCGTGCTGGAGACCCAGGAGAACGGTGACGGAGAGGACCCGAAGGGGGCGCCGGTCACGAACGGGAAGGGGAAGGGGAACGAGGCGATCGTCACCTCCGTCACCCTGCCGAAGCTCATGTTCGCCTCCACGGCCGCCCTGGTGGCGCTCGCCCTGTCCTTCACCGTCCTGGCCGGTCCGCTGCACGCCCTGTCCGAGCGGGCCGCGGAGGAACTCCTGGCCCGCGAACCGTACATCTCCGCGGTGCTCGGCGGTGGGCGATGAGCGAGTCCCGTCCGGCGTTCACGGTGCTGAAGCTGCTGGGCAGGCCCGTGCCGCTGCCGCAGGTGCTCTGGCTGACGCTGATCTGGCTGATGCTCTGGGGCGACCTGAGCGTGGGCAACGTGCTCGGGGGCCTGCTGGTCGGGCTGCTCCTCGTGTGGCTGCTACCCCTGCCGCTCCAGGACACCGGCATCCGGTTCCATCCCATCAACATCCTGTCGTTCATCGTCCGCTTCATGCGGGACATGGTGATCTCCAGCTCCCGAGTGATCTTCTGGGCGCTGAGGCTGGGCAAACCACCGCCGATCCAGATCGTCGAGGTGAGGTTGCGCACCTCGTCGGAGCCGATCGTGGTGCTGATGACGGTGGCGCTGTCGGCGCTGCCGGGCAGCCTGGTGCTGGAGGCGAACACCCAGGAGAAGAAGCTCCTGCTCCACGTGCTCGGCATCTCCGGCGACCTGGAGACGGTCAGCCGGATCACCCAGGATGACGTGACCCGGCTGGAGAAGCGCATCGCGGCCGCCTTCGGTACCCGAGCGGACCAGGAGGAGGTGCGATGACGACGGTTTACCTGATCGTTCTGGGGATGCTCGCCGTCGCGGCGGCGATGACGCTCTACCGGCTGGTGCGCGGCCCGACGATGCTGGACCGCGCCGTCGCGCTTGACGTGCTCACCGCCGTCGTCATCTGCGCGGTCGGGGCGGGGGCGGCCGTCTACCGGGAGTACTCGGTGCTGCCCGTGCTGCTGGTGCTCTCCCTGCTGGGATTCGTCGGCTCGGTCTCGCTGGCCAGGTTCTTCTCGGGACGTGCCCGGTGAGCGCCGCGATGGACGTGGCCGCGGCCGTCTTCCTGCTGCTGGGGGCGACGCTGGCGTTCGCGGCGGGGGTCGGCATGGTCAGGTTCCCCGGCACCCTGGCGCGCATGCACGCGGCGACCAAACCCCAGGTGCTCGGCCTGCACTTCATCCTGCTCGCCATGTGGCTGCGCGACCCCAGCTGGAAGATCGCCGGTGTCATCCTCCTGGTCGCCGTCTACCAGGTGGTGACGGCGGCGGTCGCCGCCTACGTGGTGGGAAGGACCGCCCATCTCACCGAGTCGCCACAGGACGACGGCACGGCCGTACCGCACGGTGACACTCGCGCCTAAGGATCTCCCGGCGTACCGTGTCGGTATGCGTGATGCACGTGCGGAGGACGCGAGGACCGAGGCCAGACGACTGATCCGTGATCTCCTGGGTGAGGAGCGGCCGGACGCCGCCCTGCTGCTGAGCGAGGCGAGGTCGGTGCTGGGCGCCGACCGCGTCGCGCGTTCCGTCGAGCTCGCGCGCGGCGCCCCCCTCACCCGCAGGTCCACCGAACTCGCCGCGCTCGCCGGCCTGCTGGTCGGCACCCGCGAGCTCGGCGAGCGGTGGTGGCACCAGGAGCGCGGCGACAAGCTGCCCGCGCCCGACGAGGCGCTCAGGACCTCCACGGCGATCGAACCGTGGACCGACCTGACCGTCCTGGAGATGCTCGCCGCCTGGATCGCCGACGACGCGGCCGACGAGGCCTGGGGCCGTCCGGCCGCCGTCACCGACCTCAACTCCTGGCAGGCCGAGGACCGGGTCGAGCTGCCCAAGGACGCGCACCCCGGCCAGCGGGTCGTGGTCTCCTTCGACGCCGGCGGCCGTCTCGACGCGGTGGTCCTGCGCCGCCCCGACGACGAGCTCGGCTCCAACCTCGACTTCGACTCCCTGCGCTACTCCCGCCCCGCCGAGGCCCAGTGGAGCTGGGGCGTCGCCGCCGGGCTCGGCCCCCACCGGCTGGACGAGCACCCCGACCCGTACGAGCGGCCGGTCGACGCCGAGGCCGCCGCGACCCTGCACACCTGGGCACTGCGCCACGGCGCCTCCGCCGAGCAGGCCGGTGAGGTGTGGCGCGACAGGGGCGACGTCATCGCCTCCATCGAGCGGATCGACTGGATGTGGCGCAGCGGCGAGTGGTTCGCCTGGTGGCGCGGGGTGTCCGCCCTGGTCGACGGCGAGCCCGAGCAGCTGGCCGCCCGCCTGGAGGAGATCTCCTCCGCCCTCTAGCGCGGGCGTCAGCCGAAGGTGTGCGGTGTCAGGTAGTCCGGGATCACGACCTTCGTCCCGGGGCTCACCCTGCGCACCGCCGCGACGAACTCGGCGAGGCTCTTCCTCGACTTCTCGTCGGCCTGAGGCGGGTTGCGCAGAGCCACCTCGAAGTTGTCCCAGTGCACGGGTACGACCACCTGCGGCATGTCCAGGGCCCTCAGGAGGCGCGGCACGTAGTCGTACGTGGACGACGAGGAGGTGGTGGGAATCATCGCGACGTCCGGGGCGAGACCGCTGAGGTTACGCTCGACGAAGTCACTGCCTCCCATGAAGAAAACCGAAGGACCGCCCTTGACCGTCACCTGGAACGCCAGGGTGTCGCCCTCGGGCAACTCGGAGATGTTCTTCGGCCTGCGTTTCGGCCTGGTCAGCCGGACACCGGGAAAGAGCATGGAGTAGTTGGCGTTGCGGCTGTGCAACGACGCCACCACCTCGACGACGTAGTCGCCGAAGTCCAGGACCTCTCCGCCCTTCACCGGGCTGAGCAGGCTGTCCTTCACGTCGTACGCCAGGGCCAGGTTGCAGGTGGTGGCGGTGCCGACCACCCGTGCCCCGGTCGAGGTCGCGATGTGCGGGACGTCGTTGAAGTGGTCCCAGTGCGCGTGCGTCACCAGCACGACCTGCGGGGTGCCCGTGTGCCTGCGGACGGCCTCGGTGTCGACCTTGAGCGATGTGGCGGGATCGAACTTACCCGCCGCCAGGCCGGTGTCGAACCGTGTCACGTACGGGTCGACGAGGAGCGTCGACGATCCCACATCCACTCGCCAGCCCGACGTGCCGAGCCAGCGGAACGTCGCGGAGGTCTTCCTCCCACTCGGACGCGGGGTCGCGGCCCCGGTGGGGGACGGGGACAGGAGGGTTCCGGCCATCGGCACCAGCGCGGCCCCCGCCGTCGCGGTACGCAGGAAACCTCTTCGATCAAATCGGGACATGTCTCCCCTTGGGTGCGTGTGAACATACGGCCGTCGTCCAGGCATCCCGGGGACGGCCGTCGGCCGCGTGCGGCCCGATGAGGACCCAACCATCGCCGCACCGGCCGCGTCCAAGATTCGCGACCGTCGTCTCCCATAGGCGAACACGTATCGGAGCAGATGAAACGGGGTGCCGGCGACTCATGGCCGGCAGAACCCGCCTTGAGCGCGGTGTGTCGACGGCGGGAGTCGCCAGGCTCGTCAGCGCGTCGCCGGAACTCGTGCCGGTGGGACTCAACGGGCCCGTCGACGCGTCGGCGGGCAGGGCTCACCCGGCTCGCAGCGCGTCGACGGCGGTCCGCGCGGCCTGGCCGATCGCCAGGTCGACGTCGAGACGCCGGGTCGGCAACTCCCCGCTCCGGGCGAAGACCGCCACCGCGTAGCTCTCACCGGAGGGATACTCGACGACCCCGGCCTCCATGTGCAGGCTCGGCAGCGTCCCCGTCTTGGCCGCCACCCGCGTACCCGGCGGGAAACCCGAGGCGATCCGCGTCCAGAAGATCTGCCGTGTCATGTAGTCGCGGACGGCCGCGCACGCCTCCGGCGGCCCCGCCTCGTCGCGCCAGATCAGTCCGAGCAGCCCGGTCACGTCGCGCGCCGTGCTGGAGGTCGTGCGATCGGGATCGAGGACCCGCAGCGCCCGAACCCGCTCGGGGGACAGCGTCGGGAAGATCCGCGCGAACTCGGCGTCGTCCCGCGCCCCCACGTCCGCGAACATCGACTCCAGCACCTGCCTGGGCCCGCCGATCACGCGCGTGCGCTCCAGTCCCAGCTCCGCGGCGAGCATCCGCACGGTGTCCAGGCCGATCCTCCGCATCAGCAGGTCGGCGGCGGTGTTGTCGCTCACCTGCACGGCGAAGTGGACGAGATCACGCAGTGACATCTCCACGTCGTCCGCGCATCCGGCGGTGCCCCACCCGCCGAGCCTGTCCTCCGCCGTCACGAGAACCCGCTCGGCGGGGTCGAGCTGGCCTGCCGCCGCCTGACGGGCGAACTCCAGGACGAGGAGCACCTTGAAGATCGAGGCGATCACGACCTGCTCGTCGGCGCGTACGGCGATCTCACGGCCCTCGGCGATGTCCAGCGCGTGCAGGTGCCCCTCGACCCCCGTGGCCGCGAAGATCTCCGCTATCCGTTCCTCTGGCGACATGCCCGCAACGCTATCCAGTCCCGTGCCCCTGTCCGGACCCGCCGCCGGGGTCCTGCCCGTGCTCGCCCAGGGAAACCTGCCGGGACCTGCCAGCGGAGTTCTGAGCCCGCCTGGGCCCGCCGCCGGAAGCCTGTTCCCACCTGCGACGCGACGCGGGTGCGCAGGGCCGTGGACGATCGCCTATCGTGACGCCGTGGACCTCACCCGGCATCTGCGGCACTTCCTCGTTGTCGCGGAAGAACTGCACTTCGGCCGTGCCGCGGAGGTGCTGGGCATCGCGCAGCCTCCGCTCAGCCAGTCGATCCAGAGGCTGGAGCGCGAGCTCGGCGCAGAGCTGTTCGACCGCTCGCGCCGGCAGATCGAGCTCACGATGGCGGGACGGCTTCTCGTCGGGGAGGCCGGACGGTTCCTGGCCGGTGAGGAGCGGCTGCGGACGATGATGCGCCAGGCCGCCGACGGTGAGCTGGGAACCCTGCGCGTCGGGGTGCCCCCGGAGATCCCGGCCGTGACGCTGCACGCTCTGCTGGGGCTCCTCGGGGAGGAGGCACCGGGACTGCACCTGGAACTCCACGAGCTCACCACTCCGGAACAGCTGCGCGGCCTGGCCTCCGCCCGCCTCGACGCGGGTCTCGTGCACCACCCCGTCGAGATTCCCGGTCTGCGGTCCGGCCCCGTCGTGGAGCTCCCGCTGGGCGTGGTGCTGCCACGTACCTCCCCCCTGGTGCTGGCGCGGCCGGGCTCGCGACCCGAGCCGGAGCAGGACCCGTGGCCACAACAGGACCCTGGGTCCGCCTTCGGTTCCCGGCCGGAGGCCGGGAGCGAGGCGCGCTCCAAGCCGGACCCACGGCCGGGTTCGCAGCCGGAGTCGCGACGGCCGAGGGGGCGGCCGTGGGAGATCGCGCTGGCCGACCTCGCCGGGCACGACCTCGTCGTCTTTCCTCGCGAGACCTCCCCGGCGTGGTACGACCGGATGCTCGATGTCTGCCGCGCCGGGGGGTTCTCGCCCGTACGCCTCAGGCACGCCCGCAACCCGGAGTTCCTGCTGGGGCTCGTGCTGGCCGGGCAGGGGGTGGCGTTCGAGCAGGAGGCGATAGCCCGCAGGGAACCCCGTCTGGTCTGGCGCCCTCTCGCCGGTAACCCCCTCACGCGAGGGATCCGCGTCGCCTGGCCGGAGCGGTCGGCACACCCCGCCGCCGCCAGGTTCGCCGCCCTGGCCGCCGAGGTCCTCACCCGGGACGCCGCAGGGACACCACGGGCGGTGCCCGGGACGTCACCGTCGCCCACGCCCCGCCCCTGGTCCGTCATATACACCCCCTAGTTTCCTCGCCCCTGGCCGGTCGTGAGGGGGAACGAGCTTTACCCGGCGCGGGGAGAATCCCACATCGCAAAGAATGCTCTACCAGGACAAGACCGTATCCCTGTCGACCCTCAATACATGTGGGTGTAAATACGGATAAATTGATACATAAATGGCGACAAAATCAACGGTGCGTTCGCCGGGGAGTGTGGTGGAAGATCCCACACCATGTACGGGTCATAGAACGGGTGAGTGAGGTCGACGACGGAGGTTCCCGGTTACGGTCGGAACCGTCCGCCACGAACCGGCCGTGCCGAGGGACCGCCGAGGGCCGCTGAGAGGCGGGAGGCGCGGGTGCGTGCCAGGGCGCTGTCGCCGGGAGACGGAAGCGTTCCCGTCCATCGAGGGCTTTTCGGGAGGTCGGCATGAGACTGTTCATCCATCTCGCCCTCTTCGTGGCCGCCGTCCCGCTTCCTCGACCCCGCCCCAAGAGGGCGTCCTGGCCGCTCTTTCCCGTCACGGCCTCGGTGCCCAGGGCCCGGTGGCTGATCGGCGGCCGACTGGCCCAGTGGGGGATCGACGGCCAGAGCGAGGTCGCCCGGCTGCTCGTCAGCGAGCTCGTCACCAACGCGCTGCGCCACGCGTGGGGACCGATCCGGCTCACCATCTCCTACCGGGACGGAACGCTGCGCTGCGAGGTGGGTGACGCCAATCCCGCCCCGCCCGTCCCGCGCGACGCCCATGAGGACGACGAGGGAGGGCGCGGGTTGCAGCTGCTGGAGCTGCTCTCCGACCGGTGGGGCAGCGACCGCACGCCCACGGGGAAGGTCAGCTGGTTCGAACTGGCCGACAGGCGTTCCGGTGGTTCAGTGGCGTGAGAGGGGTAAGAGGGCTTTCGGGGACTCGGCTCACCCGACACGAGAGGAAATCCTCTCCCCATGAACGACACGGACGACTCGCGCCGCTCGGACGGCGGTACGCGAAGAGAAAAGCGGGCCATGTCCGCGCATTCACCCGAAGGAGTCCCGAACGATGCGTCAGATCCGGATCCGCAGGCGACCGCGACGCCCCATCAAGGGCATGCTGGACCTGCGGACCCCGTCGGGAAGGCTGCTGCCGTACTGACCCCGCCGCCGGGCGTGAACACCCCGTCCGGCGTCGCCCCTCATCCCACCGGACCCGCGGCGCGCGTGTCCGTGCCCAAGGATGACGGGAGGAATCAGCGGATCCCCGTACCGGTTGCAGCGTTGTGTGAAGGTTGAAATTTATTCAGACGTTGTCTGCCCCTGGTGCTACATCGGCCACACCCGCTTCGCCCGCGCCGTGGAGCGCTACCGGGCCAAGGGCGGTGAGGTGAAGATCGAGTTCAGGCCGTTCCAGCTCGCTCCGGACGCGAAATCCAGTGGCGAGCTCACACGAACCTGGGCGGCGGCGAAGTTCGGCGGGGCCGAACAGGCCGCCCAGATGTTCGCGAGAGTGTCCGGGGTCGCCGCCGAGGACGGGCTGGTGCTGGACTTCGATCACGCGATCCAGGCCAACACCCTCGACGCGCACCGCCTCATCCAGCTCGCCGGAGAGCAGGGCAAGGGGGAGGAGGCGCTCTACGCCCTCTTCCGCGCCCACTTCACCGACGGTCTCGACATCGGTTCCCGGGAGGTTCTCGCCGGGCTGGCCGGGGAGATCGGCATACAGGCCGACCTGGACGGGGAGGACGGCGTGGCGGCGGTGAAGGAGGAGCTGGCCCAGGCTCGCGCGATCGGTGTCAGCTCGGTGCCGCTCTTCCTTTTCGAGGGCCAGTTCGCCGTCTCCGGAGCCCAGCCGGAGGACACTCTGCTCGCGGCTCTCGAGGAGGTCGCCGAGCGCACCGGCCAGTCCCCGGCCGCGAAGGCCGTGAAGGCCGCGACGGCGGGTGGCGACGCCTGCGACGACGAGGGCTACTGCCCGGTTTGACGGGTTTTGATGAGAGTTCTCCTGCCCCGCGGAGAGGTCAGCCGGGCAGGCCGAGCTCGCCGGAGCGGTGGTGTCGGCGGCACAGGACCTGGTAGCGGATCGGATCGGCACCCGTGTCGCCGATGACGACCTGCTCACCCGTACGGACCATCCTGCCGCCGACCACCCGGGCGTTCAGGCGCCCGGGGCGCCCGCACCAGCACAGGACCTCGACCTGCAGGCGGTTGATCTCGTCGGCCAGTTCGAACAGCCGCTGGGCGGCGGGGAACATCTGCGAGCGGAAGTCCGAGGCGAGGCCGAAGGCGTAGACGTCGACGCCGTGGTCGTCGGTGAGATCGGCGAGCTGCTCGATCTGGGCGACCGTGTAGAAGCACGCCTCGTCGCAGATGACGTAGTCGATGGGGTCGTGCGCGCGGACCAGGGCTACCAGGTCGAGGTCGTCGACGACCTCGACGGCCTCGCTGCCCAGGCCGATCCGGCTGGTGACCTGCGGGGCGCCCGAGCGGTCGTGCTTGGTGAGCACCAGCCCGCGCCTGCCCTGGCGGCCGTGGTTGTAGTTCATCTGCAGGGCCAGCGTGGACTTGCCGCAGTCCATCGGCCCGAAGTAGAAGCGCAGCACTCCGTCCCGGGAACCGGCGGGAACGGCGGAGAGGGCAGACGATTCGGTCACGGGGGGCCAGCCTAGTACTCCGGCCACGCTCCGCGATCTCCACCCCTGATGATCGGTTCGCCGCTCCCACCTGCCGCCGGGGCGCGCGGCGCCTCCTGTCTCGTCCGGCGGGACCGCTTCCTGACTTCCCGGACTGTTTCCGGTTTCTCAGCCCGTTTCGGGCCGTTTCCAGGCTCGCCGGGCAGAGACCTCCGGCGAGCCCGGGGAACGGGAGCAGAAGAGCGGGACGGGACCGGCCGAGGGGAGCTCGCCCTCCGGGGTCCGGTGAGCTCCCCGGCCGGTGGGTCAGAGCTCGCCGCTCTCGATCGCCGCCTTGAGGCCCGCCTGCGTCGCCTGGTGGGAGGAGACGCCGTTCGTCACGGTGAAGTCGAGGAGCAGGACGCTCGCCTCGAAGGTGAGATGCTCGGTGACGCGCGTCCGCCCGTCGCCCAGGTCGTGAAAGACGATCTTCTGGTGCGTGACGACGTTCGGCAGCGTCCAGGTGTCGGTCTCGTAGTAGAGGGCGTCGCGGTGAACGCGCTGCTGCGCGTGCGTGTTGACGGTGACGGGCAGTCCGGCGACCGGGATGTTCTCCACGGCCGTGAGGTTGACGTAGCGCGTCCCGGCGTCGGTCCAGTCGGCGTGGGTGACGACCCGCTGCAGGAACGAGTGCGCGCCGAGGTGGTTGTTGATGTTCGAGTAGGCGTCGAACACGTGTTCCACCGGCGCGTCGATCTCAATGGAGACGTCGCGCTTGGCCTGGCCGCGCCCCGTGATCGGGAGGGGAGCGGTGAGGCACTCGTAGAACCTGTAGGTGTTCCACGCGATCTGCCACTGGGCGGCGAGAACGGGGTCGGTGTCGGCGCGGGCGGGGGCCGAGAACACGGTGGTGAGAAGGACGACGGCGGACAGCGGGGCCACGAGGAGCCGGAGGAGCTTCGTCACAGATACCTCTGAGAGCCAGGCGAGAGTAGTAGATCTCTTGTATCTCGTCTGATCACGGTTTAGTACACCGCCGGCGGATCGTGATCGCGATGTTTCATGGATGGCTCGTTTTCTTACATCCGTCAGAAAAGAGGGCGATCTCCGGGCGACAGTGAGCCGTGCGGCGTATGAGGACGTTTGGGGAGACGATGTCCTGGTAGGGGTGGGAGTCCCCGACCGACACGCCCCGACCAAGCCCCTACTAAGCCCCGACAAGACCTGACAAGACCTGACATGGTCTGACTTGGCTTGACGGCGAAAACCATGGGAGATTCCTTTTGGTCTATCGAAAAGTGGGAGAATCTGTGACGACCACCAACAACTCCGCTCCGCCCCACGGCAAGACCCCGGCCGTCGTGACCTCAGGCCCCTCCAGCGCGGAAACCGCCGAGATACCCACGGCCCTCGCGGCGATGATGACCGAGGACGAGGCCGTCGCCGCCCAGGCCGAGGCGGCCCGCTGGCGGTACGGGTTCTACGTCGTCATCGTGGGACTCCTGGTCATCCTGATCGGCTTCGTGGTGATCGCGCTGCGCGCCGGCGACACCGCCGCGCCGTTCGCCGGGCTCGTCGGCGTCTCGGGCGCCATCATCGGCGCCTACTTCGGCGTGCAGGTCGGCCAGTCCGGCAAGGACCGGGTCGAGGCCGAACTGCGCCGTACGAACGAGATGGCGATCCGCCTCGCCGCCAAGATCCACGCGCACGACGCCGACGCGGTGATCAACACCACCATGGGTCCCCGCCGCCGCTAGAGTCCCACCCCCCGACCTCCCGGCCCGTGACGGCGAGGCCGTCTCCGGGACGGGGGCGTCGTCCTCGGTGAGGCCGCCTCCCGGGTGGGAGCGTCTCCGGCGAGGCCACCTGCCACGCCACCTGCCGCCAACACTGCACAAGGAACGGCCACAGCTTCGGCAGTGTCCGCCGATTTGTGGACTCGCCGGGACTGGGTAGACACGGGGGCATGCGCAGCGTCCGTATCGGGGTCGACACCGGAGGCACGTTCACCGACGTGGTAGCGGTGGACGAACAGACCGGTGAGATCACCACCACCAAGACTCCCTCCACCCCGGCCAACCCGGCCGACGGGTTCATGGAGGGGGTGCGAAAAGTCCTGCGTAAGGCGGCCGGCGCCGAGGACGTGACGATGGAGGCCGTCTCGGCCGTCGTGCACGGCACCACGGTCGCCACGAACCAGCTCCTCGAAGACCGCATCGCCGACCTCGGCTTCGTCACCACCGAGGGCTTCGAGTTCATCCTGGAGATCGCCCGCCAAAGCGTGCCGGACGGCTACGGCAACTCCTATTTCTGGGTGAAACCACCCCGCATCGTTCCGGTGCACCGGGTCAGGACCGTCGGTGGACGGCTGGACCACACCGGAGCGGAGGTGCGGCCCTTCGACGAGGAGCAGGCCGTCGCGGCGGCCCGCTGGTTCCGCGACCGCGGCATCACCGCGATCGGCGTCTGCTTCCTGCACTCGTACGCCAACCCCGCCCACGAACTGCGCATGCGAGAGGCGCTCGGAAGGGAGCACCCGGACGCCGTCGTCTCGCTCTCGTGCGACGTGCTGCGCGAGTACCGCGAGTACGAGCGGTCGGTCACCACCCTCGTCGACGCGGCGGTCAAACCGACCATGCGCCGCTACATCGCGAACCTGGCCGAACGCCTGGAGGCGGCGGGAAGCACGCGTACGGGAAACCCGGAAAAGGGGAGCGCGCAGCAGGGAATCCCGGAGAAGGGAAGCGCGCGGCAGGGGAGCGCGGAGAGGGGGAGCGGCATGCCGTTCTCCGTCATGAAGAGCAACGGCGGCGTGCTGTCCGCGGCCGAGGTCGTGCACCAGCCGATCACCACCGTGCTCTCGGGACCGGCCGCGGGCGCGCTCGGCGCCGCCCTCATCGCCGCCACCGCCGGGCACCCCTCGGTGATCACCCTGGACGGCGGCGGCACCTCGACCGACGTCGCGGTGGTCGTCGACGGGGAACCCTCCCTGACCACCGAGGGCAGCATCGGCCGCTACCCCTGCAAGATCCCGATGATCGACATCGTGACCGTCGGCGCGGGCGGCGGCTCCGTCGCGTGGATCTCACCCGAGGGCACGCTCAAGGTCGGCCCCAGATCGGCCGGAGCCGACCCGGGCCCGCTCTGCTACGGCCGGGGCGGCACCGAGGTCACCGTCACCGACGCGCACGTCTTCCTTGGCCGGGTCCCGGCGCACCTGCTCGGCGGGGAGATCCCGCTCGACGCCGACGCCGCCCGCGAGGGCATCGAGGCGCTCGCGGGCAAGATCGGCCTGACCCCGGAACGGACAGCGGCGGGCATCCTGGAGATCAGCGCGTTCAACCAGTCGAACGCCATCCGCCAGATCACCGTCAAACGCGGCCTGGACGTGCGCGACTTCCCCATGGTCGCCTTCGGCGGCTCGGGACCGCTGCTGGTCTGCCGGTTGATCGACATCCTCGGCCTGCCATCGGTGATCGTCCCGCCGGACCCGGGCAACGTCTCGGCCTTCGGGCTGCTCACCGTGGACGTCAAGAACGACTACGTGCGCACCTTCGTCACCCGCGACCTCTCCCCGAAGGACGCCGAGGAGATCTTCGGCGACCTGGAGGGACAGGCCGCCTCCGCCCTGGACCGCGAGGGCTTCGCCGCAGACGCGCACGTCTACGCGCGCAGCGCCGACCTGCGCTACAACGGCCAGGCCTACGAGGTGAGGGTGCCCGCCCCCGCAGGACCGCTCGACGAGGCATGGCGGGCCGAGGTGCTGGAACGCTTCCACACCGAGCACCGCAAGCTCTACGGGTACGGCTACCGCGACGACCCCCGGCACGGCGTCGAGTGGGTCAACCTCCGCGTCTCCGGCATCGGCCCGATCACCCGGCCCTCCATCGGACGCAGGCCCCACGGCGACCCGCACCCCGAGCCCACGGCCTCCCGCGAGGTCTTCTACGACGAGTGGGGCACCGCACCCATCCACCGCCGCCGCGACCTGACCGCAGGAGCGAGGATCACCGGCCCGGCGGTGATCGAGGAGTACGGCTCCACCCTGCCGCTCCACCCCGGCTTCACCGCGACCATGGACGAGTTCGGAAACCTGGAGGTACGCCGTGCATGACGCGGATCGGCCGACGATCGCGGACGAGCGAGGAGCGGTGAGCGGTGAGCGACCGGTGAGCACGGGCGGGCGGCCTACGAGCGGGGCCGACCCGGTGCTGGTGGAGATCGTCGAAGGCACCCTCGCCTCGGTGGAGATGGAGGTGGAGACGGCGATCGCCCGCACCGCCCGCTCCCCCATGATCCGCGACGCGCACGACTTCCGCGCGGGCATCCACGACGTACGGCTGCGCAAGCTGACCGGCAGGTCCTACTCGGCGCTGGTCCAGCCGATCGTGCGGGACTTCCCGATCGACGAGATGAAGCCCGGCGACGTGTTCTTCCACAACGACGTCTACCTGTCCGAGGGCGGCATCGGCCACCTGCCCGACCTGTGCGTGACGGTCCCGGTCTTCCACGACGGACAGGTCGTCGCCTTCGTCCAGGCGTTCGGCCACCACGACGACATCGGCGGGGCCGTACCGGGCTCCATGCCGAGCAACGCGCGCAGCGTGTTCGAGGAGGGACTGATGGTCCCGCCGATCAAACTGTGGGACGAGGGCGTGCCCAACCGGGCGGCACTCACGATCATGACGCGAAACTCCCGGATGCCCGACTCCCTCGCCGGAGACCTGGACGCCGAGTGCTCGGCCTGCCTGATGGGCGCGCGGCGGCTGGGCGAGCTGTTCGACCGCTACGGGCGCGAGGCGGTCGAGGCGTGCTTCGACGCGATCATCTCCAACACCACCGAGACGTTCCGCAGGGAACTGCTGGCCAAGATCCCCGAGGGCACCCACGTCTGGGAGGACTACGCCGAACACGACGGCGTGGACTCCCCCCGCCTGCACACCCAGCGAATGACCCTCACCGTCGACCACTCCGCGCCGGTGCCGCTGGTGATCGACTTCACCGGCACCTCCCCGCAGGCCAAGGGCCCGATCAACCACGCGGGCGACTACGCCGACGGGGTCTTCCTGAAGAAATGGCTCGCGCCGATCCTGCGCAACCTCGCCGACACCCCCGAGCGGATGGCCGAACTCGACGTCAACGAGGGCGTCGTCCCCCTCATCGAGATGCGCTTCCCCGAGAAGGGCACCCTGCTCACCCCGATCTTCCCCGCCCCCACCAACGCCCGTACCTTCGTGATCCTGCGCCTGCTCGGCGTGCTGGCCGGGGTGCTGGCCAAGGCGACCGGCGGCCGGATGCCCGCCGACCAGGAGACCATCCGCTACACCGGCGTCTACGGCGACGGCCTCGACGGCACCCCGTACCTGATGAGGGAGGTCCTCGGCGGCGGCTCGGGCGGCCGGTGGTACGCCGACGGCGAGGACACCATCCACGTGGTGCCCGACTCGCGCAACATCCCGGTCGAGTTCGCCGAGTCCCGCTGGCCCTTCCGCGTCGAACGGCTCGGCCTGGCCCGCGACTCCGGCGGCCCCGGCCTCTACCGGGGCGGCCTCGGCTACGACAAGCACCTGCGGATGCTCCGGGACGCCTCGTTCATGTCCATCGCCGACCGCTCGATCCTGTCCTGCTGGGGCGTGAACGGCGGCCGGGCCGGGCAGCCCTTCGTCGTGGAGATCGAGGGTAAGGAGGTGACTCCTCCGCTCCCCAAAGAGAGCGGCTTCTCGCTTCCCTCGGTTGAGGTAGGCGACGGCCAAGCCCTGACCGTTTCAAACACAGGAACGGTAGCAGGGAAGCAATCCAGACAACAGGTAAACTTGGCAGTCCCCTCGCTAAGAACGATGGAGGGCCTGGTGGACGACTCACCGGTCCGCGCGGGCGAGATCATCCGGGTCCGCACCACGGGCGGAGGCGGCTGGGGCTCCCCGCTGGACCGCGACCCCGCCCTGGTGGCCGCCGACGTCCGCGACGGCAAGGTCTCACCCGAGGGTGCCCACGACGACTACGGGGTCGTCCTGAGCGGCGACCCCGACGATCCCCGGGTGGACACCGAGGCCACCGCGACCCGCCGCGCGGGCCTCCGCGCCGCCCTCCCGGCCGATCGGCCCTTCTTCGACCGGGGGCCCGGCTTCCCCACCCTGTCGGGCGGCCTGCCGTACCCGGAGGTGGACCTCATCTGACGCCCGTGGTGGGCCCACCTTCTCCGTGTTCCTGAATGTTCCTGAACGCCGATCACAGGCGGGTATCGGTGTGTAAGGAGCGGTCTGTCGGCGGATGATCGTCGATGGGTCCGCCTTGGGACAGGGTGGGCTCGTGTGTTGGTCCGGACAGGTGCTAGCCTGGACGTAGTTGCGGTTGTGGTACCCATGAAACTTTGTGTGCACCTGACGGATAACCCTTCAGGTGCATTTTGTTTTCCCGGTCATCTCCGGATGGGCTCATCGCGGCGACGCGGGATCCGCGCGGTGCGGATCCCGGCTCTGCCCCCTGTTCGAAGGAGAATGATCATGGCAACTGGAACCGTTAAGTGGTTCAACTCGGAAAAGGGCTTCGGCTTCATCGAGCAGGACGGCGGCGGCGCCGACGTCTTCGCCCACTACTCCAACATCGCCGCCCAGGGCTACCGTGAGCTGCAGGAGGGCCAGAAGGTCTCCTTCGACGTCACGCAGGGCCAGAAGGGCCCGCAGGCGGAGAACATCGTTCCCGCCTAGTAGCACCTGTACTTCACGGGCCGGGGCCCGCACCTTTCCAAGGTGCGGGCCCCGGCTCGTTTCGTGCCCGGCACTTCTTTCCCGCTGATCAAAAAAGTGTTTTCATACGAGAATGCCGCTGACGATCACTGTGGTTCGACATGGTCAGAGCGAGTCCAACGTGGCCTTCGAGGAGGCCCTCCGTGCGGGCAGGGCGGTCGTCCTGGACCGCCCGGATTTCGAGGCCGAGCTGACCCCGCTCGGCAGGGAGCAGGCCACCAGGCTGGGGCGGCACCTCGCGGCAGGGGATCCGCCGGAGCTCGTCCTGTGCTCGCCGTACCTCAGGACCGTGCAGACCTGGGAACTGGTCGCCGCCGAGCTGAACGCGGACCCCGAGGTCCGGCTGGAGCCGAGACTCAGGGACCACGACATGGGGCGCTGGTCCGGGATGAACGTACTGGCGATCAGGGACAGGTTTCCAGACGAGTCGGAGAACTTGATCGCGCGCCTGTACGGCGGCTTCCGGCCCCCGGACGGGGAGAGTTTCCCGGATCTCGCCGGTCGGATCCGCGAGGTGGTCGAGGAGTTGCGTGCCAGGCACACCGATCGCCGGGTTCTCGTCGTCGCGCACGATTCCGTCGTGCTGATGTTCAGGCACGTGATGGAGGGTGTCGCGATCAACTCCGTCGGGGAGTCCGGCCCGGTCGGCAACGCCTCGTTCTCGGTGTGGCGCGACTCCAAGCCTGAGATCTTCAACGAGATAGGCCATTTGCGGGATTAGCTTCCTAAGCGGATTCCGCGGGGGTCCTGCGAAGTCGCGGCGCATCAGTCGATTCCCGGGGGCGTCGCGAGGCCTTCTCACGTCGAGAGGTAGGCCCAGACCCGGTGGCCGACGGTGGGGCCACCCTGGTAGCCGACGCGGGTGGCGAGGGCCGCGACGGTCGCCAGGCCACGGCCGTTCTCCTCGTTCGTGTCCGGCGGATGCTCCCCGCGAAACCACGGGACACCGTTTCCGCCCTGGTCGTGCACGGTGATGAGGATGCCGGTCGCTTCGCCCCCGTGCCGCATGAACGACGCGCGGCCCAGTACGACCTCGACGGCGAAGGAGCCGCCCGCGTCGCCGCTGCGGCTGTGACGCAGCGCGTTGCCGGCCAGCTCGGACACGATCAGTTCGGCATCGTCGGCGCAGGGGGTGTCGGTGAGCAGGAAACGGACGAGCCTGCGGGCCTGGGCCACCTGGTCCGGCGTACCGGAGAAGGATCTTGCCCAGACCAGGTGGCCGGTAGGACGCGGCCGAGCCGGGGTGGTGGCCTGTCCGCGCCCGGGGAGTGAAATCGTGGCCGATGTGCTCTCGGTCGAGGAGCCGAGAGGCGGGTTCGAGTCGATGGGCGGGTGAAGTCGCTCGTGGCCGTGGCCGGAAGGTTGACGCATAAAACCGAACCCTGGCGCGAGATACCCGTGAAGAAGATCCCCGGTTTTTCGACCGGAGGGATCCCGATTATCGACCGGGGCGTCGTCCGTACGGCCAGGGACAGGTGATCTCCGTTCCCGCAGTCCTGTTTTTCGAATTCCCGATTCCCTGTCTTTCCGTGGTCAATCATGTACTATCCGTGACTGAAGCTTGGTCTGCATCGTACGCCGGGGGTTGATGACGATGTCCAGGGACGGTTACCACATCATGATCGACTGCCGGAAGCACAGCGAGCTGCTGCGGGCCAAGGGCTTCAGCTTCGATCAGATCGCGGACATCTTCACGCTCCATCACGACGTCAGCCCGCTGAAGCTGCACCGGTACGCGAACGGACTCACCGGTGCGCAAGCCGTGGCCGCCTACAACGACCTGGACCCGGCCGGTACGGCGGCGATGCGCGTACCCAGGCTCTACGTCTTCGAAGGGTGGCCCGACTCGGAGCGGCGTCCCAACGCCAGAGCACTGGCGATCTTCGCGCAGATCTACCACACCACCGCCCGACGTCTGGTCACCGATGAGACGTACGCCTCCTACAACCCGAACGACCGCGATCTCATCGACCGTACGGATCACCGGCACCTCGATTCCCAGGGGTCTCGCCACGCCCCGAGCGCGAGGGCCACTCGTGCCAGCATGGAGCCAGAAGCGGTGCGTGCGAGCGGTACGGTTCCCGCTGTCCTGACGCGTAAGGACTGCGCCGCCCTGCTTCGTGCCCTCAGAGCCGAGGAGGTCGACGTGAGACGACGGGATCTGCTGTTCGAGCTCGCCCTGGCGATGGGCGGCGCCCCCGCCGTCGCCCTGCTGCGCCATCTCTCCCCACCGGAGAAGGACCGGCTGGTGGCGGTAGTGCGCACCTCCGGTCGCGTGGACGCCGGGACCGTCGAGGTGATCGAGAAGCTGACCGCCCGGTGTCGCCGCCTGGACGACGACTTCGGCCCCGAGGTCGTGCTTCCCGTGGTCGACGCCCAGCGCGAGCTGGTCGCAGGTCTACTGCACGGTGAAACCCTGCTCCCCGCGCTGCGCGACCGCCTCACCCACGCCTACGCCCAGCTCAGCCAGCTCGCCGGGTACGTCCATCATGATGTGCTGGACTACGAGGGAGCGCGACGGAGCTATCAGGATGCGCTCACCGCCGCTCATCAGATCGCGGACGCTCGCCTGATCGCCTACCTGCACATCCTGCTGAGCCGCATGGCGGCCTACCAGGGGCGAATGGGAGAGGCCCTTGATCACTCCTACGCCGCCCAGGGGTGGGCTCGGCGAGGCCCCAGTAATCTGGTGCGCTCCGTGCAGGCCATGGAACTCTCCCGCGTCCTGGCGCGGAGCGGCAGCATCGGGGAGAGCGAGCGTGCGCTGGCGCACTCGGTCAGGTTCGCCGAAGAGCCCCGCGATGAGACGGATCCCGCCTATCTGTACTGGTGGACGGCCAGCCAGGTGCAAAGCTGCGCCTCGGACTGCCTGCTTGCCTGGGGACATCTGAACGAAGCGATCACTTCGGCCGAAAAGGTGCTGGCGCTGCGAACGACCCCCCAGTTCCTACGCGGTCAAACGCTCCTGCAATGCGCGGAGGCACTCACCCAGAAACGGGAGATCCCAGCCGCCGTCGACAAAATTCGTAGTGCTGCTCACCTCACCGGCTCGCACAGCTCCGGTCGGCTCGCCGACTCCGTACGGCAGGCGCGTACCCGGCTCCAGCCGTGGGCGGGCAACAAGCACGTCCGTCATCTCGACGAGGAACTTCGCTCCCTGGGCATCGTTTCCCAGGTCAAGGTATGAATCGAGCGGATCGCCGTCGTTTCGTCCTCGAAGTATCGGACCGGGCGGCTAACGTGATCTCGCTGCGGAGCTCGCGTTGATCACCCGGATCGAGGCTTACAACTACCGCCGCCTCCCCGCGCTCAGTGTCGACCTGGGCCGCTGCCACGTCTACTCCGATGGGGTCACGTCCGGAGCCTCCAACCAACTCGGGGTGACCCAGACCATCCCGCAGGCGCGGGGCCGACACTTGCTGACCTGCGGTTCTAAGCGGGGAAGGGGGCGAAAATCTTTAGTTGGTCAGCGGGTTGATGCTTCATCGTCGAGAGGCTCGCCCTCTGAAGTGATCTGGGCGTTGACATTGTAACGAAGCCGAACGAGGTGACAGGTATCCGTAGAGCCCTCGCCTGTAAGTTAAATTTCCTATCATTTGGGAAAATTAAGCACAAAAGACTCTCGGATCTTTAGCCGGCCTGCTGTGCTCGGTTTGCGGGGTTGACTGGAGTGTCCGGCATTGTTTCTGTGTGAGCCGATATGGGGGTGCTCCTGGGCTCTCGGCAGGAGTCATACGGGAGATCGTGACTGACACGCTCTCGTGATCTTCCCCTCCGGTCCCGTCCGGTGACGGTATGGGAGATCATGGGTGTCCCTCCGTCCGGATATCGTGCCAAGTGGTCTCATGACAAACGGGTCGGAAGCGGGGGAGCCCTCGTCGGCCGGGCCGGCCGCCACGCACCGGAGGTTGATCTTGCAGGGAGCACTCGGCGACATCGTCGTCCTCGATCTCTCTCGCGCGCTCGCGGGTCCGCACGCCGCGCAGATGCTCGGTGACCTGGGTGCCCGGGTGATCAAGGTGGAGCATCCCGTGGGGGGTGACGAGTCGCGGGGGTGGGGGCCGCCGTTCGTAGGCCCTGATCACGATATTTCCACGTATTTTCTGGCGGCCAACCGCAACAAACAGTCGATCGCCGTCGACCTCAAGTCCGCCGAGGGGAAAT
This sequence comes from Streptosporangium sp. NPDC006930, assembly GCF_040635605.1. Lineage (NCBI taxonomy): Bacteria > Bacillati > Actinomycetota > Actinomycetes > Streptosporangiales > Streptosporangiaceae > Streptosporangium > Streptosporangium sp. NPDC006930. Next base: position 62,817 of record NZ_JBEYID010000007.1, on the reverse strand, counting down.
CGCTGATCGAGCGGCTGGTGCGCCAGAGCGACGTGCTGGTGGAGAACTTCCGCACCGGGGTTCTGGACCGGCTGGGTTTCTCCGTCGAGCGGCTGCACGAGCTCAACCCCCGTCTCGTCATCCTGTCGATCACCGGGTTCGGCCATGACGGGCCGGAGGGCGGCAGGCCCGGCTATGACCAGATCGCGCAGGGGGAGGCGGGGCTGATGAGCCTGACCGGGCCGTCGCCCCAGGAGCCGTACCGGGTGGGCGCCTCGATCGCGGATCTGCTCGGGGGCATCCACGGTGCGTACGGGGTGGTCGCCGCACTGTACGAGCGGGAGCGGACCGGGCGGGGCAAGGTCGTGCGGACCTCGCTGCTGGCCGCGGTGACCGGGGTGCACTCCTACCACGGCACGGCGTGGACGGTCGGCGGGCAGGTGCCCGGGGCGGGCGGTAACCACCACGCCTCCATCGCCCCGTACGGCGCCTTCCGCTGTGCCGACGGCATGATCCAGATCGCGGCGGCGAACGACGTGCAGTGGCGCAAGGTCGCCGCCTTGCTGGACATAGACCCATATGTCGCGAAATATGCGATTAATAGGGAAAGATTTGCGCATCGGGATGAGCTGATCGCCGACATGGAGCAGGCGCTCACCAAGCATGACAGGGGGCACTGGCTGGCCGCGCTCGCCGAGGCCGGGGTGCCCGCGGGGGCCATCAGGTCCATCGACGAGGTCTACGCCTGGGACCAGACCCGCTCCCAGGGACTGGTCATCGAGGTGGACCACCCCGTGCTCGGCACCATCGAGCTGCCGGGACCGCCGCTGCGCTTCGACGGCGAGGCTCCCGCGCGCCACACCGCCCCACCGGCCCTCGGCGAGCACGGCGACGAGGTCCTCGCCTGGCTGGAGGAGCGCGAGCGATGACAGGCACCCTCCCGGCCCACGCCCGCGTGCCGTCTCCCGGAGCGTGGTCATGACCCCGGTACGGCCCGACGCGCGGACGCTGATCGACACCTTCCTCGACCCGGGGACGTGGCGGTCATGGGACGAGCCGCCCGCCGATCCCGCCGCGCCCGGTTCCGGGTACGCCGAGGAACTCGCCGCGGCCCGGGCCAAGACGGGGTACGACGAGTCGGTGATCTCCGGTGAGGGCCTGCTCGAGGGGCGGCGGGTGGCGATCGTCGCGTGTGAGTTCTCCTTCATGGCCGGTTCGATCGGGGTGGCCGCCGCCGAGCGGCTCACCGCCGCGGTCGAGCGCGCCACCGCGGAGGGGCTCCCGCTGCTGGCCGCCCCGGCCTCGGGCGGGACCCGCATGCAGGAGGGCGCGGTGGCCTTCGTCCAGATGGTGAAGATCACCGCTGCCGTGGCCGCGCACCGCGCGGCGGGGTTGCCGTACGTCGTCTACCTGCGCCATCCCACCACCGGCGGCGTCTTCGCCTCCTGGGGGTCGCTCGGGCACGTCACCGCCGCCGAGCCGGGCGCGCTGATCGGCTTTCTGGGGCCGAGGGTGTTCGAGTCGCTGCACGGCTATCCGTTCCCCGAGGGCGTCCAGGTCTCGGAGAACCTCTTCGCCCACGGCCTGGTCGACGCCGTGGTGTCGGCACAGGACGCCCGGGGGATCGCCGTACGGGCGCTCGCCGTGCTGTGCGCTCCTCGCGGGGGCCTGGATCCGGGGGAGGAACCCGACGGGCGGATTCCCGCGATCCAGGCGTGGGACGCGATCAGCCGTTCCCGCCGTGACGACCGCCCCGGGGTGCGGGCGCTGCTCAAGCTCGGTGCCTCCGACGTCACCCCGCTGCACGGTACCGGTGCGGGCGAGAACGATCCCGGGCTGATCCTCGCCCTGGCGAGGTTCGGCGAGGCTCCCGCGGTCGTGCTCGGCCAGGACCGCCGGCACCAGCGGATCGACGCCCCGCTCGGTCCGGCCGGGCTGCGGGTCGCGAGGCGGGGCATGCATCTCGCCTCCGAGCTGGGTCTGCCGCTGGTCACCGTGATCGACACCGCCGGTGCCGCGCTGTCGAAGGCGGCCGAGGAGGGCGGCCTCGCCGCGGAGATCGCCCGTTCCTTGGCCGATCTGGTGATGCTCGACGCCCCGACCGTCTGCCTGCTGCTGGGGGAGGGGGCGGGCGGTGCCGCCCTGGCGCTGCTGCCCGCCGACCGGGTGCTCTGCGCCCAGCACGGCTGGTTGTCGCCGCTGTCTCCCGAGGGGGCCTCGGCGCTTCTTTACCGGAGCGTCGACTTCGCGCCGGAGATCGCCGCGGCGCAGGGTGTGAGATCCACCGACCTGCGCGGGAACGGGCTCGTCGACCGGATCATCCCGGAGTTTCCCGACGCCGCCTACGAGCCGGAGGCGTTCTGCGTCCGGGTCGCGCGCACCCTGGAGCACGAGATCGCGGGGCTGCTGAGCCAGGCCCCCGCCGACCGCCTCGCCGCCAGGCTGGCCCGTTACCGGCGGCTCGGCACCGGCTGAGAAAGGCACCGGCCGAGCGGGACACCCGCCGAAGCGGGCCTCGGTTGAGAGGGATGCCTCCAAGGAGGCGTCGCGGGCTACGGCTCGGCACTCTCCGCGGCGAGGGGGACGGCCAGGCGCTCGATCCTGATGGAGAAGACCTCGTCGCGGGGGACGACGACCTCGTACGCCCCGTGGTCGACCATCCAGTAACCCAGCGCCTCGGCCTTCATCCCGCTGTGCCCGGTGTAGGCGATGTGCAGGCTCTCCTCGCCGTTGTCCTCGGAGACGTCGAGGACCAGGCACGGCTCCCCGCCGAACGCGCCGACCGTGCGGACCAGCACCAGCCAGTCGAGGTCCTCGCGGGCGACGACGAGCCGCCAGTAGCCGGAGGCCGCCTCGAAGCCCTTCTGGGCCTCCTCGTTGAACAGCACCACCTCGGAGGCGCCGGGACCGAGGGCCGCGGCGTACGTACGGCCCAGGTAGCGGGCGGCGAAGCCCGAGGCCACCGGCTCGATCTCGGCGCTCATGAGGCGGGCCGCCAGCTCAGGCCGTCGTAGAGGCCGAAGAGGCGCTCCTCGCCGGGGACCACGTGGATGATCTCGGCTCCCGAGGGGATCGGCATGGGTGTGGTGTGGAACTGCGGCACGACGTGCTCCCGCGAGGTGGTGAAGCCGTTTCCCGCGAAGGGCGGTGAATCGTTCCAGTCACCGCCCATGTGCGGTCCGTACGGCACGATGTAGGCGTCCATGTCGCGGGCGAACCAGCGCATCAGGTAGATCTCCGGGACCGTCGCGGTCAGCTCCGAGCCCTCGAACCCCAGGTCGAGGCCGACGAAGAGCTGCGCGGGGGTGGTCAGCCGCGCGCAGTCCTGAACCCGGTACACATATCCGGAGATCACGGTGCGTCTGCCGGCCAGATAGGGCACGAGCAGTCGAGGCGGTATGACCTTCTGCATCTGCGTTCTACGCCCAGGTGGCTCACTCACGATCGGCATTTTACGATCTGCCGAGAGGGAGTCGCCGGTGTTCCAGGCACGGTACGGCATTCCGGGTGGCAATCGTGATCTGCGAGTCGATTTCACACGTCTGCACGGCCGGCGTGGGTCCCATATCGGTGCGTATCACTCCCATTGGATCGACCAGCAGGCTCCGCCCGATCCCGAATCCGTCGCGGGCCTCAGGGTTCGGCGCCTGGCCCACGGCGGCGACCCAGGTGGTGTTCTCGATCGCGCGGGCCCTGACGAGGGTGGTCCAGTGTTCTTCCTTCATCGGCCCCGACCCCCACGCGGCGATCACCGCGAACACCTCGGCTCCCAGGTCGACGAGGGCACGGGTGAGCTCGGGGAAGCGGATGTCGTAGCAGGTGACCAGGCCCACCCGGAGCCCGGCCAGCTCGACCACGACCGGCGTGTCGCCCGGCGCGACCAGTTCGGACTCGCGGGCGCCGAAGGAGTCGAACAGGTGGATCTTCCGGTAGGCCGCCTCGATCGAGCCGGAGGGGCCGATGGCGACCGCGGTGTTGTACACCCGGCCCTCGACGGGCTCGAACACCCCCGCGATCACGGAAAGTCCGTGCTCCCGCGCCGCCGCGGCCAGTCCGGTGACGAACGGCCCGTCCAGCGGCTGGGCGAGGTCGGTGACGCGCCTGCCGTACCGGGTGAGGGTGGCCTCCGGGAAGATCGCCAGCTCGGCGCCGCCCGCGGCGGCCTCGGCGAGGGCGTCGAGGGCGCGGCTCAGATTGGCGGAGGGATCTTCGGCCACCGGGATCTGGCAGAGGGCTATGCGCGTCACGGGTGTGACCCTATCCGTCTGTTCGGCACTCGTTCCATCCATGTGAGGCTTCGCCACGCCCATTCCAGCGGACCGTACCTGAACCTGCCCAGCCACACGCGGCTAAACAGCACCTGAAGCACCAGAACGGCGGCGGAGAGCGCCACACCGGCGAGCCGGGTGGTGTCCGCGACGAGCAGCGGCACGAAGAGCAGGATGATCGGGGTGCTCATGAGGTAGTTCGTGAGCGCCATCCGGCCGAGCGGGGCCAGAAGCGCCAGCAGGAGGTCACGCAGCCGGGTCCGCAGCAGGAGCAGCAGCCCGGTGCAGTAGGCCGTGGCGGCGGCGAGCCCGGCGGCCGGGTAGACGGACGCGTGGAACAGGGCGGGATCCTTGGCGATGACCACCCAGAGCCAGGTGAGCGTCACGCCCAGCACCGTGCTCGCGACGAACGCGGGGAACAGCAGCCATTCGGGCGGCGGGTGCTCCATCAGGGCCATGCCCAGCACGAACAGGCCGGGGACGAGGATGATCCCGCCGCCCTGGTACACCGCCCACGCGGTGAGGGCGACGCCCAGCACCACCACGGCGGGCTGCGGGAAGAACGAGGCGGGCAGCAGGACCACCGCCCCGAAGATCGCGTACGGCAGGAGCACCTCGCCGTGGTTGAAGACCTGGTGGATCGCGCCGAGTGCCGCGAGCACCGCCAGCCTGCGCAGCAGCACGGCCCAGGGGTGTGCGGTCCGTCGGGCCGCCGACCTCAGGAAGAGGACGAAGCTCAGCCCGAACAGGAAGGAGAAGATCGGATAGAACCTGCTCTGCAGCAGGTTGTCGATCGCCCAGTCGACCGCGTTGCGATCGGACTCCCTCAGGTGCTCACGCGTGTGCTGCCAGGTGTTGACCACCATGATCCCGCACACCGCGAAGCCGCGAAGCGCGTCGAGCTCGTGGAGCCGGGTCGGTCCGCTCGGTCCTGTCGGTTCCGCCGGTCCGGTCGGTCGGGTCATTCGGGTCACAGCAAATAGACGTACCACCCCATAATCGCCTACGCATAGACGACCCCATTCATAAGCCCTCCGAGGTTTCCGGTCCGGCTCAGCCGCCGGCCAGTGCCTTTCTCAGCTTGAGAGCGAGACCGGTCGTGAACGTCTTCGCGTCCTCGCACCCCTTGCGCCCGAGCGACCAGCAATCGAGCAGCTCGTGGACCTCGGTGCGGAAGACCCGGCTGAACTCGCTGTAGTACGGGGAGGGCGGGCGGAGCCTGGCCTGGGTCAGCGCGCGCAGCAGCGTGTCGGGCCGCACGCTCTCGGACTCCGGTTCCGCGCTTGAGGAACCGGAGGAGGGAGAGCGAGGGCTGGGCGGGGCCGCCGGGACCGGGCCGTCGCAACCGGCCCCCGCCTCCGTGTAGAGGGCCGAGACCCTGGCCGGGGCGAACCCGCCGCACCGGTAGAGCAGTCCGGCCGCCTCCTCGCCGGTCAACGCCGCCACCAGTCGCTGCGCGAGGTCGCGCCGGGGCGTGTGCCTGGAGACGGCGAGGTACTGGCCGCCGAGCACCCCCTGCCAGGGCAGCGGCGCCGCGCGGAAGGCGATTCCGCCCGACTTCCGTTCCCCGGAGAGCACCTCGTGGGCGTAGGGCCAGTGCCTCAGGAACAGCGCGTGCCTCTTACGGAAGGCGGTCAGCGACTCCGCCTCCGTGCTGCCGAGGGTCTCCCCGGAGATCACGCCGGCCTTCACCGTCTCGATGAGCCGTCCGACGGCCTCCACGCCCTCCTTCCGGGCGATCGCCACCTGGCCGTCCGCGTCGACCACCTCCCCGCCGTTGGCCCAGATCGCCTCCAGGGCGTTGACCGTGAGCCCCTCGTAGGAGGCGAACTGCCCGGAGAGGCCGAGGGCGGTGGGGTCCGGCCCGGCGCGGCGCGCCTTCGCGAGATCGGTCATGTCCCGCCAGCTCGCCGGTAACCGCAGGTCGTCACGGTAGTAGAGCAGTCCCACGTCGGTGTTGAACGGCACCGCGTACTGGATGCCGTTCCAGGCGCCGGCGGACCAGATCTGGGAGAGGAAGTCGTTGGTCCCGCCGTGCGCGGTGGTGTCGATCGGGCGCAGGTAGCCCTCCTCGGCGAACTCGGGAATCCACTGGATGTCGAGGTTGTACACGTCGTAGTGCCCGGCCTTCGACTGGGCGGCCGAGATCATCGCGCTGCGCTGCTCGTCCGCGACCGAGGAGATCGCCACGAAGCACGCCCGGGGTCTGCCCTTGACGCCGTTCCAGACGGCTTCGAGCGCACGCTCGCGGGCGCCTCCCGAGACGTCGGCGCCACTGGCGATGCGCAGGACGCAGTCCTGCCTGGGCGGTCCCGGGGGAGGGGTGGGCGCGGTGCTCGCCGCCAGGGAGGGAAGGCAGACGAGCAGCAGGAGGAGAAGGATCACTCCGCGGCCGGTCGGCTCCGCCGCGGCCGGTGTTCCCTGCCCGGCCCTCCCACCTGAGGAAGCCGATGTGGCCCGCCCGCCCGTTCCACCTGGCGAAGCCGGTGTGCTCTGTCCGCCTGTCCCACCTGACGAGAACGGCGACGACGGCGGAGGCGGCGTGGGACGGCTCATCCGGTGGCCGCCCGGAGTTCGGTGAACGCGTCGTCCAGCTTCTGGTCGGGGTCGGTGCTCGCGTCGTAGCAGGACATCAGGCCCTCGTCCCCGAGCACGGGCAGCGGGGAGGTGTCGCAGCCGTGCAGGTCGAAGGAGAGCATCATCAGCCGCACACCGTCGTGGCCCCTGATGTCCTCGCCGGTCAGCCCCTTCGGGTTCCCTCCGTCGGTGAGCACGAGCACGACCTTCCGCTCTCCCGGGTCGCCCGTCCTCTCCAACCGGTCGAGCGCCTTTTCGATGATCGGACGCATCGGGGGGTCGGGGCGCGAACCGTCTCGGTAGGCGTTCTGGACCGCGGTGAGCCTGCCGGTGAGGGCGTTTCCCTCGTCGCCGACGGGTGCGGGGGGAACGGCGTGGCCGTCGTCGGGGAAGAACGTCATGATTCCCGTGGTCCGCTCACCGCGCTTGGACGTGACGGCGACCTGGGCCACCTGGATCGCCGCCTCCAGCCGTGACCTGCCGTCGTTCACCTTGTTGCGCGCCATCGAGCCGGAGACGTCCACCACGACGAGGACGTGGTCCGCGAGGGGGGTCGTCAGCTTGTACAGCAGCCTGGAGATGTCGGGCTTCCAGTTGGCCGCCACCGGTGCGTCGCTCCTCAGCCGGTGTGCCTTCACCGGCAGCCTCTGGACGTCCAGGCGGCCCTCGGCGTCACGGAATCCGTAGCGGGGGAGGGTCTCCCGCAGGAAGTCGCAGAACTCCTCGACCGTCTGCTCGACGGCCGGGGGCCGCCTCAGGTCGGGCCACCGCTTGGAGACGCAGGCGTACCGCATGGCGTGGCCGCCCTTCGGGTAGACGATGACAGGTCGCGGCGGTTTCTTCCCGGCGCTTCGCGGCACGGAGACGGAGCCCGGCGACGGTCGCCCGTCTCCCGCGCCGGAAAGGGCGCAGCCGCCCGGTACGGAGAGCGCGGGGGCGGTGCCCGACAGCGCGACGTCGAGCTCGTGGAACTGCTGCTCGGTCATGACCATCGCGGAGGTGTCGAGGGAGTTCGCGTACCGGCACATCACGTCGCGGACGGTGTCGCCCGGCCGTACCTTCCTCGACAGCCCTTCCGAGGGGCCGGGAGCGGCGGCCGTGGCCATCAGGCCGACGTTGGAGGCGAGCGGGTGGGTGCGCACGACCTGCTGCCGGGCGCCCGGCCTGCTCCGCAGCAGGTCGGCCCAGTCGCGGTCTCCGGGCTTCCTGTTCGCCTCGGTGAGCTCCTCCGCGAGCCTCTCCGGTGCGGCGATGACCAGCGGCGAGGTCGCGACGACCGTCCGCTCGCCGAACGTCGGCACGCCGTCCGTGTTCCTGTCCACGTAGTCGATCTCCTGGAGGGAGTCGGCGATCCACCCGTCGGGCCGGGCGCCGGGGGGTTTCCTCGCCGTCCGCCCGGCGGCCGGCCCGACGGCCGGTTGGACGGGGAACGTCCAGTCGCCCAGCCGGTCCCGCGCCTCGCCGGCGCGCAGCCCGCTGACGTTGATGTTGACCTGTCGGCAGCCCCACCAGTCGATCTTCCCGGCCATGAACTCCCCGGCCGCCCGCTGGATGACCGGGGAGGTCTCGGCGGACGCCAGGAGCGTGATCTCGTCGGGGACCCGGCAGGTGACCCACGGCTCCTCCTTGGGAACGACCGCGAGGGCGACGAGGACGGTGACCAGGACTCCGGTGGAGAGGAGCCACCAGACGTCCCGGCGCACCCACCGGGAGAACATCGCGAGAACGCCGTACGACCGCTCAGGAATGACGCGGCGCAACCAGGCGGTGCTTTTCAGCAGGTGACCGGGGAAGATGGTCAGTGTCGTCAGCGCGAGAATCCCGAGGACCAGGGCGACTTTCGAGGCCGTGGAAATGGAGAGGGCGAGAAGCACGAGAAGTGTCTGGATGAGGGCGTTGGAGAAACCCGTCACCATCTGCCAGGCGCGGTTCGCCGATCCGGCGGTGTCCGAAGAAGGCGGGGTCTTCGAAGACTTCTCGCTGTTCACCATCTGTCAGCTGTCTCCGCCAGCGGTTTTCCGATACTTCGCGTTCACCCTACGTCGGATCATCACCACGGAGAGAGGCTTTCTGTGATCTACGGGATAGAGCTAATCACCGGGGCGTTTACGGTCGACCGCATTTGAGGACAGGGGGAGATCGGGTGACGCTCTCTCGGTGGCGGCGGAGGCCATGAGGTGGTGGGGAGGCACGGGACTACGCTGGAGCGCGTGAACGATCCTCTGGTGGCGCGGATGCGCGAGTTCGGTACGACCATCTTCGCCGAAATGTCGGCGCTCGCCCTGCGTACCGGTTCGATCAACCTCGGGCAGGGCTTTCCCGACACCGACGGGCCCGCCGCGATGCTGGAGCGGGCGGTGTCGGCGATCCGGGAGGGCCTCAACCAGTACCCGCCGGGCCCGGGGGTGCCCGAGCTGCGCCAGGCCGTCTCCGAGCACCGCAAGGACCACTACGGGCTCGACTACGACCCCGACGGCGAGATCCTCGTCACCGTCGGAGCCACCGAGGCCGTCGCCGCGACGATCCTCGCGCTGTGCGAGCCCGGCGACGAGGTGATCGCCTTCGAGCCGTACTACGACTCCTATGCCGCCGCCGTCGCCCTCGCCGGGGCCGTGCTCCGCCCGGTCACCCTGCGCCCGGTCGACGGCCGCTTCACCTTCGACCCCGCCGAGTTGCGCGCGGCGGCCGGGCCGCGCACCCGGGTCGTCCTGGTCAACTCCCCGCACAACCCCACCGGCACCGTCTTCACCCGCGCCGAGCTGGACGAGATCGCCCGGCTGTGCCTGGAGCGCGACCTGGTGGCGGTCGCCGACGAGGTCTACGAGCACCTCACCTTCGACGGGGTCGAGCACGTGCCGATCGCCACCCTGCCGGGCATGCGCGAGCGCACCGTGATGATCTCCTCGGCGGGCAAGACCTTCTCGGTCACCGGCTGGAAGACGGGCTGGATCTGCGCGCCGCCCGAGTTCGTCAGGGCCGCGCAGACCGTCAAGCAGTTCCTCACCTACACCGCCGCCGCGCCCTGGCAGTTCGCCGTCGCCCACGGTCTGCGTCATGAGTCGGCCTGGGTCTCCGCCCTGCGGGCGGACCTGGAGTCCAAGCGCGACCGCCTGATGGCGGGGCTGTCGGCGGCGGGATTCGAGGTCTACCGCCCCGCGGGCACCTACTTCGTGCAGACCGACATCCGTCCCCTGGGTTTCACCGACGGCCTCGCCCTCACCCGCGAGCTGCCGTCCCTGGCGGGCGTGGTCGCCATCCCGACCCAGGTCTTCTACAACCGCCCCGAGCGCGGGAGCCACTTCGTCCGCTTCGCCTTCTGCAAGCGGGACGAGGTCATCGACGAGGCGGTGGGCCGCCTGGCCGGGCTCGGTGCGGCGGGCGCGGCGCGAGGTGGTGGAGGGGGATGATTCGCCTGGCCGGGCCCGGTGGGGCGGGGGCGGTTCGACCTGGAGGGGGATGATCGGGCATCCTTGGGGATGACGCGACTGGCGGCAAAGGGATGGCATCAACCATCGGGGAGCTCGCCGTGGGAGTCGACCGCCTGGGCGCCCACGCCGGGAGGAAGCGCATGTCCCAGCCCGTATCGAACGGTTCCAGCTCCGAGAGCACGTCGTCGGCCCGGTTGCTTCCCGGCGGCCCGGTCGCGGAGCGGATCCTCGCCGACGTGGCCGCGCGGGTGGCCGCTCTGACCGGCAGGGGTGTCACCCCGAGCCTGGCGACGGTCCTGGTCGGTGACGACGACGCCAGCGCCGGATACATCCGCATCAAGCAGCGGCAGGCCGCCGAGCTCGGTTTCGCCTCGCCGCACGAGCACCTGCCCGCGAGCGCCACCCAGGCGGACCTGCACGCGGTCATCACCGCCTTCAACGACGACCCGGCGGTGCACGGGCTGCTCGTGCAGCACCCCGTGCCCAAGCACCTCGACTACGACCGGGCCCTGCAGGTCATGGATCCCGACAAGGACGTCGACGGCATGCACCCGCTCAACATCGGGCGGCTGGCGCTGGAGCTCCCCGGCCCGCTGCCGTGCACGCCCGCCGGGATCGAGGCGCTGCTCGCGCACTACGACATCCCGGTGGCGGGCCGGGAGGTGGTCATCCTCGGGCGCGGGGCCACGCTCGGCCGTCCCCTCTCGATCCTCCTCGCGCAGAAGCGCCCGACGGCGAACGCCGCTGTCACGGTCGTGCACACCGGGGTGAGCGACTGGCCCCGCTACACGCTCCGCGCCGACGTCCTGGTCGCCGCCGCGGGCGTGCCGGGGATCATCCGGCCCGAGCACGTCAAGCCCGGCGCCGTCGTCATCGGCGGCGGGGTGCGTTACGAGGGCAGGCGTCTGCTGCCCGACGTCGACGAGTCCTGCGCCGAGGTGGCCGGGGCGATCACCCCCAGGGTCGGCGGGGTCGGGCCCACCACGGTCGCGATGCTGTTCCGCAACGCGATCACGGCGGCCGAGCGCGCCGTGGGCTCCGCCTCCTCCGAAGGCTGAGGGCACCCGGTAGCCGTCCGGAAGACGCCTGTACCTCCCTGAAACGCCGGTCGCCGTGTCGTCCACCCGGGATCGATCCCCGTACGTGTACTTTCTGCTGCGGAGAGTGATCGACGGGCGTGTCCGCGGGGTGACGCGCACGGTGCGGAGCGGGTGGGGCGGCGGGTTCCTCCCGCTGCCGCGCCGCTCTCCACCGCCGTGATTCGCAGGAAGGAGAGCATCGACGATGCGACGGGGATTCAGGGTGCTGGTGTCGGCGGCGGCGGTCGCGCTCGGTTGCGCGGGATTCGTTCCGGGCGCGGCGGCCTCGGACTCGGAGTCCGCCGCCTGGGGGCCCATCCGCAGTCACCAGAACTGGCGCTGCCTGGACGCCGATCTCGGAACCATCGGCCCGAACGGGACCAAGGTGCAGCTGTGGGGTTGCAACGGCTGGGACAACCAGTCGTGGAGCTACGAGGTCTCCACTCACACGATCCACAGCAAGGAGAACGGGCGCTGCCTGGACGCCGACCTCGGGACCGTCAACGCGAACGGCACCAAGGTGCAGCTGTGGGACTGCAACGGCTGGACCAACCAGAAATGGATCTACGACGCGACGAGCCACACGATCTACAGCATGCACAACGGGCGCTGCCTGGACGCGGACCTGGGGACCGTCAACGCGAACGGGACCAAGGTGCAGCTGTGGGACTGCAACGGCTGGGCCAACCAGAAATGGACGCTCTGACGGCCGCCCGAGGGCGGTGGTACATGCCATGTCCGTCGTTCGCCCGCGCTGAGGCCTGATCCCGGTCGGGGAAGGGGGGCGACTCCCCGTGGCGCCGCCACGAGGGGCCGCCCTCGCCCGGGGGAGGGTTGATGTGCGAGGCGAGGAGTGAGGGAGGCCCGGGGCCGGCCGGAGAGCGGGCCGGCCCCGGGCGGCACGGGGTGGTTACGGCCTGCCCGCGCCGATCGGCGGGGCGGCCGGGTCGGCCGCCGCCGGGGCGGGGGTCCGCGCCGAGCGCAGCGGGATCTCCCTGACCATCAGGACGGCGAGTGAGGCGAGGACGGCGATCGGGACGCCGACCACGAAGACCGCGCTCATCGCCCGGGTGAAGGCCTCCAGGATGATCTCCAGGACGGGCGCGGGGAGGTTGTGGATGGCCTCGGGGGAGCCGAGGCTGGGGACCGCGCCACCGCTCAGCGGCAGGTGCGCCGCCTTCGCGAGGGAGACCAGCTCCGCGGTGAGCCGGTTGGACAGGATCGCGCCGAAGGCCGCGACGCCCACCGCGCCGCCGAGTGAGCGGAAGAACGCCACCCCGGAGGTCGCCGAGGCGAGGTTCGCGCGGGTCACCGCGTTCTGGGCGGCGAGGATCAGGATCTGCATGGAGGCGCCGAGCCCGATGCCGAGGACCGCGTTGTCGATGCCGACGATCACCAGCGAGCTGTCGACGTGCAGGCGCGAGAGCAGGAACAGCCCGAGCGCGACCAGCAGCATGCCCACCACGGGGAAGATCTTCCATCGGCCCGTCCTGGTGACGAACCGGCCGGTGAGGATCGAGGAGGTGAGCAGGCCGAGCACCAGGGGAAGGGTCATCAGGCCCGAGCCCGTGGGGCTCATGCCCTTGACGATCTGCAGATACTGCGGCAGGAACATCAGCGCGCCGAACATCGCCGCGCCGACCAGCAGGGAGGCGACGGAGGTGAGCACGAAGGTGCGGTCGCGGAACAGGTGCGGGGGCAGGATCGGGTCGGCGGCCCTGCGCTCGGCGACGACGGCGAGACCGAACATCACCAGGCTGAGCGCGCCCAGGCCGTAGGTCCACGCGGAGTTCCAGCCGAACTCCTTGCCTCCGAGGGAGAGCAGCAGCATCAGCGCGGTGGTGCCGCCGGTGATGAGGGTCGCGCCCCACCAGTCGACCTTCGTGTCGCGGCGGACGAGCGGCAGCCTCAGCACCCTCTGGATGACGACGAAGGCGACCACGGCGAGCGGCACGCAGATCCAGAAGGTCCAGCGCCAGGACATGTTGTCCACGATGAACCCGCCGAGCAGCGGGCCGGCCACGGTCGAGACACCGAAGACCGCGCCGATGTAGCCGGAGTAGCGTCCGCGCTCGCGGGGCTCGACCACGTCGCCGAGGATGATCTGCGGCAGCGCGGCGAGGCCGCCGGCGCCGATGCCCTGCAGCGCCCTGGCGGCGATGAGCTGGGCCATGTCCTGGGAGAACCCGGCGGCGATGGAGGCCACCACGAAGACGACCAGCGAGACCTGGAACATGAGCTTGCGGCCGTAGAGGTCGGAGAGCTTGCCCCAGATCGGGGTGGAGGCGGTCATGGTGAGCAGGGTCGCGCTGGCGACCCAGGCGAGCTGGTCCTGGCCGCCGAGCGTGCCGACGATCGTCGGCAGCGCGGTGCCCACCACGGACGTCGAGATCATCGACGTCAGCATGGCGAGCATCAGTCCGGCCAGGATCTCCAGCACCTGCCTGTGGGTGAAGGACGGTGCGGCCTCGGCCTGGATCTGTTGTTCGGTCAGCATGAACCGCCCCCAATGTATGTACGGTACATGTGAAGTTAGTAGACGCTTGTTTACTCGTCAAATCTGGAAGGATCCCGTAAGTGGATGAGACACGGCATCGCGACAGGGAGGGCACCAGGCGGCGCATCCTCGACGCCGCCCGACTGCTGTTCGCCGAACTCGGGTACGACCAGGTGACGATGCGGATGATCGCCGCCGAGGCGGACGCCAACATCGCGCTGATCAACCGCTACTTCGGCAGCAAGCGGGACCTGTTCGCCGAGGTGCTCGCGATGCAGGGACGTTTCCCCGGCGTCCTGGAGGGCCCCGAGGAGGAGCTGCCCCGCCGGCTGGCCGAGTACGTCGCCGAACGGCTCCGATCCGACCAGGGGAGCGTGGTACTGGCCGCGCTCATCCGGTCGTCCAGCGCCCCGGAGATCCACGAGATCATCGGCGACCGGGTCAGGACGGCGATCCTGGAACCCCTCTCGGCGCGGCTCCCCGGCCCCGACGCGGCCTTCCGGGCGATGATCGCCACCGCGCTCGTCACCGGCACCGGCACGATGCGCCAGCTCTACGGCCCCGACGCGGCCGGCTCCCCCGACCGCGAGACCGTGATCGCCCGCCTCACCGCCGTCTTCGAGGTCTGCCTCAGGGCATGAGGCGCCGGGCCCTCGCCGTGGGATCATGGTCACATGACCTGGTTGCGCTGCGCCTTCCCCCGCCCCGGGGCGACCACGCGGCTGTTCTGCCTCACGCACGCGGGCGGATCGGCCAACGCCTACCGCGCGTGGTCCGAGCTGCTGCCCCTGTCCGTCGAGCTGCACGCGACGCAGCTGCCCGGCAGGGCCGACCGGTTCGCCGAACCGCTGCCCGACGACATGGACGCGCTCGCCGACGAGGTGACCGGATCGATGCTGCCGCTGCTCGACCGGCGTTTCGCGCTGTTCGGGCACAGCATGGGGGCGACGCTCGCCTACGAGGTCACGCGTCGCCTTGAGGCGAGGGGGATCGCCCCGGCGCGGTTGTTCGTCTCCGGCGCGAGAGCGCCGCACGACCCCCGCGACAGGCCCGCGATCTCGGAGTACGACGACGACGACTTCGTGGCCGAGCTGGCGAAACTCGGCGGCACCGAGGCGGAGGTCCTGTCCCATCGGGCGATGCGCGAGGTCATCCTGCCCTACGTCCGTGCGGACTTCCGGCTGGCCGAGGCCTACCGGCACCGCCCCGGCCCCCCGCTGCACACCCCGATCTCCGTCCTCGTCGGCGACGCCGACCCGGTGGTCACCCCGGCACAGGCCAAGTCGTGGGAGACCCGTACGAGCTCCGGCTTCTCCCTCACGGTCTTCCCCGGCGACCACTTCTACCTGCAGCCGCGGCGCGTGCCGGTGGTCGAGGAGATCACCCGTACGCTCATGGGGTGAGAGGTTGGCCGGTTGTGCCGAAGGACCGGCGCCCCTTGGGCAATGAGTGCCCATGAGGCGAGACGGGCAGGCCGTTAACGTCGGCCTGGTGGGTGAACGAATACTGATCGCGCTCGGCGGCAACGCCATGACCGGGCCCGACGGAGGCGCCTCGCCGGCCGACCAGCACCGCGCGGTCGAGCAGGCGATGCGCCACGTCGTCGCGCTCATCGAGGAGGGCCACCAGGTCACCCTCACCCACGGCAACGGCCCCCAGGTCGGCAACCTGATCCTGAAGAACCAGCTCGCCGCCCACGTCGTGCCCCCGGTGCCGCTCGACTGGTGCGGGGCGCAGACCCAGGCCACCATCGGCACCCTCGTACTCAACGCGCTCGACGGCCGCGCCGCGGTCGTGGTCACCCGTACGCTCGTCGACCCCGGCGATCCCGCCTTCGCGGACCCGGTCAAGCCGATCGGCCGCTACTTCAGCGAGGCCGAGGCACGCCGGTTCGAGGAACTCGGCCAGACCTGGCGCCACTTCGAGCGGGGCTGGCGCCGCGTGGTGGCCTCCCCCGAGCCGCTGGAGATCCTCGACGCGCCCGCGGTGGCCGCGCTGGTGGCCGCGGGCTTCACCGTCGTGGCCGCGGGGGGCGGCGGCGTGCCCGTGACCCGCGACGCGCAGGGGCGGCTCGCCGGGGTCGAGGCCGTGATCGACAAGGACCTCGCCGCCGCGGTGCTCGCCCGGGCCGTCCGGGCGACGGTCCTGATCATCGCGACCGACGTCCCCCGGGCCGTCGTCGGGTTCGGAACGCCCCGGGCCAGGCCCCTGGGTCACATCACCGCGGCCGAGCTGCGCGTACTGCACGCCGCGGGCCATTTCGCCGGGGGCAGTATGGGGCCGAAGGTCGAGGCCGCGCTGCGCTTCGTCGAGCAGGGCGGCGACCGGTCGGTGATCACCTCCCTGGAGGACATGGGCGCGGCGCTCACCGGAGAGACCGGCACCGTGGTGCGAAAGTGAACAGGACGCGATCGAAAGGCGGCAGAGATGCCCGAACCCATTGAAGTGCGCAAGGTGCCCATCGAGAGTGTGACCGACGCCTCCGGGCTGGCCCGGCTCATCGACGACGGGGTGATCGAGGCGCACCGGGTGCTCGCGGTGATCGGCAAGACCGAGGGCAACGGCGGCGTGAACGACTACACCCGCATCCTGGCCGACCGGGCGTTTCGCGAGGTGCTCCAGGCCAAGGGGCACCCGTCCCCAGAAAGCGTGCCCCTGGTGTGGTCGGGCGGCACCGACGGGGTGCTCAGCCCGCACGCCACCGTCTTCGCCACCACCGCGAACGCCGAGCCGAGCGACGAGCCGAGGGTGAGCGTCGGCATCGCGATGAGCGACGTGATCCTGCCCGAGGACATCGGCCGCCCCGCGATGGTGGAGAAGGTCGCAGCCGGAGTCCGCGAGGCGATGAAGCTCGCCGGGATCGACGACCCCGCCGACGTCCACTACGTCCAGACCAAGACCCCGCTGCTCACCCTGTCCACGATCAACGACGCCAAGTCGCGCGGCAAGGACGTGGTGATCGAGGACACCGGCCCGTCGATGGACATCTCCAACTCCACCACCGCCCTCGGCATCGCCGTCGCCCTCGGCGAGATCGAGATGCCCTCCGCCGACCAGATCCACCGCGACCTGTCGCTCTACTCCTCCGTCGCGTCGTGCTCCTCGGGCGTCGAGCTGGACCGCGCCCAGATCGTGGTCGTCGGCAACGTACGGGGGATCGGCGGCCGGTACCGGATCGGCCACTCGGTCATGAAGGACGCGCTGGACGCCGACGGCATCTGGGAGGCGATCCGCTCCAGCGGCATCGAGCTGCCCGAGCGCCCTCACCCGTCCGACCTCGGCGACCGGCTCGTCAACGTCTTCATGAAGTGCGAGGCCGACCCGTCGGGCAGCGTGCGGGGGCGCCGCAACATCATGCTGGACGACTCCGACGTGCACTGGCACCGCCAGATCAAGGCCACCGTCGGCGGTGTCGCGGCGAGCGTCACCGGAGACCCGGCCGTGTTCGTCTCGGTCGCGGCGGTCCACCAGGGCCCCAGCGGCGGCGGCCCGGTGGCCGCCGTCGCCGACCTCGGCTGACAGGCGGCACACGCCCCCGGCGTACCGCCCGGGGACACCTTTACCCCTGGCTGCCCCCGGCGTCCCCGTGCCCCCGGGCTCCCGGACCCCCGTGCCATCGGGGTGCCCCGGCCCGGTGCGCCACTTCGGTGTACGCGTCACGCCCGGGCCAGGGGCGGGCCGGGTGGGGCGATCGTCCCCCCTGGCCCGGCCGAGGGTAGGCTCCCGGTTCGTGCCGAGCATTCCGCGACCCCTGGTCCCCGGCGACGACGGTGCCGCCGACGCCGCCGTGACATCCGCGCTCGCCGCCTTCGCCGAGGGAAAGGCGCAGGCCGGCGAGGTCGTCGCCGCGCTGAGCGGGGCCCGGCTGCTCGTGCCGGTGGTCGCCCTGCTCAAGGAGTCGGAGATCGGCGAGCACGGCCTGCGGCAGGAGAAGGAGAGCGAGATGGCCCTCCCGAAGCTCGTCGGAGCCGACGGCCGCGAGGCGGTGCTCGCCTTCACCGGGACGGAGGCGCTGCGGCGGTGGCGCCCCGACGCCAGGCCCATCCAGGCCACGATCCTTCAGGTCTGCCAGGCCGCGGTGCACGAGGGCAGCGCGGCGGCGGTGGTCGACGTCGCGGGCCCGGTGCCCTTCGTGATCGAGGGCGGCCTCCTGCGGGCGCTCGCCGCGGTCGAGTCGGGCACCCTGGACCAACTGGGGGCCGAGGCCCCCGACGTCACAGTGGCGCGGATGGAAGAGATCGCCGAGCCTCCCAGGCGTCGGCGGTTCGGTTGGCCGCCGCGTGGACGAGGTTGACCGTGAGGATCGCCGGGGCGATCACGGCGACGAACCCCCCGAAGTCGCGCTCGAAGACCAGGGCGAGGATCACCGCCGTCACCCCGTTCTGCTGGGCCAGCCCCAGATGCACCCGGTCGATCATCGGCAGGCCGTGGGTGAGCACCAGCGCGGCGACCATCTGCGCGGCGTACGCGGCCAGCCCGAGTAACACGCCCATCCCCATGTTCGTCCCGCCGACGAGCAGCAGGCCCGTCAGGAACGCCGACAGCGCGAACGCCGCGCTCACCGCCCGGCCCAGCCAGCGCGCGTCGGGCAGGCGCAGGTAGAGCCCGGCGGTCGCTATGCCGAGCATGAGGGAGGTCCAGGCGGCCGAGACGACCGCTCCGGCGGCCGTCAGGTAGGTCAGCACCGGCGGGGCGTTTCTGATCAGCCGCCACAGCAGATAGACCGCGGCCGCGAACAGCACGTTCAACCCCAGGTCGGCGAAGTACGAGGCCGACTGCCCGCTGCCTCCGGAACCGCTCACCAGCGCCGCCGCGTAGACGGCGAGGATGATCGTCACCGGGTCGTCGAAGGAGGACCACGCCCCGAGGATCGTCTTCGCCCGGTTCGACAGACGGCTGTCCCGCATCACGCCGGCGACCGAGAGCGGGTCGATCTGGGCGACCACCACCGCCATGATCAGAGCCCGGGGGTCGCCGGAGACGAGGTAGACGACCCCGGCGATGAACGCGGTCTTGAGCAGCACCCCGACGGTGACCGCGAGCACGATCAGCCGCGAGTGCTCCCTCGCCTCGGCGCGGTCGATCCCGTGTGTGCTGCCGTACAGGCCGATCGCGAGCAACAGGCTGCTGAGCAGCACGTACGCGCTGGAGTGTTCCAGATCACGCAGGCCGCCCAGGTCGGCGGCGAGCCAGCCGAAGCCGACGACGACGATCAGGAGCCCGATTCGGGCCAACGTTCGCTCCTTGGGATGGATCGCAGGTGCCCCTGGGGTTTCGGGGCGCGTTCTCGCTGGTTGATCGGGGGCAGGGTGAAGTGCCCGCGGATGGTGTCCACGAGCCTGGCCATCTTGTCGTCGGCGATGTCGACCTTGCGCTGGTCCAGGGTCACCCCGATGAGATAGCGGGTCTCGTCGACCCAGTAGAAGAACATGGCCCCGCGCTCCACGTCGAGGACCGTGCGGATGAGGACGCCGCCCTCCAGCCTGCGCAGCTGCTGGTTGAGCCGCTGGGTGAGCCAGTTGAGCTGGTTGCCCGCCCTGAGATAGATCTTCCTGCGCTCCTCCTGGTCGGTCTCGTGGAAGAAGTGGGCCAGGTCGCCGTCCTCCAGCACGTCGGTGTAGAAGCGGCACCTCTGGTCGCCGAAGTAGGCCACGAAGTGCAGGTCGTCCTGGTCGACCATGGACACGCAGCTGGCCAGCGCCTTCTCCACCGAGGGGCCGATGTCCGGCATGGTGCGGATCAGGATCTCCGACTCGCCGATCACCCTGCGCTTGGTGGCGGTGGGCAGCGGGCCCATCCCGGCCTCCAGGTAGGGGAGGTAGAGGCCCCGGCGATACTGGACGAGCAGGTAGAGGCCGGTGGCCACGGCGAACGCGCTCACCCCTGCGGTCACCAGCCCGTGCAGCTCGCCGGGTACGCCGCCCCGCCAGAGCACGGGACCGAACGCCGCCACGAACCCCAGCACCGCCTCGCCCGCCGCGGTGACCGTGAGCGCGACCACCATCAGCACCGGCAGCCGCGCCCTGATCCGGCCGAGCACGGTGGCGATGAGGGCGAGCGCCACGATCACCGTGATCACTGTGGCCGCGCGGGCCACGTCGTACTCCTCGCCCTCGATGTACCACGCGAGGAGTTCGAGCAGCACGGGCAGCAGAACGAGTGACGCGATGACCGCGGGCAGCTTGCTGAAGCGATCCGTGTCCACGCGTTCCTGACCTCCGGGGGGTAGGGATGCCTACAGCCTCCGTGATCATCGCCGTCATCGTCAATGACCTCCGAGGTCACTTCGGCCCTTCGGCGTGGACGGGGCTCGGCGTGCGGGGCGGCCACCGGATGCGCGCCACTTGGGGCTCTTTCTGCGGAGATGGAGATCGGTGCGAGGCGGCCACCGAACGCGGGTCTTCTCGGCCCTCTGGTGGGGGTGGGGTTCGGCGTGCGGGGAGGCCACCGGGGCCCTTCGGCGGGGACGGAGGTCGGTGCGCGGCGCGGTCACCGGGTGCGGGCCGTTTCGGCACATCCGGCGTGGGAGGGGGAGGGGAGGAGTGCCCGGATCCCCGGCGCGGGGAGAGGGGCGCCGATTATGGTCGGCTTCATGAGTCCCCCGGTGACCCTTCTGTCCCTCTCCGCGACGGCGGTCCCGGCGGCTCTGGCCGGGCTCGCGATCGGGCTCGGGACGCGGCGCCTGGTGACCCGCTTCTCAGGGGCCGAGTTCTCAGGGACCGAGGGGGAGCGGCGGGGCACCCGGCCCGCGGCCGGGGCGGTGGAGGGGGTCACCGCGGCGGTGCTGGCCGCCCTCGCGCTGCGGGCCCTGTGGCCGGACGCGGCGGGAGCGGCCGTCTGGCCGGGAGTGCCGGAAGGGGTGGAGACCACGCCGGTCGGGAGGGGGGCGGAACTGCTCGCCTTCGGCTGGCTCGCGGTGGTCGCCGTCGTCCTGTCCTTCGTCGACGCCGCCGTTCACCGGCTGCCCGACAGGCTCACCCTCGCCGCCTACCTGGGGACCGTCGCCCCGCTCGCCGTCTCGGCCCTCGCCGACGGCCGCCCCGGGGACCTGCTCGGCGCCGGGCTGGGCGGCCTCGCTCTGGCGGGCTTCTACCTGGTGCTGTTCCTGGTCAACCCGGCGGGCATGGGGTTCGGCGACGTCAAGTTCGCGGCGAGCCTGGGCACGGCCCTCGGCTGGCTGGGCTGGAACACCCTGGTCACCGGGGCCTTCCTCGGCCTCCTGGCCGGAGGGCTCTACGGGGCCGCCCTGATGGCCCTGCGCCGCGCGGGCCGCAAAAGCGAGATCCCCTTCGGTCCCTTCATGGCCGTCGGCACGCTCGCCGCCGTCCTCACCGCCCTTTGACCGAACCCGTCCTCGTGACCGCCCCCTGGACGGTTTTTCCCCGGACGGCTGTTCCCTGGACGGTGTGTTCTGTGAACTCCCTGGACGGTCCGTCCTGTGAACGGTTCGCCTCCTGGGCGGTCCGCCCCTTGGACCCGTTCGTTCCACGAACGGTATGTGCCTCCGGATCACCCGTCTCCGGTTCGACGATCACCCGCGGATGTCTCAACCGGTGAACAAAGGCCATTCCAGTGGGCGGCACGTGGAAGACTTGTCACCATGTTGCGCTGGTTGACCGCAGGGGAGTCCCACGGCCCCGAGCTCGTCGCGATCCTGGAAGGACTGCCCGCCGGGGTGGAGGTGACCACGGCACAGCTGGACGAGGCGCTGCGCCGTCGCCGCCTCGGCTACGGGCGCGGGGCGCGGATGAAGTTCGAGCAGGATGTCGTGTCCATCGTGGGCGGAGTCCGCCACGGCCGGACGCTCGGCAGTCCCGTCGCCATCCGGGTTGGCAACACCGAGTGGCCCAAGTGGGAGACGGTGATGGCCGCCGACCCCGTCGACCCGGCCGTGCTGGAGGGCCAGGCGCGCAACGCGCCGCGTTCTCGCCCCCGTCCCGGCCACGCCGACCTCGCCGGGATGCAGAAGTACGGCTTCGACGACGCCCGCCCGGTCCTCGACCGGGCCAGCGCCCGCGAGACCGCCGCCCGCGTCGCGCTCGGACAGGTGGCGCGGAGCTTCCTCAAGCAGGCCCTCGGCGTCGAGATCGTCAGCCACGTCGTCTCGATCGGCGGGGCCGCCACCACCCCGGGCGTCGTCCCCGGCCCCGGCGACCTGGAGGCGATCGACGCCGACCCGGTGCGCTGCGCCGACCCCGCGGGCAGCGCGGCCATGGTCGCCGAGATCGACAGGGCGCACAAGGACGGCGACACCCTCGGCGGCGTCGTCGAGGTGATCGCCTACGGCCTGCCGCCGGGCCTGGGCAGCTACACCCACTGGGACCGCCGCCTCGACGCCCGCCTCGCCGCCGGCCTGATGGGCATCCAGGCGATCAAGGGCGTCGGCGTCGGCGACGGGTTCGAGACGGCCCGCCGCCCCGGCTCCCTGGCCCACGACGAGATCGAGAACACCGCCGACGGCGTACGCCGGATGACCAACCGGGCCGGCGGCGTCGAGGGCGGCATGACCAACGGCGAGCCGCTGCGCGTCAGCGCGGCGATGAAGCCGATCTCCACCGTCCCCCGGGCGCTCGCCACCATCGACGTGCTGACCGGCGAGGCCGCCAAGGCCCACCACGAGCGCTCCGACGTGTGCGCGGTCCCGGCGGCCGCGATCGTCGCCGAGGCGATGGTCGCGCTGATCCTGGCCGACGCCGCGATCGAGAAGTTCGGCGGCGACTCCGTCGAAGAGGTCGCCCGCAACCTGTCCGGCTACCTCTCCTCGTTGGTGATCAAGTGAGCGGGCGTCCCGGCGAGGGCGCTCTCGGTGCCCCGATGGGCGGGCCGGCGTCGAAGGAGATCGCATGAGTCCCCGAGCAGTGCTGATCGGTCCTCCCGGATCGGGCAAGTCGACCGTCGGGCAGCTCCTCGCCGAACGGCTCGGGGTCGCCTTCCGCGACACCGACGCCGACGTGGAGCAGGTGGCGGGCAAGCCGGTGAGCGACATCTTCGTCGAGGACGGCGAGGAGGTCTTCCGCGAGCTGGAGGCCGACGCCGTACGGCGGGCGCTGGCCGAGCACGACGGGGTGCTCTCCCTGGGCGGCGGCGCGATCCTCGCCGAGGCCACCCGCGCGTTGCTGGCCGGACAGCCGGTGGTCTACCTGGAGGTCGGGCTCTCCAACGCCGTCCAGCGGGTGGGCCTGGGCTCGGCGCGACCGCTGCTCGTGCTGAACCCGCGCAGTCAGCTGAAGAAGCTGATGGACGCCCGTCGCCCCGTCTACGAGGAGCTCGCCACGATCGTGGTGGCGACCGACGAGCGCGAACCCGGCCAGATCGTCGACCAGATCGTGGAGGACCTGAAGCCGTGACGATCTCCAGGATCGGTGTGCCCGGCGAGAGCCCGTACGAGGTGGTGGTCGGCACCGGGGTGCTCGGCGAGCTGCCCGGCCTGCTGGGGGCGGGGGTGAGCACCGTCGCCGTGATCCACCCGGAGAGCCTGCCGGAGATCGCCCGTCCCGTCTGCGGCGCGATCGAGGCGGCCGGGTACGAGGTCGTCGCGCTGCCGGTGCCCGACGCCGAGCGCGCGAAGACGGTCGAGGTGGTCGCGGAGCTGTGGTCGGCCTTCGGCCGCGCGGGCGTCACCCGCTCGGACGCCGTGGTCGGCGTCGGCGGGGGAGCCACCACCGACCTGGCGGGGTTCGCCGCCGCCACCTGGCTGCGTGGCGTCAAGGTCGTGCAGGTGCCGACCACCCTGCTCGGCATGGTCGACGCGGCGGTGGGCGGCAAGACCGGCATCAACACCCCCGAGGGCAAGAACCTGGTCGGATCCTTCCACCCGCCGACCGGGGTGCTGTGCGACCTGGCGACGCTGGTCTCGGTGCCCCGCGACGACTACGTGGGCGGCCTGGCGGAGATCATCAAGGGTGGTTTCATCGCCGACCCCCGGATCCTTGAGCTCATCGAGGACGACCCGGACGGCGCCAGGCTCCCCGAGGGCCGCAACACCCGCGAGCTGATCGAACGGAAGATCCGGATCAAGGCCGAGGTCGTCGGAGCCGACCTGCGCGAGAGCGGCCTGCGGGAGATCCTCAACTACGGCCACACGCTGGCGCACGCGATCGAGCGCGTCGAGGAATACCGGATGCGCCACGGCGAGGCCGTCGCGATCGGCATGGTCTACGCGGCCGAGCTGTCCCGCCTGGACGGCAGGATCGGCGCCGACGTCGTGGAGCGGACCAGGTCCATTCTCACCTCGGTCGGGCTGCCCACCGCCTACCGCCGAGAGGCCTGGCCCGAACTGCGCGACCACATGCGCCTCGACAAGAAGAGCCGCGGAGCCAAGTTGCGCTTCGTCCTCCTGGACGACCTGGCGAAGGTGTCCCCGCTGGTCGACCCGCCGGAGGAGCTTCTGGAGGCCGCCTACCACGAGATCGCCCGGTGAGTCTGCTGAGTGACGTCGGCCGCCGCGGCAGGCGCGCGGCCATCAAGGAGCGGTGAGTGACCCGATGAGACCCGTCTACGTGCTCAACGGCCCCAACCTGGGGCGGCTCGGCACCCGCGAGCCGGATGTCTACGGCGCGGAGACCTTCGCCGACCTGGCCGCCCTCTGCCGGGACACCGGCAGGGAGCTCGGCCTGTCGGTCGACGTCCGGCAGACCGACGACGAGGCCGAGATGCTGGGCTGGCTGCACGAGGCGGCCGACCGCAGGATCCCCGTGGTGCTGAACCCCGCCGCGTTCACCCACTACTCCTACGCGCTGCGCGACGCCATCGCCCAGCGCACCGCGCCCCTGGTCGAGGTGCACATCAGCAACCCGGCCGCCCGCGAGGAGTTCCGGCACAACTCGGTGGTCGCCGCCGTGGCGACCGGCACCATCGCGGGCTTCGGCCTGAGGTCGTACGTGCTGGCGTTGCAGGCCATCGCCGAGACCGCCACCTGATCCCGGGCCGGGAAGGGGCCTCGGCCCCTTCCCGCGCGGCCCGGCGGCCGGTGGCCTCAGGAGGAGCTGAGGCGCTTGAGGGCGCTGCGGACCTTCGCCGGATCGTTGGTGGGCCAGAAGGGCGGCAGGGAGTCGCGCAGGAACCCGGCGTAGCGTGCCGTCGCGAGCCGGGGGTCGAGCACCGCGACGACGCCCTTGTCATGCTGGCTGCGCAGCAGGCGGCCCGCTCCCTGGGCCAGCAGCAGCGCGGCGTGGGTGGCGGCGACGGACATGAACCCGTTACCGCCCTTGGCCGCGACGTGGCGCTGGCGGGCGGAGCTGAGCGGGTCGTCGGGGCGGGGGAAGGGGATGCGGTCGATGATGACCAGGCGCAGCGACGGGCCGGGGACGTCGACCCCCTGCCAGAGCGACAGCGTGCCGAACAGGCAGGTCGGCTCGTCCTCCGCGAACTGCTTGACCAGCAGCATCGTGGAGTCGTCACCCTGGCAGAGCAGCGGCACGCTCAGCCGGTCGCGCAGGGCCTCGGTGGCCGCCTTGGCGGCGCGCATCGAGGAGAACAGGCCGAGGGTGCGGCCTCCCGCCGCCTCGATCAGCTCGGTGATCTCCTCGAGGTATGCCTCGGGCAGGCCGTCGCGCCCCGGCTGGGGCAGGTGCTTGGCGACGTAGAGGATGCCGCTGCGCGGGTGGTCGAAGGGGGAACCGACGTCGATGCCGGTCCAACCGGCTCCGCTCCTGTCTCGCTTCTTCCGCTTCTTGTCTCCGCCCTCCCCGTCCTCCCGCGTCTCCTCCACGGGTTCCACGGCGTTCTTCCCGCCGCCCAGGCCCCACTGGCGGGCCAGGCCGTCGAAGGCGCCGCCCAGGGCGAGCGTGGCGGAGGTCAGGATGACCGTACGGTCGCCGAAGAGCTTGTCGCGCAGCATGCCCGCCACCGTCAGCGGCGCCACCCGCAGCAGGGGAGGGCGCCGGTCGGTGCCCGCCTCCAGCCAGACCACCTCGGCCCGGTCGATCTCCTCGGCGTGGCCGAAGGCGTCGAGCATGCGCTGCGCGGTGTCGTGGACCTCGTCCAGCGAGGTGAAGGCCGCCCTGCGCAGCCCCGCGCCCTCCGGGTCGTCCTTGTCGCCACTCCGCGGGCCGAGGGCGGTGATGCACGCCCACGCCGCGTCTCGGATCAGGGCGAGCGTCATCCCGAGCACCTGGGGGAGCTCGTCGAGGCGCCCGGCGGGGGCCTCGGCGAGCAGGGCCTTGAGGTCCTCGCCGGCCTCCATGAGCCGGTCGGCGAGGTGCTGCTCGATGAGCTTGCCGACCCGCCGCGCGGCCACCGTGATCATGGTCTCCGACAGCTCGCCGCTCACCACCGAGGTGACGCGGTCGACCAGCTCGTGGGCCTCGTCGACCACGACCACCTCGTGCTCGGGCAGGAGCGGGAAGTCCTCCATCGCGTCGATCGCGAGCAGCGCGTGGTTGGTCACGACCACGTCGGACTCACCGGCGCGGGCGCGGGCCAGCTCGGCGAAGCACTCCATGCCGCTCGGGCAGCGCGTCGCCCCCAGGCACTCCCTGGCGCTGACCGAGAACTGGCGCCAGGCCTGCTCGTTGACGCCGGGGACGAGCTCGTCGCGGTCGCCGGTCTCGGTCTCGTTCGCCCACTCCTGGATGCGCTGGACCATCCGGCCCGTCGCGTTGACCTCCCGGGGGTCGAAGAGCTGGTCCTGCTCCTCGTCCGGCCATCCCGCGCTCGCCTTGTAACGGCACAGGTAGTTGCGGCGGCCCTTGAGGATCGCGAACGCGGGCTCGTGCGGCAGCTGCGGGGCGAGGGCCTTGGCGAGGCGGGGCAGGTCGCGGTCGACGAGCTGGCGCTGGAGCGCGATGGTGGCGGTGGAGACGACCACGGCGCCCTTGGAGGTCATCGCGTGCCTGATCGAGGGGATCAGGTAGGCGAGTGACTTGCCGGTGCCCGTGCCGGCCTGGACGGCGAGGTGGTCGCCCGACTCGATCGCGTGCTGCACCGCCCTCACCATCGTGATCTGACCGGGGCGCTCGACCCCGCCGACCGCCTCGACGGCGGTGCTCAGCAAATCCTCAACCGGGGGAATATCCACCTTTGAGGAGACGTCTTCGGATGGGGCGATGGAGTCGGTCGGCACGACAGCCAACCGTACCCGTTCGCCCCGACAGCCGCGGCTGCTCCGGCGAGTCGCGGCGTGGACGCATACCCGTATTCCGGAACCCGAGGTTCACGTCACATGGCAAACTGGCTGGATCACCCGGCTCATCAATCCTCGTAAGGTCAAGGGAAGGTCTATCGTTCTGGTGCCGCTGAGGCGGAAGATGGGGACGTAAAGACCGGTTCGGTAGGGTTTCCCGAGGTCGAGTGGACGAATAAAGGCTGGTTAAAGCACTATGTCCTCCATGTCGGAAGTTGTCCCGTTGCCGTCGTTCGGCGAGGTGTTCTTTGACGAGCGTGGCCAGGAGCGGGTGCTCCGGGTCACCTGGCACGAAGGCACGCTGGTGCTGAGCCTGTGGCGCGGCGAGATGTGCACCGCGAGTTTCCGCATGCCCATGAGCGATGTGGGACGCCTGGTCGACACCCTTGACGAGGGTTTCGTCGAGGCCGGTGGTCAGTACCCCGACGAGGTGGGCGAGCCCGTTCACGCCGAGCAGCCCCCACAGGACGCCCCGCCGCCCTACGGCGAGTATCCCGGCACCGGTCAGTACGCCCGGCCCCGCCCGGAGGACTACGCCCAGGCGCAGCAGTACTCCGACCCGGCGGGTCACGCCCCCTCGCCGCTGGACGAACCCCGCCAGGCGGCCACCCTCGGTCCGAACGACGTGCTCGTCGCGCGAGGCGCGGTGCCGCCGCCCCCTCTCGACCGGCCCGATCGGTCCGACCGGCCTCAGGACCGGATGCCCCAGGGGTACGGCTCCCCGGACGTCGTGCCGCGCGAGAACATGATCGTGAACGACTCCCTGCCCTACGGGCAGCCGCAGCAGGTCGAGCCGCTCGGCTCGGGGCCCGCCACCGGCGAGGCCGCCTACCAGTTGCCCGGCGACCGCTACCCGCCCGCGCCGCCCGTCCCGTACGGTGCCCAGCAGCCGGACCCCTACGGCGCGCCGCCCGCCCAGCCCGACCCGTACGGCGCGCCGCCCGCCCAGCCCGACCCGTACGGCGCGCCGCCCGCCCAGCCGGATCCCTACGGCGCCTCGCCCGCGCCGGACCCTTACGCTCCGCCCGTGCAGCAGGCCGCCTACGGCGCCGCCCAGCCCGACCCCTACGGCGCCCAGCGGCCCGATCCGTACGGCGTGCCGCCCCAGTCCCCGCCCCAGCCCGTCGACCCGTTCGCGGCCCCGGCGGGCCGCAGGAAGCCGGCCACCTCGTTCACGCCGCGCCTCGACCAGTTCGCCGGGCAGTTCGCCGAGTCCGCCCAGCGGGCGGAGCCCGACCCCTACGGGCAGGGACAGCAGAACTCGACCGACCCCTTCGGGTTCGCCGCCCAGCAGCAGGCCGCCTACGGCGCCTCCCAGGGCGACCAGTACGGCGGCGGCTACCCGGCCCCCGCACAGCCCGATCCCTACGCCTTCGGCGCCCCGCAGCACCAGGCCGGTCATCCCGCCGACCTGCGCGACCTGTACGGCGCGCCGCCCGCGTACGCCCAGCAGGACGTCGACCCGTCCGATCCGCTGGGCCTGCGAGGTCAGGCCGCGCCCGACCAGAGACTGCCCCGCCCCTACGTCCAGGATCCGCCGCCGCACTCCACCGGCGAGCGGCTCCGCCCCGAGCAGCGCTACGACGAGCGGTACGACGATCACCGCCGGGACGAGCGCCAGTACGACGACAGGCGCCGCGAGGGCCGGCGCCGCAGCGACCGGGACGAGCAGCGCGACTGGTGACCTCTCCCCGGGACGTGGCACCCGTGTCCCGCCGTGTCCCGCCGTGAGGTCTGAGTCGTCCCGTCCCCGCGTCCACTCCGCCGCGCCCCGTCGCGGGTTTCGAGTCCGGGCGGACAGCGTGTGGCGTCCGCCGGGCGCGGCTCGCGCCGTATGGTTGTCTCGGCCGCAGGGGAGGGCGGTTCGCGAGGCGTGCCGGGGCACCTAGGCCGCTCAGCGGCTGCCCGGTGGCTGCCCGGTGGCCGATCGGTCCCTACCTGACGGGGTGGCGTGGAAGAGTCGACGGTGCTGCAGATGCTGGCGGTGTCGGCCGTCGGGATCGCGGTGGCCGCGGTGGCCAGGCGCAGGGGATGGCCGGCGCCGCTGCTGCTCGTGCTCGCCGGTGTGGTGCTGTCGCCGTTCGTGCCCGAGTACGATCTCGACCCCCAGCTGGTCCTGCTGGTCTTCCTGCCCCCGCTGCTCTACTCGGCGGCGATCGACAGCTCCTACCTGAGGCTGAAGGACCTGCGCAGGCCGATCGCGCTGCTCTCGGTCGGCCTGGTGCTGTTCACCACGCTGGTCGTCGGATGGGTCACCCATCTGCTCCTGCCCCAGCTGCCGGTGGCCGCCGCGTTCGCGCTGGGCGCGATCGTGGCCCCGCCCGACGCGGTCGCCGCCGTCGCCGTGGCCCGCAGGCTCGGGCTGCCCCGCAAGGTGGTCACCATCCTGGTGGGGGAGAGCCTGTTCAACGACGCCACCGCGCTCACCGCCTACCGGGTGGCGATCGCGGCGGCGGTCGGGCACGGCATCACCTGGCAGGACGCCGCCCTGGACTTCGTGCGTTCCGCGGTGGGCGGCGTGGCGATGGGTCTCGCGCTCGCCTGGGTCCTGGCCTGGGTGCTGGTCCGGCTGCGTGACGCGCTCGTCGAGAACACCGTCATGCTGCTCATCCCGTTCGCCGTCTACCTCGCGGCCGAGATCCTGAACGTCTCCGGCGTGATCGTCGTGGTGATCGTCGGCCTCTACATCGGCCACCGCATGCCCAGGGCGGGCTTCGGCACCCGGTTGCTCTCGGAAGCGGTCTGGCGGGTCTTCGGCTTCTTCCTGGAGACGATCGTCTTCGCGCTGATCGGCCTGCAGATGTGGCCGATCATGAAAGAGCTGGAGTGGGGCGAAGGGTGGAGGCTCGCCGGGATGGCGCTCGCCGTCTTCGGCGCCGCGGTGGTCGCGAGGGTGGTCTGGGTCGTGCCCAGCATCTACCTGCCCCGGATGCTGTCCAAGAAGGTCCGCCAGGCCGAGACCCACGCGCCGACCTGGCAGAACGTGACGATCGTGAGCTGGGCGGGCATGCGCGGGGTGGTCTCCCTGGCCGCGGCCTTCGCCATACCCGCGACCTTCCCCGGCCGCGACCTGCTCCTGTTCCTCACCTTCTCCGTGGTGATCGGCACGCTCCTGGTCCAGGGCCTGACGTTCCCGGCGCTGATCCGCAGGCTGAAGGTCTCCAACGAGCGGGAGATCTACGCCGACAACCTGGCGGAGGCGGCCGCGCAGCAGGCGGCCGCCACGGCCGCGCTGGCCCGGCTGGACGAGCTGGTGGCCGAGGGCGTCGACGAGCTCCATGCGGAGGTCGTCGACCAGCTGAGAACCCGCGCCGAGCGCCGTACCCTCACCGCCTGGGAGCGCCTGGGCGGCGGTACGGGACCCGAGGGGGAGGAGACGCCGAGCGGCGTCTACCGGCGGCTCCGCAGGGAGATGCTGATGGTCGAGCGCGAGGTGTTCGTACGTCTCCGCGACGAGCGGCGCATCGACGACGAGGTGCTCCGCAGGGTCCTCCACGAGATCGACTTCGAAGAGGCCACCCTGGAGCGTGACTAGCCCGACGTTCCGCACGCGCCCCGGGCCGACCCGGGGGGTGACCACTCGCCGTGCCGGATCACGTACCGATGATCCGCGACGATACGGCGCGCGCGGAGATCGGGACTAGCCGATGACGTTGTCCACGTAGCACCAGCGCCAGTCCTCGCCCGGCTCGAACGAGGCCATGACCGGGTCGGAGGTCTCCCGGAAGTGGGCGCTGGCGTGCTTGTTGGGCGAGGAGTCGCAGCAGCCGATGTGCCCGCAGGACAGGCACTTGCGCAGGTGGACCCAGCGACTGCCCATCGCCAGGCATTCCTCGCATCCCTGGGGCGTGCGCGGCGGCGGGTCCTGGGCTTTCATGATGTGCTCACAGGTCGGCATGGTCTCCCCCTCGCTCATGTGGCTACCGGTCGATCGTACGGCCAGTTCGATGTCGCGGATCCGGGGCCTCCCCGCGTCCCGGCTCCGCGGTCTTCCCGTGTCTGATTCCGCGTCTGATTCCGGGGCCTTCCCGCGTCCCGCTTCGGCGCGCGGATTCGGCGGGTAACGAGCCGGTACGGCGGCGCCTGCCGTGGCGGCCCGTTGGGTAGGGTCGGGACATGCGACCCCTTCCGCGACGAATTCCCGTCCTCGCCGCCTCCGTGCTGGCCGCAGTCCTCGTCACCACCGGCTGCTCGGAGCTCCAGGAGGTTAGCCAGGGCATCGACAAGGCGCAGGAGTGCGTGCAGGCCACCGGCATCGTCACCGAGACCGTCGCCAAGGTCTCCGGGCTGCTCAACGACCCCGCCGCGATGGAGCAGGCACTGAACGAGGGCGGCGCCAAGCTGGGCGACCTCGCCGACAAGGCGGCCAACACCTCGCTGAAGGAGGCCGCAGAGGGTGTCTCCAACACCCTGGAGGGCATCAACGTCACCGACGCCAACAGCGCCGTCGACGCCGCCCAGAAGGTGGCCACCGACTCGGCACGCTGGGTTCAGCAGCTGACCAACGCCTGCGGATAGTCCTCGCCGCCTGAGTGTAGAGGTCACCCGCCGCCGGAGCCTTCGTCCCGATGGCCGGACGGATGAGACCCGGAGGTGCCGGAGCGCACCTCCGGAAATCCCGGGTTCTCTAGGGGGAATGGGGCTGAAATAGCGTCATTCCTATGAAGACCCAGGAAAGTTCATGAACTCTCCGGACAACGAGCCGGATCCCCGGTTCACCCTCGCCAACGAACGTACGTACCTGACCTGGTTGAGTACGTCGCTCGCGCTGAGCGCGGGTGGCGTGGCGATGGCCGCCGT
The DNA here is from genome assembly GCF_040635605.1 of Streptosporangium sp. NPDC006930. Taxonomy (NCBI): domain Bacteria; kingdom Bacillati; phylum Actinomycetota; class Actinomycetes; order Streptosporangiales; family Streptosporangiaceae; genus Streptosporangium; species Streptosporangium sp. NPDC006930. The sequence goes on along the minus strand of NZ_JBEYID010000007.1, from coordinate 31,066 downwards.
CTCCGCCGACGTCTTCGTCCCGTGGATGCGCACCCTGCTCGCCGTGATCCTGGTGTCGCTCTCGGCCCTGGCGGCCGCGATGGCCTACCCTCGCTGGCGCCGCGTCCAGAACGCGCTGCGCAGCTCCGCCCCGCTCCCGCCCCCGGCCCTCGCGCCCCTGTTCGGATACGGTGTGGCGGCGGTCGCCGTCCTCGCCCTCATCCTCATCCTGCTGTCCAGGTGATCCCGCGGTGAACAGGCTCTGGGACGAAGGACTGCAGAACGAGCGGACTCGTCTCGCCTGGGTCCGCACCACCGCGGTGCTGGCCGTCACCAGCCTGGCCGGCGCGGGTGTCGCCCTGCGCGAGGGAACGCCCGTCCTCGCCGTCGTCCCCTTCGTCCCCGCGGTGTTCTGCGCCGTCCTGTTGCTGACCCACACGGGCGTCCGCTACCGGCGCACCCAGGAGGCCCTGCACGGGGGCCACCCCCTCGACAACCGGGCCGACGCCCTCATCGTCTGGATCGGCACCCTCGCCGCCGTGGCCGGGGCCGTCGTCTTCGTGCTGGGAACCTTCGGAAGGTAGAGGGCGGGGAGCGGCTCGAAGGGCTCGAAAAGGGTGACGCCCGGGGCATGGGGCCCCATGCCCCGGGCGTCAGGAGAGTTGTCCCTTCCCCTGGAAACTCTCCTGGGTCAGTACCAGTTGCTCGACCGGAAGTGACCCCACGCGCCGCACGGTGACCCGTAGCGGCTCTTGATGTATCGCAGACCCCAGTGGATCTGCGTGGCCGGGTTGTGGCGCCAGTCCTTGCCACTGCCGGCCATCTTGCCCGCGGGCAGCGCCTGCGGGATGCCGTACGCACCGGATGAGCGGTTGTACGCGCGGTGGTTCCAGTTGCTCTCCCTGGTCCAGAGACTGTCCAGGCAGCGGAACTGGCTGTGCGGCCATGCTCGGCGGGACACCAGACGATAGGCGATCGTCTTGTTCCTGCCCTTGGCGGTTCTCGCGACCGCTTTCACCGTTGGCTTCACCTGGGTTGCCCAGGTGAGCCTGTGCACCGTCCTCACCGTCCCTTTCCTGGACGTCTCGGAGGTGCTTTCAGCCTTCCCCGTCGCCGATGGGCCGACCATCGTCGATGCTGCCAGAACGGTCGCGACGGTGTTGCGCAGAACGCGGTAGCTGTTCACGTGGATCCTTGTCCTCGGGCCGCGTGCGGAAGGCGAGGAAGTGACACGGAGTGTCCTGCCTCATCCGACGATCCGGCGTCCGTGGCTCGGACGGGGACGTCCGCGCGGTCTCTCCGGCCTGTTTCCGGCATGAGACGCCGCGGCGATCTCTCTAGGCGGCTTTCTATTACGTGAGAGAGCGTCGAACGGTGGATAGGGACACGCGAAGGGGAGGTGTTTGCCCGATCTTCGTGATTTACGGGTGATTCGAGGAAGGGCCGGTTACGACCGGCGAATCACTCATGCCGGGAGACGGGGTGAAAATCACCCTGCCATGGGGTTTCAGAGCACCGATTCCTGATCAGTACCAGCCCCGCGCCACGGAGTGGTTCCAGGCCTGGCACGGCGAGCCGTAGCGCTGCTTGATGTAGCCGAGTCCCCACTTGATCTGCGTCCTGGGGTTGGTGCGCCAGTCGCGTCCCGCGGTGGCCATCTTGCCTGCGGGCAGCGCCTGCGGGATGCCGTACGCGCCCGACGAGCGGTTGAGCGCGCGGTGGTTCCAGCCGCTCTCCTTGGTCCAGAGCTTGCGAAGGCAGGTGAACTGGCTCTTGTTCCAGCCGTGCGCGGACACCAGCGGCTTGGCGACGGCCTGGTTGCCCGCTCGTGCCGAGGACGCCTGGGCGACCGTGGTGGTGGTGCCGAGGGCGAGCACGGAGGTGATCACCAGCACACCGGTACGGCGTAGCGTCGACATGGGACTCCCTTGTGCGTTGGGTACGGGGAACGGCCGACACGATGCCCCGCTATTCGGCGGCGGGCCAGTCGACAGTGCCTGTCAGGAGTCCTGTCAAAGATCGGTAAGAGAATGATCAAAGCCTTGGTGAGGCGGGCGCCGTCTCAGCTGTGGCCTCAGTCACATTTCACTTTATGGACGGCATAACTCTCAAATGTGACAGGGAGATTAGGCTGCGACTCATGGGAATCCGTGATATCGCCATCGACACTCTTGCCGACACGCCCACCACTCTGGCCGAGCTGGCCGGAGACAGGGCCGTTCTCGTGGTGAACGTCGCCTCCAGGTGCGGCCTCACCCCTCAGTACGCCGGTCTCGTCGACCTGCAGCGGACCTACGGCGAGCGGGGCTTCACCGTCGTCGGAGTGCCGTGCAACCAGTTCTACGGTCAGGAGCCGGGCACCGCCGAGGAGATCCAGGAGTTCTGCTCCACCACCTACGGCGTCGACTTCCCGCTGCTGGCCAAGACCGAGGTCAACGGTGACGGCAGGCACCCCCTCTACGACGTGCTCACCGCCACCCCCGACGCCGAGGGCAAGGCCGGTGACGTCGAGTGGAACTTCGAGAAGTTTCTCGTCGCCAGGGACGGGGAGGTGCTGGCCAGGTTCCGGCCCAAGGTCCAGCCCGACGACCCCGCCGTCATCGCGGCGATCGAGAAGTCCCTCTAGCCGCGCAGCTGCCCCTCACGATCAGCTCGGTGGGCAGCACCACACCCCGCGGCCTCCTGGTGCCGCCGCGCAGCACCAGCTCGGCGGCGCGGTAGCCGATGTCCCTGGCGGGCTGAGCGATCACCGTCAGCGGTGGTGAGCACAGCTCCGCCCAGGGCACGTCGTCGAACATGATCAGGGACAGGTCCCTGGGGATGCGCAGGTCCAGCTCCCGCGCCGCCAGCACGGCCGCCTCACCCAGCAGGTTGCCCCCGGCCAGCACGGCGGTCAGGTCCGGCCGGTGCTGGAAGAGCCCGGCCGCGGCGGCGTACGCGGAGTCGCGGCTGCCCCGGGCGACGACGATGAGGTCCTCGTCGACGAGAGGGCCCAGCGCCTGCCTGAAGGCCGACAGGCGCTGCTGCTGTCCCGGGCCGCCCAGATAGGCGATGCGCCGGTGCCCCAGCCCCGTCAGGTAGTCGACCGCGGTCCTGACTCCCGCGCGGTCGTCGGCCACCACCGCGGGGATGTCGTCGCGCCCGGACGAGAGCCGGTGCGCGAACACCGTGATCACCCCCGCTCGCAGGGTCGGCGCCCAGCCGTCGCCGTCGCCGGAGGGGATCGCGATCACCCGGTCCACCCCCTGCTCCAGCAGCATGCCGATCAGCTCGGCCTCGCGCTCCGGGTCGTCCCCGGTCGCGCCCACGATCACCGGCTCACCCGCCGAACGCGCGCAGGCGAGCACGCCGTCGGCCACGCGGCCGTAGAAGGTGTCGGTGATGTCGGGCAGCAGCAGTCCGATGCCGCCCGAGCGCCGCTGGCGCAGGTTGCGCCCGAGCGCGCTGGGCCGGTAGTCGAGCTGGGCCGCGACGGTCAGCACCCGCTCCCTGGTCTCCGGGCTGGCCGACCCGCCGGACAGCACCCGCGACACCGTGGCGACCCCCACGCCGGCCGCCCCGGCGACATCCTTGATCGTCGTACGACGCATGTTCATGGAAACGATTCCATCATATTTTCCGTGTTCGTTCCAGCGCGGAGCGAGAACGACTGCCGTGCTGACAGGCCAGAACCGGGCAAACCCTTGACAGGGTTATCCGTTTCCGGTGAGATGCATGAAAACGTATCCAATATCGGGTGAACGCGGGGTTGGCCCGAGGCGACAAGGACATCCATGGCATCCATCGTTCTCAGCAAAGTCGACAAGATCTACGCGGGCGGCGTCAAAGCAGTGAACGGCCTTGATCTTGAGATCAAGGACGGGGAGTTCATGGTGCTGGTGGGGCCGTCCGGATGTGGCAAGTCCACCGCCCTGCGGATGATCGCCGGCCTTGAGGACATCAGCGGCGGCGAGATCGCGATCGGCGACCGGGTGGTCAACCACCTGCCCCCGAAGGACCGTGACATCGCCATGGTCTTCCAGAACTACGCGCTCTACCCGCACATGACCGTCGAGGAGAACCTCGCCTTCGGTCTGAAGCTCCGCAAGATGCCCAAGGCGGAGATCTCCAAGCGCGTCGGCGAGGCCGCCAAGATGCTCGGCCTCGACCAGTACCTCAAGCGCAAGCCCGCCGCCCTCTCCGGTGGTCAGCGCCAGCGTGTCGCCATGGGCCGCGCCATCGTGCGCGAGCCGCAGGCCTTCCTCATGGACGAGCCGCTGTCCAACCTGGACGCCAAGCTCCGTGTCTCCATGCGGGCCTCCCTCAACACCCTGCACGAGCGCCTGGGCGTGACGACCGTCTACGTCACCCACGACCAGGTCGAGGCGATGACCCTCGGCGACCGCGTCTGCGTGCTGCGCGACGGCCTGCTCCAGCAGGTCGACACCCCGCAGAACCTCTTCGACAAGCCGGTCAACCTGTTCGTCGCGGGCTTCATGGGCTCGCCGTCGATGAACTTCGTCAACGCCGAGCTGGTGCGCGGTGACGGCGGCCTCGCCGTCGCGTTCGCGGGCTTCAGGCTGCCGGTGCCGAACGAGACCGTCACCGAGAAGCGCGGCCTCGAGCAGTACGTCGGCAAGAAGATCATCCTGGGCATCCGCCCCTCCGACTTCGACGACTCGGTCGCCGCCAACGCCTCCTCCTCCGGATGGGTCCGCCTGCCGGTCCGCGCCGAGGTCACCGAGGAGCTGGGCTCCGAGATCAACGTGCTGTTCCTCATCGACGCCCCGCCGGTCCAGCACCAGGACACCGTGGCGGCCGCCGCCGACGACGGCGACGAGGACTCGGCGCTGCCGCTGGTGGGCGACAAGTCGCTGTGGACCGCCCGCGTCAACTCCCGCAGCCACGTCCGTCCCGGCCAGAACATCGAGCTGATCGTCGACACCCACAACCTGCACTTCTTCGACCCGGTCTCGGGTCTGGCGATCGGCCACGAGGCCAACGTCCGCGTCTGATCCGCCGACGGGCCACCGTCAAAGGAACCCGTCAAGGGAAAGGCCCGTCCACGACCATCACCGCAGGCCGGAAGGGCCCGCGCCACGACCCCCTCCCGTGGCGCGGGCCCTTCCGTCGTGCCGGGGCTCGCTACCGGTGGCGGCCGAAGCCGCGCGAGAGCCTGCCGACAAGGGAGACGGGGAGCACCCTGCCGAGGCCGGCGATGACCTTGTAGCGCGGGTCGGGGACGCTCACCCACACGCCGCGGGCCAGATCACGCATGGCGTCGCGGACGACGTTGTCGGCCGACAGCCAGAGGAACCCGGGGATCCCCGACTTGTCGATCGCGGCACGCTCGTGGAACTCGGTGTGCACGAACCCCGGGCACAGGGCCATGACCCGCACGCGACTCCCGGTCAGCTCGGCGGCCGTGGACTGGCTGAAGCCGACCACCCACGCCTTGGACGCGCTGTAGGAACCTCGCACGAAGAACGCCGCCACCGACGCGACATTGATCACCGCGCCCCGGTCGCGCTCCCTCATCCCCGGCAGCACCGCCAGCGTGAGCCGCAACACCGCCTCGCAGTGCAACTTGAGCATCTTGCGCTCCTCCTCCACGGGCACGTCGAGAAAATGCCCCTGGTGGCCGAAGCCGGCGTTGTTGACCAGCAGATCGACCCCCTCGTGAAGCCGCCGCTCCACCGCCTCCAGCCCTTCTTCGGTCACCAGGTCTGCGGCGAGCACCTCACTGCTCACCCCGTACCGCAGGCGTAGCTCCTCCGCGGTGGAGACGAGACGTTTCTCGTCGCGGGCGACCAGGACGAGCGAGAATCCGTCGGCGGCGAGGCGGCGGGCGAAGGCGGCACCGATGCCGGCCGTCGCCCCCGTGATCAGTGCGGTTGGCATACCTGCAGTCTAGGGACGGGTGCGGGCGACCCCGACGAGGCGACCGGCGCGGACGGAGAGTTCCTTTTGCGTTGTGTGCCCCCTGACCGCTCCCTGCCCTCGCGGGGGCGAAGAGGGAAGGTGACAGAAAGGGGCATGTGTCTTTGGCCGACATCTGTAAGAGCGGAGCAGAACGTCTCATTGCGGTACGGGATTCGGTTCGAAAATTGGTGCCCAAAACGGGCAGACCGGTAGAATATTGCTAGTTTTCGCCATGTTTCGGCCACCCCGCACATGCGATGAATATGCGCAAGGAGCCAAAAGGCCTCACTTAGCGTATTGACATAGATCAATTGACTCAAAGTTGAGCGATTGTTAGATTCCATGCGCTAGATGATCTTTTTCACAGATCGGAGCTTTTGTGTAAAATTCCTCCACCCCTCCATCGGCCTCCCACGGCCGGAACCGTTTCTTGAAAGGAGTCGCCGCCGGGCTACTGATCACCCCCCTCCTCGTAGCCACCGTCACTCCAGCGGCCTCAGCCGACCCCGCCCCCATCACGTCCCCCCAGGCCGGTTCGCCGAAAGCACCCGTTGAACTGCTGGGCGCGGCGACAGAGACCGCCCGGTACTGGAAACATCCCGACGGCCACGTGACCACGGAGATCTGGTCAAGGCCCGTTCGCGTCAAGCAGCGTGGCGATTGGGCGTGGATCGACCCCACCCTGGTCGAGCAGAACGGCGTCGTGAAGCCCAAGGTCATCAAGGGGGAGCTGTCACTTTCAACGGGAGACGGCAACGACCCGGTTACCACGTTCGCCCCGTCCCCGCAGCAGTCCCTGGCCCTGTCGTGGCCCTCCGACCTGCCCAAACCCACCCTGGACCGCAGCCGGGCCGTTTACGCCGACGCGGCCGGACCGGGCGCCGACCTGGTGGTCACCGCGCTGCCCACCGGGTTCCGCTACGACGTGCTCCTGCGAGACCGCCCAGCCAAGGCGCCCGAACTCACGATCCCGATGCAGGGCAAAGGGCTCAGCCTGCGCGAAGCGGCCGACGGCCGACTGCGACTGACCGACAAGGACGGCGCGAGCGTCGCCATCGCCGCCAAACCCACTCTGCACGCCAAGACAGCCTCGAAGACCCACGACGGCGAACGCGGCACCGTGGACGTCAAGGTACGCACCGACAACGGGCAGCAGACCCTGCTCATCAAGCCTGATCCCGGCTTCCTGGCCGATCCGGCCACCTCCTATCCGGTGACCCTCAGCTCCGCGTTCGGCATGCAACTCATCGCCGACACCGACGTCAACAGCGTCGTGGACTTCAACAACGTCGACGGCCCGTTCCTCAAGGCGGGAACCACATCCGGTGGCGAGAAGGCCCGCACATACCTGAAGTTCGACCTCTCACCACTAACAGGCCAGAACGTCAGCAATGCCACACTTTCCCTACTGAACGTCGACGGCCCCAGCTGCGGCACAAACGTGGGCGCCGGCATTCAGGTCCGCCGCGTCACCAGCGCGTGGAACCCCTTCACCATCACCTGGTCCCCCCCAGCCAACCAACACCACCGTAGGCGCGGTCACCAACACCAGCAGCGTCCGTTCGGGATCATGTAATCCCGCTCCGATGAACTGGAACATCACCGCCATCGCGAACCAATGGACCGGCGAGGCCGGCAACTACGGCCTGGTCCTCATGTCCCCCACCGAAAACAACAGCGCCAACTTCCGGGTCTTCCCCTCCTCCGAAGACACCGACTTCAACAGCCCGGTCTGCGGCTTTCGTGTGGAACGTGGGAAGGCGTGTGCCGACACGGCCCGGCCCTGTGTTGAAGGGGTGGGCGAGAGGGAGCGCACCGACCGGCGGAAACCGGGAGGTGCTGAGTACCGTCGCGGCGCGCGCCGGCGGACCGGCCCGTAGTAGCGATGAAGCTCCGGTAATCGGGGTGGAGCCAAGGGGTCGGCTCATCTGGAGATGTTCGTTCGAGCAACCGGAAGTGCTCCGGGAGGAGGCGAGTGAGCATGTCGGGTCCGGGCGGGAAGCCGTTCGACATACCCAAGCGCCTGGTGTGGAAGGCGTGGAAGCAGGTCAAGGCGAACAAGGGTGCCGCCGGGGTGGATGGGCAGTCCATCGAGGCGTTCGAAGCCGATCTGAGGGACAACCTCTACAAGATCTGGAATCGGATGTCGTCGGGGACCTACTTTCCCCCGCCGGTGAAGGCGGTGGAGATCCCCAAGCCGGGCGGGATGCGCGTGTTGGGCGTGCCGACCGTGGCGGATCGGGTGGCGCAGACAATGGCCGCGCTGGCGCTGGAGTCCCGGACCGAGTCGATCTTCCATGACGACTCGTTCGGATACCGGCCCGGACGCGGGGCACTGGGTGTGCTGGCCCGATGCCGCCGGCGCTGCTGGGAGAAGGACTGGGTCATCGACCTGGACGTCCGCAGATTCTTCGACAGCGTGCCATGGGATCTGATGATCAAGGCGGTGGAGGCCAACACCACGCACGAGCAGCGATGGATCGTGCTGTATGTGCGCCGGTGGCTGGCCGCGCCGATCCTCACCACCGAGGGCAGAGTCGCGGAACGAGAACGAGGAACCCCACAGGGGTCGGCGATTTCTCCCGTTTTGGCGAACCTGTTCATGCATTATGCGTTCGACTCCTGGCTGGAACGCGAGTTCCCGGCCGTGGAGTTCGAGCGGTTCGCTGACGACGCGGTGGTGCACTGCTCGACCGAGCGGCGGGCACGAGAAGTGCTGGCCGCGTTGGAGAAGCGCATGGAACGGGTCGGGCTGGAACTCCACCCGGCCAAGACGAAGATCGTGTACTGCAAGGACCGTAACCGCCGTCTCGATCATGAGGAGACGGCGTTCACGTTCCTGGGCTACACCTTCCGGGCCAGGAAAGCCCCGACCCGGGGCAGGACGGCGATCTTCTCGGCGTTCCTGCCCGCGGTCAGCAAGGACGCCCTCAAGAAGATGGGCGGCGAGTTGCGATCCTGGCGGATCCACCTGCGCACCACCAGCGATCTGGGAGAACTGGCCCGCTGGATGAATCCGGTCATTCGCGGCTGGATGAACTATTACGGCAGGTTCTACCGGACCGCGCTGAGCGCCTTTCTCAAGCGCGTCAACACCTACCTGGTGCGATGGGCGCGACGGAAGTTCAAACGGCTGCGGTCGTTCAAGAAGGCCCAGCGGTGGTGGACAGGGCTCCTGCAACGGCAGCCGACTTTGTTCGCACACTGGGCCTACATGACCGAGTTCTGACGGACTGGATGAGACGAGCGGAGTGACGAGAGATCGTCACGCTCCGTTCTGTGGGAGCCCGGAGGTGCGATCCCTCCGGGCCACCCGGCGCCCGAAAAAGAGTTGTGCCCCCTGACCGCTTCCTGCCCTCGCGGGGGTGAGGAGGGAAGGTGGTGTGGGGTCTCACCTGCAGTCAGGGGGCGTTGCCCCCGGTAGGGCGCGGTCAGGGGGGCTGACCAGGGAAGATTCGCGTCCTACCGGGGGAGTTTCAGTAGGTGCGCCACGGGTTCGGATGCCGTGGTCGCCACCCGTCGCGTCGGTCCTCCATGAAGAAGGCGGCCACGAGGTGCGCAGGACGGTCACGGTTATGGAGTCGGTGGCTCTCCTTGAGAGCTTCGAGGATCATGGTCTTCCCGCGACCCGCCTCCGACTCGCCAGATGTGGCGCGGGTTGGAGGTCGCTCACCTGAACGATGAGTTGGGTGGCCAGCGCCCGGGGGAGCAGGTGGGACTCGTCCAGGCCGACGGCGATCTGATGGTGAGTCTCCACCACCCGGCCGCTGTCGTCCTCGCCGTACAGGTTGGCGAGGACTCCGATCGGGGAGTAGTCGCCGACGGTGCAGACGACCGGCGCTTCTCTGCGCAGGTACGGGCAGGAGGCGAGTGCCTCGCCGACGTGTGCTTCGCACGTGGGCGGGTGAGCCGTGGGCCAGGGCGAGCGGAAGTCACCGGCCAACGCGGAGGGCAGGACCCAGCAGACGCGTCCGGTGTCGGGGGCGATGGCCGTCCTGCCGCACACGCGGCAGAGCCGTTTCAGCATGCACCGTCGTTGCCGCAGCGTGTGGACCATGTTCCAGAGGATTTTCCCCTCCCGCGCGGTGCCGCAGCGAGCCCACAGCACCCCGAACATCCACTCCTGCGGAAGCGCGTCCCGATAGGTCAGCCGGGGCACTCCTTCACCCCACTCGAAGGCGAGCGGCAGATCCAGGCTCTCCTCGGCGTACGGCGTGAGGTAGGGCTTCTCGCGCAGGGCGGCCCCCGCTGCCGCGAGGCCGGTCACTTCGCGTCCTTTGGAAGCGCTGCGAGGATCAGGTCCACGACCGCGTGAGGTTGATCGGCGTTCACCAACTGGGGCATGAGCTCTACCGGGGGCAGGGAGACCAGATAGCAGCCGGAACGCGAACCCACGGTCACCTTCGCTACCTCCCGGCCATCGAGGTCGTGCGCGACCAGGTGAGGGGTGCGCCGAGTCTGCTGACCGAGCGGCCACCGATCGCCGCTCTCGCCCAGCTTCAGGGTGACCGCGTGAACGCTGTAGGAACGAACACCCTTCTCCCTCAGCAGTCGCTGCACGACGGCGAGCGCCTTGTCATGGCGCTCCGCTGTCGCATCGGTCGTGGGTGTGCCTTGCGCTTCGGTTTCCCCTGCGGCGAATACCGATTTTTTCCGCTTGATTATCACTTGCCCTGTCCCTCCCGGCCTCCATGCTGAGCTGGCGAACAGCGGTCTTTCACCTGCGTTTTGATGGCAAAAAGTGAAAGTCGCTATGCTTATAGCAATGTGTCCGATAAGCGACGTACACGTCCTACGCCAGGGGTGGATGCCCTGTCGGATGAGACCTGTTGTGCTTACCGACTCCCTGCTTCCGCTTCATAGATTGCAGCCCGAGATGTATTTTGTGGGCAGTGTTAGAAGGGCAATCGTCCGGCGGGTTGTCGGTTCATTGTTTGACGGAAACGTGAGATGTTGTCGAATGCGATACCGGGAGGTGGGAATGCCCGCGCCACGTGATCTGGACCCAACGGCGGGAAGAAACCAGGCGTTCGGCGCTGAAGTACGGCGATTGCGTTTGGAAGCAGGTCTAACTCAGGAGGAGTTGGGGCGCCGGCTCGGATATTCATCGAGCCAGATCGGTTCGGTCGAAATCGGGAAACGCCCTCCCACAACGCAGTTCCTAACGAGATCCGAAGAGGTATTCGGGCCGGGGCTGGGGAAGCTGTGGGCCGAACTGTCGAAGTACAAGGACAGGGCGCCCAAGTGGTTCCGGCCCTGGTTGGACGAGGAGACGGAGGCGGTGTCACTCAAGACATGGCAGCCGTTGGTCGTGCCGGGACTGCTCCAAACCGAAGCGTACGCGCGAGTGCTTCTGGGGTGTGAACCCGGTTTCTGCCAAGAGCAGGTCGAGGCCCTGGTCGCGGCGCGGCTGGACCGGCAGGAGCTCCTCAACCGCACCAACCCACCGATGTATCTGGTGATCCTCGACGAAGGTGTGCTCAGTCGCCCCATCGGAGGTCCGGAAATTATGCGTGAGCAACTGAGTCACCTCGTCAAAGCCGCAGAGGCACCCCACATCACAATCCAGATCACGCCGCTTGGCGCCAACCCCGGCCTGAACGGAGCGATCGCCATCGCACAGGCGTCCGACAGACAGCGGCACACGGTCTACCTGGAAACGGTTGGCCAGCCGGTCGTATCAAGCAATTTGGATCTCATCGCTACGGCTACCATGAAGCTGGACGCCCTCAGGGCGGATGCCCTCCCTCAGGGCGCGTCGCTGGAACTCATCCGGAAGATGGTGGATAAGTGGACCTCACGGCTGAACTGAACACCGCGACCTGGCGTAAAGCGAATCGTTCCGGCACGAACGGTGGTGACTGCATCGAGGTCGCTCCGCTCTCCCAGGGGCGTGTGGCCATTCGTGACACCGAGGCTCCTGACCAGGCCCCTTATGTGGTGCGGGGTGAGGTCTGGGCGGCCTTCATTGACGGCGCCAAGAAAGGCGAGTTCGACTTCTAGCTTCCTCAAACTGAAAGACTCCCAGCTTCGTGGCCGGGGGTCTTCTTGTCGGATCGTACAGCTTGTCTGTCGTATGGCAGATACGTCAGGCATCTGGCTTGTCGTGCTGGCGCCGTAGAGCCGGTCAGGCGTTCGTGCGTGACAGGCGGTCGGGGAGGTCGGTGAGCCGTTCGATGCGGAGCACCGTCTCGTCTGCCGTCGGCGATGGTCCGCCGGTGACGAAGTCGACGCCGCGGTCCAGCCAGATGCCGGTGAGCCCGGCGAGGGCGGCTGCGTTCACATCGCTTTCCAGCATGTCGCCCACGTTGACCGCCTGCGCGGGGTCCGTCCGCATCCACCGGCAGGCGGTGACGTAGGCGACAGGCTTGGCCGCACCGAGCTCGGTCGGGGTCAGGACGGCTTCGAAGTATTCGACGAGGCCAAAGCGGGCGAGTTTGGCGCGCTGCTGCTCGGGATCCCCGTTGGTGAGGACGGCCAGACGCGGTCCTCGGGGAAGCTGTTTCAGGGTCTCCAGGCAGGGCTGGACATCGGGATAGCTCTGCCAGGACTCCTCGAATACGGTGAGGTAGCGCTCGGTGATCCAGGCGTCCAGAAGGCCGGGACTTTCAGGAACCGGCTCGCCGAGCATAGGCAGGAAGGAACGGAGCCTGCGTCGGTGGTGTTCAGCGAAGGAGCACTGACCGGCCAGGTATTCCCGCATGTGGCGTGCCTCCAGCGTCCACCACAACGTCACCAGCTCCTCCGGCGGAGCCGTCGCGTTCGGCGCGGACTGGACGATCTCGCCGATCGTTTCCAAGACCGCGCTTCGATGATCGACCAGGGTGCCGTCCAGATCGAAGAAAATCACACCTGCCATAAAATGATCATCTCGTGGTGCCGGTTCCTGACGCCAGAAGGCAGGTATCGCGATCTTCCTTTCGGAATGGTTGTCCAGTCATATCCGGGTTCGGGCTCACCGTCACGAGGGAACGCCAGCGCGTCTGGCTCGGTGACCCCGCCGGACCGAGCTGGGACCTTCCGGCGTAGGCGATCCCCCGTGAGTCAGGGGAGGCACTTCATGCCGGTGATGCCGTTGGAGATTTCCGCATCCGATCGGGACTTCACCGAGATCCCGTTGATGTCCCCGGTGTACGCGACCTCGCCCGCGCGCTCGCACAGCTGCCGTGCGGCGCTGGTGTCGTCGTCGCCGAGCGTGGTCTCCACCACGACGAGGGTGCACTGGCCCACGACGGTGACCGAGGTGACGTCAGGGCTGTTCAGGTGGTTCTTGACCGTGTCCGCGGCCTGGTCGCAGGTGGCGCCGGAGGGTTCGGGCGCCTGTGTCGTCGCGCCGGTCGGTGGCGGAGCCGGATCGTCCGCATTGCCACCGCCGCAGCCGGACAGGAGCAGCGCGCCGCCCAGCATCGTCGCCGTCAGAAGCGACTTCGTTCTTCCTGTCAACACATTGACGCCGTTCTGAAAGGTTGATGGTCGTCGAGGTTCGGCCGGTGTGGCTTCACGGTGCCCGCAGTGCTGTGATGAGCCAGATGCCGGCCGGGATCCGGTATCCGCCGGGTTGTTCGCGGAACCGCTCAAGCAGTCTGGCCGTCGCCGCGCGCGCGGCCGCCTGCTTTTCGGCGGAGGTGGAGCGGTAGGCGGCGCCGGCGGGGCCGATCTCGATAAGCCACTCGGCCACCGGTTCGGGTTCGTCGGGTGTGGACATCACCACATCGTGTGGCGCGAAATCGATCTCGGTGAAACCGGCGGTGGCGAGAATCCGGGTGGCGCGGGCCGGTTCGGCGAAGGAGAACGGGCCGGGTTCGTCGCCTATCGGCAGCGGCGGTAGCGAGCCCACGTGCGGTGCGGTGCCGAGTACCGCGAGCGTCAGCCACGGGTTGGCGCCGCCGTCGCGGAATACGGTCGCGGCCAACCGGCCGCCGGGGCGCAGCGCCCGGCGGATCGTGGTGCAGCCGGCCACCGGGTCTGCCAGCAGCATCAACGTCATGCGGGAGAAAGCGGCGTCGAACGGTGCTCCCGGGATGTGCGCAACGGTCTCGATGTCGGCGGTCACGAAGTTCAGGCCCGGATGCCGATCCACGGGAAAGCGCGCCGAGGCGGCGCGCACCATCGACTCCGCGAGGTCCACGCCGACGGCCGTGCCCGCCGGGCCGACGGCGAGCGCCACCTCGGCGGTGGTGCCGCCACATCCGCACCCGACGTCAAGGACGCTCTCCCCGGGGCGGGGCGCGAGCCGGTCCATCGCCACGGCGCCGAGCGGTTTGCCGTACTCGTCCTGACGCCGCGCATGGCGGACCCATCCCGGCGCGGCCTGCGTCCAGAACGCGACGTTGCGGGCGCGTAGCGTGCCGACATCGCTCAACAGAACGGCATTTCGGTGCCGTCGACCGTCATGGATCTGAATCCGGAGCTCTTGCCGGCGTCGAACCCTTCCGCCTGAGCGGCCAGCCCCGCCGCCCGCATCAGCCGCTCCGACTGAAAGCGCCGGAACGCCGCCTCGTCCTGCCAGATGTTGATGATCCGCCAGCCGCCCTCGACCGGCCCCGCCACGTGGGCGAGCAGGCCCGGCGGGCGGTCCGGGCCGAGATGCTGCTCGACCAGGCGATATTCCGACTCGCTGACACCGGGCATCTCCTGGAGCACACCGAATGGCATATGATCACATCCTTTGAATAAAGTTCAACTCTATCCAATAGAGCACTACAGTGAGGCGATGGTTGTCAAGAGGCGGTACGAGTCGAAGCGGCGGCAGGAGCAGGCACGCCAGACCAGGCGCGCGATCCTGGACGCGGCCGGCCGGCTGTTCGTTCGGTCGGGCTACGCCGCCACCACGCTGGCCGCCGTCGCCGCCGAGGCGGGCGTCGCGGTTCAGACCGTCTACGCCGTGTTCGGCAGCAAACGGCAACTGCTGTCGCAGCTCGTCGACGTGTCCATCGCCGGCGACGACGAGCCCGTGGACATGCCCAGCCGGTCCTTCGTCGTCGAGATCCAGGCACTGACCGACCCGCGTGCCAAGCTGGCCCGCTATGCCCGGCACCTTTCCGAGGTCCACGCCAGGCACGCCGCCATAATGATCATCCTGGCCGGTGCGGCCACCGCCGACTCCGACGCCGCCGAGATCTGGCGCAAGAACGTCGAGGAACGCCGCCGCGGCATGACCATGTTCGCCGCCGAGCTGGTCGAGACCGGTGCCGTGCGCGCCGGCCACGACGCCGACAGCGTCGCCGACGTGCTCTGGCTCGCCATGGACTTCCGCAACTACGACTGGCTGGTCCGCGAACGCGGCTGGCCGGTGCAACGCTTCGAACGCTGGTACGTCGACACGGTCGCCGGCGCGGTGTTCGACTGAGTCCTGTCGTCCGGCTCCGCAGCCGGCTGTCCGCCAGATGCCATCTCACCGGGCGAGCGCGCGGGGTGAAAGCCTCCGGCCGGGTGTTTTCACCGTCTTGAGCCATCGTGGAGGTGGACGCCATCCACAAGCACCGTGATCTCTCCGCCCAGCGGACAGTGGGGAAGGCGGCCCGGAAGAATGGACGGACGTGGATGGGGGAGGGCCAGAGGTGCGGGAATCGCCAGGTGTGGCCGGAACCTTTGCGGCGGCCGGTGCGTAGACCCGTACAGACGATCATCTGAGCAGGCGAAGAACACAGGAGGCTGAAACCGTGCCGATCTCCCGCCGGACAGGACTGGGCCTGGCCCTGCTGAGTGCGGCGCTGGTCGCCTGCTCCTCCACCGAGACCACCGGGACCACCGGGTCCGCCGACTCCGCGTCCGTCCCACCCGCCACCTCGCCCGCCGCCACGACCTCCCAGACGCAATCCGCGGGACAGGCGGCCCCGAAGGTCCGCTTCACCGAGTTCGCCCAGCTCGACATGCCGGTGGCGATGGCCCTGCGCAAGGACGACCAGACGCTCTACATCGCCGAGCAGACGGGACGGCTGCGCGCGGTGAAGGACGGGAAGGTCGCCGAGGCGCCCGTCGTCGACCTTTCCGGAGAGGTCAGCAAGGGCAACGAGCAGGGACTGCTCGGGGTGGCCTTCCATCCGGAGGGAGACTTCCTCTATCTCAACTGGACCGACCGCGAAGGGGCCACCCACATCACCGAATGGGCCTTCTCCGGCGGCAAGGCGACCGACCGCAGGGACGTGCTGACCCAGCGGCAGCCGTACGCCAACCACAACGGCGGGCAGCTCGCCTTCGGACCCGACGGATACCTCTACATCGCCCTCGGCGACGGCGGCAGCGGGGGAGACCCGCAGGGCAACGGCCAGAAACTGGACACCTGGCTCGGCAAGATCCTCAGGATCGACCCGCGCGGCACCCCGTACAAGGTTCCCGATGACAACCCGTTCGTCGGCAGGCAGGGCGCCAAGCCGGAGATCTGGTCGTACGGCCTGCGCAACCCCTGGCGGTTCACCTTCGACGCGAAGACCGGCGACATGTGGATCGGCGACGTCGGCCAGAACGCCTGGGAGGAGGTCGACTTCGAGCCGAAGGGCGAGGGGGGCCGCAACTACGGCTGGAACCTCAAGGAGGGCACCCATCCCTTCGACGGGGGTGGCGGCGACGCCGCCGACACGGTGGACCCGATCATCGAGTATCCGCTGCGCGAGGACGGCAACTGCTCGGTCATCGCCGGGTACGTCTACCGGGGCGAGAAGATCCCCGGCCTTGAGGGGCGATTCGTCTACGGCGACTTCTGTGCGGGCTGGGTCAAGGCCGCGCCCCCGGGAGGGGAGGGGAGCGGCGACGACCTCGGCACGGTGGAGCAGCTGTCGTCCTTCGGCCAGGGCCACGACGGCGAGCTGTACGCGCTCAGCCTGTCGGGACCCGTCTACCGCCTGGAGCCGGGCGCCGGTTAGAACCCGCCCTCCGGACGTTCACCTCGGGAGGGGCGGGTGAGTGATCCCGGCGCGACCTCCGGCTCCGCCCGCCGCGACGGGTGTCCAAAGGGGCGCCGCCGGAGGTCGTGTCGGCTCGTCACGGGGGGGAGAAAAGTAGGTGATTGTTCGGCAAGCGTGGCGAGGCGGCGCCTTCATTCCCGGCGATGGTGCATATAACGGATTCCGTGGACATGTGGCCCGAATTACGGGTGCTGTTTCCATAGCCTGAAATGCTGCCGCCGGGAGTTTAAAATGGTAAAAAATTATCTAATATCTATTGTTTTGGCGGTGAGCGCCGGGGCTGCGTTGCCCCTCGGCGCCTCCGCCGCGACCGTTCAGCCGACGCCGGCGGTCGAGGATGTGCTGTACCCGCCGGGTCCCAACGAGAGCGTCAACAGCATCAAGCAGGAGAGCGACAACGCCAACAACATCAATCTGAGGGACAGGGAGAACAACCACCAGAGGGACAGGGAGGGCAACGGCGGCTTCTCGGACGACTGCGAAGGGGACTGCTCCGACGGCTGCGGAGCAGAGGGCTGCCGGTCGTCGGACCCGGTGGCGGAACTGCCGTTCACGGGAACGCCCGTGGCGACGGTGGTCCTGCTCGGTGGTGGGCTGCTGGCCGCCGGAGTCGTGGTCACGCTGATCTCGGTACGGCGCCGCCGATCCGCCAGTGTCGAATAGGAGACGACGCCGAGTAGTCGTAGTGGGCCTGCCGGTCTCCGCAGCACTGGTGCTGGCGGGGGGCTGGTCGGCCCATCTCGGTATGCGCGTCCGCGACCACCTGGAGGCCACCGGGACCGCACTGGTCCGGCTGCGCGCGGTGGTGGGTGCGGGTGACCCGCACCCGGCGGTCACCGCGCTGGCCGAGGCCCGGTGGCACGCGGCCGAGGCCCGGCGGCTCACCGGAGGCCCGGAGTGGTGGACGATCGCCCACGCTCCGATCGTGGGGAACGCCGCGACGACCGTGCGCGGGCTCGCCGACGCCGCCGCGGAGCTGACCGACGTTCTCGCCGGCGTGCGGGAGGTCGCCGCCCCCCTCCTGATGAGCGGGTCGCGCTCCCTGGATGACCCGCGCCACCGGCTGGCCGCGCTCGACACCGCGGCACCGGTCCTGGACGACGGCGTCTCCCGCCTCGGGCGGGCGCTCTCACGCCTGGCGGCCACCCCCGGCGATACCGGCCTGGACCGGCTGGAGGAGGCGCGCGGCACGGCACTGGCCGAGATCGGCCGGCTGCGCGGCCTGCTCGGTGACGCCGCGGACGTCGCCACCCTGCTGCCCCCGATGCTCGGTCGCGACGGCCCCCGCCACTACTTCCTGGCCTTCCAGACCAACGCCGAGGCCCGAGGCACCGGAGGGCTGGTCGGAGCCTTCGGCATTCTGAAGGCCGACCGCGGCAGGGTCGCCGTCGAACATCTCTCCGCCAACAAAGGGCTGGCCACGAGTCCCGTCCCCGTCGCCGAGCACGGCCCGGACTTCCTCGGACGTTATGGAACAGGTGCGACCAGGATGCTCTCCGTCTCGAACCTCTCCCCGCACTTTCCGTACGCCGCGGCCACCTGGACGGGGTTGTGGGAGCGGCAGGGCCGAAGGCGGCTGGACGGCGCCGTCGCCACCGACCCGGTGGGCCTCGCCCACCTGCTGAGGTTGATCGGGCCGGTGCCCCTCCCCGGAGGAGGGAGGGTCACCGCGGGGAACGTCGTCGACCTCACCGAGCGGAAGGCCTACGCCCGCTACCCCGACCCCGCGGCGCGCAAGCGGTTCCTCATCGAGATCGCCGGTGCCGTCGGCGAGGCGCTGCCCGCTGCCCTCGCCGCCCCCGCCAGGCTGCTGCCCGTGCTGTCCGACATGGTGGGCGAGCGGCGGATCCAAATCTGGAGCCGCCGTGAGGCGGAGCAGCGGCGCCTGTCGGGCACACCGGTCAGCGGCGTGCTGCCGTCGCGGCCTGGACCTTTCGCGGGCCTGGTGGTCAACAACTCCGCCGGTGGCAAGCTCGACTACTACCTGGAGCGCGCCCTCGACTACGAGCTTGGCCCCTGCCGGGGCGGGCTGCGTTCCTCGACGGTGCGGATCGGGCTCACCAACGATGTCCCGCGGCGGACGCTGCCCTCCTACGTCACCGGACGGCTCGACGACCCGGGGCACCGCCACGTCCCCGGTTCCAACCTGCTCTGGGTGTCGCTGTACGGCGGACTCGGCGCGAGAATGACCGCGGCCCGCCTCGACGGCGACCGGGTGGCGGTCATCAGGGAGACCGAACGCTCCCACCCCGTCTACTCGGTCCTTCTGGAGTTCGCCCCCGGACAGTCCAGGACGCTGGAGTTCGACTTCACCGAACTCGCCTCCGGCGAGCCGCCGCGGGTCCCGGTGCAGCCGCTTGTTCGTCCCCAGCGGACTCGCGTCACCCAGGACCCGAGGGGTTGCCCACCCTGAGGCCGAACTTTCCGGTGGGGGCCGGGGGCGCCACCAGATGCGCTTCCGTGCCGTATCGCCTGTTCGTATCGGCAGAAAAGAGCAAAGAACCGCGCGTCACGGGCGGCGGCGCACGGGGGGCGATCTACTCTCGCGCCATGAAGGCTTCACCGCGGACCGGTGGGACCGCACAGGACGCCGCGATCCCGGGGGAGAGCGTCCCGCCCGGGCACGAGGGCTGCGGGCAGCGCTGCTGGCGGGATGTCCGGGAGCCGCGGGACGGTGCCCGCTTTCGCATCCTCTTCGTGTGCACCGGCAATGTCTGCCGCTCCCCGCTGGCCGAGCGGCTGACCCGCTCGGCCCTCGGGCCGTGCCCGGCGGTCCAGGTGGTCAGCGCGGGCACCCGCGCCGAGCCGGGACGGGAGATGACCGAACGCGCCCGGCGGGTTCTGGTCCGGCTCGGCGGCGATCCCGCCGGCTTCGGCTCCCGTCCGCTCGTTCCCGACCTGGTGGCCGCCGCCGATCTCGTACTCACGGCCACCCGCGGGCACCGTGCGGAATCGGTGGCCATGCACCTCTCGGCGGTCACGCGGGCCTTCACCATCGCCGAGTTCGGCACGCTGGTGCGGGCCGTGCCGCCGGAGGAGATCACCCGTCACCGGGATCCCGTGCGGCGGGCCCGCGCGCTGGTCGACCAGGCGCGGGCGCTGCGCGGGCTGGTCCGGATCGACCGGTTCGACATCGCCGACCCGTACGGGCGCTCCCGGCTGGCCTACCGGGCGGTGGGACGGGACATCGCGAGGTCGCTCGCCGTCCCGTTCCGGCTGCTCACACACTCACCGGATTCTTGACCTCGGACTCGTAGCCGTACCCGCTGTTGTAGCCGTAGTGCGTACCGCTGCCGGCCGGGAAGAAGTTCAGGACGGTTCCCACCACGCGGGCGTTGATCGACGCCAGCAGTTCCGAGGCGCGGGCCATGTGCTCCCGGCGGGTCTTGCCGTACCGGGCGACGAGCAGCGCGCCGTCGCAGAGCGCGGTGATCGTCGCCGCGTCGGTGACGGGCAGCAGTGGCGGCGCGTCGATGATCACCATGTCGTACGTCCCGGTGAGCTGGGCGAGCACCTCACGCATTCCGTTCGAGCCGAGCAGCTCACTCGGGTTCGGTGGAATCTGACCGCTCGGCAGGACGGACAGGCCGGCATCGCCCCAGACCTGGATGACCTCGTTCAGGCGCGCCTTGTCGATCAGCACGTCCGTCAGGCCCGTCGCCCCCTCGATACCGAGGTAGGAGGGAATGCTGGGGCGGCGCAGGTCGCCGTCGACCAGGACGACCCGCCAGCCCGCCTGGGCCAGCGTGATCGCGAGGTTGGCGGAGGTCGAGGACTTCCCCTCGCCGGGCAGGCAGCTGGTGACCACGAGTGACTTCGGCTGCCGGTCGACACCGATGAACTGCAGGTTGGTCCGGAGTGCGCGGAACGCCTCGGATCGGGACGACCGGCCACGGTCGCGCAGGATCAGGGGGTGGTGCCGCGCGTCCCGCTCGTAGCCGATGACCCCGAGCACCGAGCTGCCCGACGCCTCCCGCAGTGCCTCGGGGGATGTGAGGGTCGTGTCCAGACGGTCACGGAGGATGATCACGGCCATGACGGCGAGCAGCGCGATCAGCACGGCGACCGCCAGGTTGACCAGTGGCCTGGGGCTGACCGGTTCCCGGGGGATGTCCGCCTTGTCCACTATCGTGATCTTGATGGTGGGGCGGCTGCCCGGAGTGGGCCGCTCGATCTGGTCGATCAGCTTCGAGAAGCGGTCTCCCAGGGCGTTGGCCAGCAGGGAGGCTCGCGCGGGGTCGGTGTCGGTGACCGTGGCACGCAGGAGCACGGTGCCGGGGACGGCCTCGGCGCTGATGTTCCCCTGGACGCGCGCGATGTCCTCGCCCTCGACGATCTGGCCGACCACCCGGCGGCTGGACAGCAGGTTGGCGTAGGACTGCACCCGCTGGGCCGACAGCATGCCCGCCTGGTAGGCGGTGGAGAGGCTGCCCTCCTTGTCGTGGCCCGACACCAGCATGGAGATCGTCGAGACGTATTTCGGCGGCATGTTCGCCGTGACGGCGAGTGCCGCGCCCACCGCCAGGATCAGTGAGAGGAGGATGATCAGCCAGTTCCTGCGCACCAGCCGTGCGTAGTAGAGCAGATCCACGGGATCAACGCCGCCTTTCGTGAGTTTTCTGAGGGATCTGGGAGGGCTGGGCCGACGGGCGGGCGTTCGTGTCCCGCAGCAGGCCGGCGAGAGTGACGGCGATCGCGCCCGCCACGACCATCGCGACGAGTGGTGACAGCTGGCCCGAGACCGTCGTCAGGCAGAGGGCACCGGTGAACGCCGTGATCGCGCCCAGCGTCGTGGCGACCGCACGGGTTCCCAGGCCCATACGGCGCAGCCGGTGCGACACGTGGTCGGTACCGCCCCGCAACGGCGGGCGGTTCGCCAGCAGGCGGGAGAGGAGGACCACACAGGTGTCGACGGTCGCCATGAACGTCGGCAGGAACAGTCCGGCGATCACCGCGTCCGGGGACCGTCCCATGACCAGGACGGTCGCCGAGCAGGCCACCGTGAATCCGAGGAACAGCGACCCGGAGTCTCCCATGAACATTCTCGCGGGCGCCCAGTTGTGCGGCAGGAAGCCCAGGCACGCGCAGGCGAGCGCGCACAGGAGCACCGCGAGCGAGGTGTGGCCCTGGAGCAGGGCCGTGGCCGCGAGGAGGCCGGCGGTCACGGTGGTGACGGTTCCCAGCGCGCCGTCCATGTTGTCCAGCAGGTTGAAGGAGTTCGTCATCACGATGATCCACACCACGGTGAGGACGCTGTCCAGCCACGTCCCGGTGACGGTCGCCTGGACGCCGGAGAACACCACCCCGATCGCCACCGCGGTCTCCACGATCAACCTGGTGGCCGCGGGCAGGGGGGTGATGTCGTCGATCAGGCCGAGGAGGGACACCGTGGCGGCGGCGAGAAGGATCGCGATGATCTGCAGATCGGCGAAGCCGAGCGCGATCACGGTGGGCACGACCGTGCCCACCGTGATCGCGACACCGCCGAGGTACGGGGTCGGGCGGGTGTGGGCTTTGTGCCCGCCGGGGCGGTCGGTGAGATCCCACCGCAGCGCCAGGCGCCTCAGTGGCACGGCGGCCGTCACACTGAGCAGGCAGGCCGCTCCCGCGATGAGGGCGATCGTCCCGCTCACCGCGGGATCGCCGCGGGATCGCCGGAGGCCTCTCTGATGATCTCGGTGAGGATCTGGTCGAGAGAGCGCCGCGGAGTCCAGCCGGTGAGCGCGCGGAGCTTCGCGGTATCCGGAACCCTGCGGGTCATGTCCTCGAACCCCTGCTCGTAGGCCTGGGAGTAGGGGATGAGATCGACCCCGGAGGTGGACCCGGTGAACTCGATGATGAGTTTCGCCAGCTCCATGATGCTCACCTCGTCGCTGGAGCCGATGTTGAAGGTCTCACCGACGGCCCTGTCCTCGTCGAGCAACCGGAGCAGCGCGTCGACGATGTCCGAGACGTGTGCGAAGCAGCGGGTCTGGGTCCCGTCGCCGAAGACCGTCAGGGGCGTGGCCGACAGGGCCTGCCGGACGAGGCTCGGGATCACCATGCCGTAGGTCGGGCTCTGCCGCGGGCCCACGGTGTTGAACAGCCGGACGATGATCGTCGGCAGGCCGCGCTCCTTGTGATAGGCGTTGGCGAGGATCTCGTCGACGGCCTTGGCGGTGCTGTAGGCCCATCGGACCACCGCGGGGCTGCCGAGGATACGGTCGGCGTCCTCGCGCAGCGCGCCGGAGGAGTTCTTGCCGTAGATCTCGCTTGTGCTGGTGACCAGGATCTTCTTCCGGTATCGGTGCGCGGCCTCGATGACGATCTCCGAACCCCGGATGTTGGTCGTCAGCGACCGCAGCGGTTGCTCGACGATCAGCTTGACGCCGACCGCGGCCGCCAGGTGGACGACGACGTCGCACCGATGGACCAACTCGTCGACCATGAGTTCGTCCAGCACCGAACCGTGCACGAAACGCAGGCCCGGATGGGGGCGCAGGTTCTCCAGCCGTCCCGTCGAGAGGTTGTCCAGGGCGATGACGGAGTCACCGCGCGCGAGCAGCGCGTCGGCCAGATGCGATCCGATGAATCCGCTACCGCCTGTTATCAGATATTTGGTGCTTGATGTCGTGCTCACGGGGTTCTCCTCGTCACGTGCTTGGAGGGAGATCTCTGTTGGCGGGAGGAAGCGGTGGATCACGCGTAGCCGGCGACCTTCGCCCCGATGCCCGGGGCCTGGGTTCTCTCGAACCAGGCCACCGTCGTGCGGAGCCCGTCCTCAAGCGGGACGGGACACACGCCGGGGAACAGTTCGCGCAGCAGGCGGGGAGAGGCCTGGGATTGCCGGATGTCGCCCGGCCGGGGCGGCAGGCAGGTCTCCTCGACGGGGCGGCCGAGGATCTCGGCGAGGACGCCCATCAGGTGCCGGAGGGAGACGAGGGTCCCGAACGCCAGGTTCACCGGCTTCGTGCTGGTCATCCGGCGCGCGGCCGCGTCGGCGAGGACCTGGGTCACCGAGCCCACGTAGGTGAAGTCCCGCGACTGGAGGCCGTCGCCGTGCAGCGGGACCGGCTCGCCCCGCAGCGCGGCGGAGACGAACGCCGGGATCACGGCCGCGTACGCGTGCCCGGCGCTCTGCAGCGGGCCGTAGACGTTGAAGAAGCGGAACGGCAGGACCGGCAGGCCGTAGCTGTGCGCGTAGGCCAGTGCGTACGCCTCCGCGGCGAGCTTGCCGGCCCCGTACGGGCTGAGCGGTCTGGTGGGCAGGTCCTCGTGCTTGTGGGATTCGGGACTGTCGCCGTACACCGAGGACGAGGAGGCGAGGATCACGTGCGGTCTGCTCGCGCGGCACGCCTCCAGCACGTGCAGGGTGCCGGTCGCGTTGACGGCGTGCGAGGCCAGCGGGTCGGCCAGGGAGCGGGGCACCGACGGCCGGGCGGCGAGGTGGATCACGTGCGTGGCACCGGCCACCAGGTCCGTCAGCAGGTCTCGGTCCAGAATGCTGCCCGTCACCACCGTCGCCTCGACGCCGTCGAGATTGGTGAGATCCCCGCTGCTCAGATCGTCCAGCACCGTGATGTGCCCGACCTCGGGCCTGGCGGCCAGCACCCGGCACATGTGCGCGCCGATGAAACCGGCGCCGCCCGTCACCAGCACTCTCATCGTGTGTTCTCCTCCGCCACGAGCCGTCGGCCGGCCTTCCCGCACAGCGACCGGTAGAGGTGCTCGGTATCGGAGACGAGGCGATCCACGCCGAACGCGTATCGTGTCCACTCCTGGGCCGCCTCGCCCATCTGGCGGGCCAGGCTCGGGTCGCGGAGCAGACGGACGGTGTGCGCCGCCAGTTCGGCCGGGTCGGTCGACGCCAGCAGACCGGTGTGGCCGTCCCTGACGACCTCGGCGACGCTTCCCACCCGGGTGGAGACGACCGGCGTGCCCGCCATGCCGGCCTCGATGAGGGTGAGCGGGGTCCCCTCGTTGTCGGAGGTGAGCACGACCACGTCGGCGGCGGCGTAGACGGTCTCCACGTCCTTCCTCCAGCCGAGCAGGTGAAAGGAGTCGCGGACGGGCTCGACGTCCCGGGTGAACTGCCGCTCCAGGTCGCCGCCCCCGCATACGACGAAGCGGCAGCCGGGGATCTGCCTGGATACGGCGTCGGCCACGGCGAGGAACCGGTCGGGCCGCTTCACCGCGGTGAGGCGGCCCACGTACGCCACGACGGGCGCGTCCGGTGGCAGTCCCAGCGCGGCGCGTGCCGTCCCGCGGTCGGGGATCGGTTTCAGCCGGACACCGGGAGGGATCACCACGTACTGCGAGGGGCGCCCGATCCCGGCCCGGAGCAGATCGTCCCTGACCTGGGACCCCACCGTCACGAGCCGGTCCGACACGGAGGCCAGGAGCCGTTCCGACCGTACGTAGAGCTCGCGCCTGACCGGGGAGAAGTAGCCGTGCAGGAGATGCCCGTGGAAGACGTGCACCCGGGCCGAGCCGACGCCGGCCAGGCGGGCGGCCACCCTGCCCAGGGCGCCCGCCTTGGCCGTGCGGGTGTGGACGATGTGCGGACGGAACGCCCGCATGGCGCTGATCAGCCAGAAGAGCGCACGGTAGTCGTCTCCGGGTCTGACCGACCGTCCGAGGCCGGGGACCCGCTGGACCCGTGTCTCCGTCCCGTGCAGCCGGAGGTGGTCGCACTCTTGGGCATCGACGTAGCCGGTGTAGAGGCGGTGGTCGAATTCCTTCGAGTCCAACCCCTCCGACAGCCCCGACACCTGCGTGGCGGGGCCGCCGACGTTCATTCGGGCGATGATTTCCATGACACGAATCCGGCCGTCCGGCTTCATGCGGGCTCCTCGGTGACAGGCCTGGTTCACGTTGGAGAAACTAGTTCGCCCTTTGAGTTGTTCGCCGACACCATCACGGTGGTGGCGCGATGTTTTTCCTATTCCCTACCTAAGCATGATCTAGCTGGGTCGTCCCAAGTGTTCACAGTCCGCCCGATGATCCCTATCGGGTCCGATGACCTTGCGAGTGGCCGCGCGGGAAATATGGCGAATTAGCCTTTTATGTAGCTGCGTTTCGATGCTGGAAGATCACTCGCGCTCTGGACAACCGAGGTCGGTGATGCGCCGCAACGACCCGATCCAAAAACCCGTGCCGAGCGTGGCGACGGCGAGCGTTCCCCATGCGAAACAGAGCGACGTCTGGAACGGGCCCGAGGTGGTTCGGCTGCCGACGAGGAGCACGCCCAGGAGCATGCCCCCCTCCGCGAGGAGGTACGCGAGCCGCCGGCCGGGCCTGCCGAGGGCGAGGGGGAGCACGTTGGACCAGCAGACCGTTCCCTTCACGCAGGCGGCGCCCAGGAGCACCACGGCGACCACGCCGAGGTGGGCGTAGCCGGGGCCGTAGGCCATGCCGATGACGGCGTCGGTCACCGGGAGCGCGACGGCGATGGTCACCGCTCCGGCCGCGGCGAGCAGCAGGGTGGTGCGCGTGATGTCCCGGATGATGGGCGCCCTTCCCGCTCCCGCCGTGGCGCTCCGGATGATCCGGGGATAGAGCATCGCGGCCACCGGGATCGCCAGGTTGGCGTAGAAGCGGCCGGGGGCCGATGCGATCTTGAGGATGGTCACCAGGGTCGGTCCGCCCAGCAGGCCGGCCAGGGTGAGGATGCCCGAGTCGGAGATCCCGGCCACGCTGGTGCCCATGGATGTCTTCACGGTGAAGGCGACCATGCCCGAGGGCAGCCGGACCCGTGCGACGGCCGGTCCCATCCGTGCGAGGAGCCCCCGGGTCGCCAACAGGTAGAACACCACCGCCATCACCAGCGCACCCGCGGCCTGCCCCCCCAGGTAGAGAAGGGGTCCGCCAAGGAACAACCCGCCAAGGGACAGCCCGAACGACAGGACCGCGCATCGCGTTCTGAGTGTGCCCAGAGCGCGCAGCCGGTCTGTCAGCGCGAAGGCCGCGCCCGCCGTGCCGTACGACGCCATGGACCCGCGTGTGACGATCGCGAGAGCGAACATGAGCGCGAACTCGTCCGACAGGGAACCCAGCAGGCGCGCGGCCAGCACCGCCACGAGGCCGACACAGGCCGCGGCCACGCCGATCGCCACGTCCCAGTGCATCAGGCGCATGAACAGCGAGGAGCCCTGCCCGCTCCGCTGCTGTTCGATGGGGACGAATCGCTGGGCGGCGTTCTCCAGGCAGGGATCGCACAGGAGGAACCAGACGGTCGCCACAGACTGGGCGAAGATGACCTGACCCGATGTCTCACTCCCCGTCAGGCGTACCAGGGCGATCAGGCTGAGAGTGGGAAGAACCGCCTCGCCAAGGCCGGCGGCGGTCAGCGATGTGAAGGTCCGCAGATGGCGCCCGCCAGGCGGGCGCATCCGGTGGACGGCACGTCCGAGAGTGGTGACCATGTCCTACGAGCAGACCTCGTCGTAGAGCCTGTCGAACCAGACGGCCGCCCGGCTGATGTCCACGAGCTCCGCGCTTTCCCGCGTTCCTTCGCGAAGGCGCGCGTGGATCTCCGGTTGTGTCGCCCGCAGGATGCCCTCGGCGAGGGCGGCGGGGTCCCCCGGCTTGACGAGGAGGCCGTTCCTCTGGTCCTCGATCAGATGGGGCACTCCGCCCACGGCGGTGGACACGACGGGCACGCCCGCGGCGAGAGCCTCCATGACGACCACGGGCAACCCCTCGTAGGAGGAACTGAGCACGAGCAGATCGGAGGAGGCGATGAGCCGGCCGGCGTCGGGCACGTGACCGAGCAGACGCACGTTGCCCAGGCCGAGCGCCTCGACCCGGCGAGCCACCCGCGCGTGCAGGGGACCGGATCCGGCGAGCAGGAACAGGGGACGGGGGTCTCGCTCCCCGACCCTCGCCGCGGCTTCGACGAGTAGCTCGTGGTTCTTCTGCGCGTGGAAGTTGGCGACGTGCACGATCAGGAAGGTGTCCGGGGAGACGTTCCACTCTCGCCTCGTCTGTTCCGATCGAGCCGCCCAACGGCGCTGTTCAGCGACGTGGACGCCGTGCACGCGAACGGACAGGTTCCGCGAGCGCCTGCCGGTGCGAGCGCGGGCGACCTCCGGGGAGACGGCCACGGTCCGGATGTCCAGCCATCCCGTCGCCCGGTCGAGCAACATCGTCGGCAGGCGGTAGCGCACGTTGTGCACCGTCGAGACCAGGGCCGGGCGAGGACGCAACAGCTGGGACACGGGCCGCAGGAGCGACGCGGGAAGGGGGGAGTGGATGTTGAGAACGTCGGGTTCCAGCCTTCGCACCACGCACGCGAGGCGGGCCAGGCGGAGCCAGCGCGGGCACGCGGTGAGGTCGACGACCCGGATACCCGCCGATCGCAGCCGCCCGCTCAGCTCGTGGGTGGAGGCGCGCAGGCATACGACGGTGTAGCGCTTGCCCGTCGGGGGAGCGGAGAGCAGCCTCTCGACGAGCAGGACCTCCGCGCCGCCCACGTCCAGCGTCTTGATCACTTCACAGACGTGCAGGCCGCTCACGACGCGCCCGCCGGGGCGAGGGGCCGGTCGGCGATGAGCGTCTCGTACCATTCCCCGATGCGGTCGCCCACCATCCGCCAGTCGAGGTTCGACACGGCCCGCACGCCGCGTTCGATCATCTCAAGGCACAGCGCCTCGTCGTCGAGGACCGATCGCAGGTGCGTCACCAGGTCGTGCACGGATCCCGACCGGAAGACGCGGTAGGCGGAGCCGTCCGCCACGGCCGCGCCGAGCGAGGCGTCGGACGAGACGATGACGGCGGTGCCCAGCGCGAGGGCCTCCAGGAGGGCGAAGGGAATGCCCTCGCCGATGGCGGGAAGCCGCTGGGAGGCGTGCACGACCACCTGGGCCCGGCTCACCAGCGAGTACACGTCGTCGGCGGGGATGTGCCCGGTGAACTCGATTCCCCGCCCTGTCCCGGCGAGCCGCTCAAGCCGGGCGCGTTCTGGGCCGTCACCCGCGATGACGAGCCGCGCGCAGGGGTGGTCGGTTCGTAGCCGGTGGAAGGCCTCAATGGTCAGCGCGTGGTTCTTCACCTTCACCAGCGAGCCCACACTGACGATCAATCCCGGTTCGACCGGATGTCTCGTCCGGAATCCGGCGAGGTGATCGAGGTTCAGGCCGCCGGGTATGACCCGCATCCGCCGCTCCGGCACGCCGGCCGCCAGCAGGTCCTCCTGCGGCCTTTCTCCGGCCACGATGAATCCGTCGGTGTGGCGGAAGGCCCAGGGCATGATCCGCCGGTGACGCACCGTGAGGGCGCCGTGGACATGGATCAGGAGGGGGATCCCCGCTCGACGTGCGGCGGAGCCGAGGCCGAGCGCCTCGCGGTGGTCGCCGTGCGCGTGCACGATGTCGATCCGGTGTGCCCGGCGGAGTGTCCGCGCGCACTCCATGGCGAAGGCGATCACATCCGATCTCCTGGAGACGGCGCGGCTGGCAGCGGTCCGTGCCAGCGGAAGCGCCTTCGCGTCGCCGGGGACGTCGCCCCGCCGGTGGGCGACGACCACCTCGTGTCCGCGCAGCATCTGCTCGTGGCTGAGGCGCTCGATATAGCGCTCCTTTCCCCCCGGCTCGGGTGGAAGTCGGTATCCGATGTGCAGAATCCTCATGTCAACCTCCCTGATGGGCTCGGTGTCCTTCCGGCCCGGCTTGGCCGGGCCGACGCGTCGTCGCCCGGTGGGTCGTCGGCGGCGCCTGGGGAGATCTCGTGCTCCGGGATCCGGTAGACGGCGCAGTCGCCGGAGCGGAACCGGAGTTCGGCGAAGTCCTCGATCCCGGAGGCCGGTCCGGTGCGGCGTTCGTCGGTGAAGAGCCAGCGCACCCCGTAGCGCTCGCGCAGCCGCCCGATCGTGGCCGCCGAGGGGGTCCGGAAGGCGGCGTCGTTGAGGGCGAGCCGCTCACCGTCCCAAAACGGCAGGCGTTCCGGCAGGGACCCCGGTCGCCAGCGGCTCATGTTCGCCGCGGTGTAGGTCCATCCCTCGACCAGCACCCGCCGCTCCGACAGGGCGGCAACCCAGGCCTGACGGCTGTCGCACGGGTTCTCGTACCCCCAGCGGCAGTGCGCGTTCGTGGCGACCAGGTCGTCCGGATCCGAGTGGTCGCGCAGCCACCGACCGGCCTCCAGGGCGCCCAGGGGGACGGGCGAGGCCACCGGCCAGACCGCGGGAGAACCATTTCCGATGAGGCGGTCCATGACGGAAAGGACACGCGCGTGCCCGTAGGCGGGCAGGCCGACGGCCGCGAGCATGATGGTCACGAGGGCCCATCCGCGAAGGCCGCCGCACCTGACGACCAGGACGGCGGACACCAGGACGACGGCCACCGCCAGCACGATGTACGGCCGGTAGAGGACGGTGTCCCGCTCACCGGGACCGAGGGGGATTCCGACGCCGCACAGGACGGGAATCGCGTAGGCGGCGACCGCTCCGGCGCCGGCCGAGCACATCGCCTCTCCGAGCGAGACCCGTGCGCGCCGCAGGAGGACGAGGATCCCGTAGACCGCGACGATCACCAGGTAGGGATAGGCGCCCCAGAGGAAGAAGAGCTGGCTCCGGCCCGGGTGCCCGAGCAGGAGCGCCGCGCCCATGCCCGCCGCGCCCATGCCGAGCAGGAGGACCACCGCCGGTCGCAGGAGCAGTTTTGGCCTGCACAGCAGCCCGAGGATCCCGCACCACGCGACGGCCCAGCACAACAGGTAGAGCGACGCGACGGCGAGCACCGAGGCCAACGGAGGGCTCACCTGCTCGCCCAGGCCGGTCAACTCGCCCCACGCGGTTCGCGCGAACGAGAGGGGGTCGACGATCAGCCCTTGCCGCACCCGGCCGAACAGCGTCACCTGCGCGATGAGGAAGCACGCCGCGGTCATCCCGAGCGCGGTGAGCGCGGGCCACGGCACCCGGCGCCGCCTGATCACCTGGACCGCGACCACCGCCAGCAGGCCCGCCGCGAGCAGGGGCAGGTAGACGGCCTTGGCCCCCATGACGGCGAGGAGGAGGATCGCCAGCAGTGACCATCTGCCCGCACCGCGGTGCCCGTGATCGAGGAGGTCGACGAGCAGCAGGACGACCGGGGCGAACAGGAGGGCTCCGAACGCCTGGGTGGGGCTCGTCCAGGAAGCGTCGGGAATGCCTCCCCAGGTGAACAGTTCGCTGCTGCCCAGGTAGAGGCTCGCCGCTCCGACCGAGATCGAGCCCGTGATGGCGAGGAGTGTGGCGGGGCGGGAGCGGGTGAGGCGGTGGGCGATCATGGCCAGGAGGATGGTCAGGGTGAACATCATGGGGAGCA